>NZ_JAGSYI010000002.1:635609-953413 GCF_025685625.1 Acidicapsa acidisoli
GGTCACTTCTTCAACGGTTTGCCGCAGGTCGTTGGCTGCGTTGTTGATGAGAATGTCGAGGCCACCCAGGGATTCAATTGTGCTCAACACGGATGTGCGAACTGCGTCCAGATCGGTGATATCGCAGTGGATGTAATCTGGCTTCGGGTGGCCGTTGGATTCTATCTGGTCGACCAATTGACGGGCTGCTTCATCCTGAATGTCGAAGAAGGCGACTCGTGCTCCCTGCTGAGCAAAGCCGGTCACAAAGGCTTCGCCAATGCCGGTGGCGCCGCCGGTGATGAGTACGCGGCGGCCTTTGATGCTCGGGTAGATGGCGAACTGAGATTCGTGATTGGTCATTGACTACCTTGGGACTTCCCTGTCCTGCTATCTTCGGCTTCTTCGCCTGGCGTCGACTTTGATCCAGTGCTGGAACTCATCGGCGTAGAGTTCCCCGTTCAGATCGGAAACGCGCTGCTGCATGCGCGTCTGCGCGTCGGAGATTGCCTGGTTGTAGATGGTGGGTCCGATCTCTTCGAGGAAGAAGTTGAGCAACAGGCCTGCGGGAAGTTCGCCAAGGGGTTCCGTCATATTCTCCTCAAAGTAACGCCGAAGCGAAGCAATGGCATCGGCGCGCGCCTGCTTTGATATCTCTATTTCCGTCATTCGGGGTGACTCCTGGTATAAGCGACACTTCATGATACCCGCGTCATGATACACGAACAGCCATGACCGCTAAAGCGAGGAAGACACGAGCTACTTGGACGGAGTTATATCCGTGACGGGCAGGTCCCAGTGGGATACCAGAATTTCAAAGCGTCGCTGCTCCTCGCGCTTGTAGGCCTCCTGATCGGGATAAAGCTGCTTGATAAGCACTTCTTCCTGCGGATTCGCAGTCGTTGCGATGGTGGAGTTCGGAAAGGTGATTGTGACGCGATAATCCCAGCGGCCATCTTCGGTGGTGTGGTATGCGGGGGACTCGATCTTGACGGAGGACATGCGGCCGGTTTCTACGATTTTTTTGAGGAGCGGATAGTGGTTCTTGAGGAAGAGCGAAAGGAACTCCTGCTGATGACCCCATTGCACCTTGTAGTAGTACTCGATGGTGTAGGGCGCATTGGCGGCGGCCTGCGGAGGCGCGCCCTGGGCGAATGCTGGAACGGCGGCAACGGCGAGAAGCAAGGCCAGGAGAATGCGGCGCATGATAGCTCCTTTGGAGGCATTCCGACGAGGATGGGAGCAATTCTATCCTGAGATGCGCGAATGGATGCTATCTGGCGGGAAGTCCCTGGTTGGCGAGGGTGTTGGGAGCGGCGTGGAGAATGACGGCAAGGGCGACCAGCAAAGCCGCGTAGTAGGTCCAGGTGCTCCAGTCTGATTGCTGAGGCTTGTCCTTCGTGAAGAGACGCCAGGTTGTACCCGCCGCGACGAAGAAGAAAATGCCTTCGCCGGTGTAGTACCAGAGCCCGAGCGCGGTTGCGAGCAATGCTGCTCGCTCGACGACGCCGAGAACGCTCGCTGCCTGACCGCCATCGAGGACCCAGATGGGGATAAGATTGAGGACGTTCAGGACAGCTCCGGTGCGGGCCAGAGCAGCCCAGAGCGGGTCGCCGGTCTGCGCGTAAATGAGAAAGCAGACAGCGGCGGCGATCCAGCCTGCGAGCGGGCCGGCGAGGGAGATCTGGGCGATCTGGCGGCGGGTGACGCCGAGGCTGGTCCAGCGGACGTAAGCTCCGAAGCCGGGGAGAAAGACGGGCATTTCAGCGGGCAACCCGCGGCGCTTGATGTCAACGAAGTGACCCATCTCATGAATCAGGATGCAGACCGAGATTCCGAGGCCGTAGCGCCAGCCGAAGATACTTACGTAGAGAGCGATGAAGAAGAGGAAGCTGAACAGGAATTTCAGCTTGAAAAGAAAGAGGAAGAGCGTCTTGAACTTGAGCAACAACAGGGCGAATGGACCAAGCGGACCCAGCTTCTTAACCCATCCCTGCGTGGCCTGGCCTTTGGCTGGCGCGGACTGTGGGGCGGGTTGCGTGGTCTCCAACGCTCGCATCCGTTCGCGGACCCATTCGGCTTGTTTTGAGCCGGGAGGCAGCAACGACAGGGACCGGTTCCATACCTCTCTTGCCTGCGAGAATTCGCCGTTCGATTCGTGAGCGCGGGCTTCCTGCGCCAACGAATCCAGTTCGCGACTATAGATGAGCGCCTGGCACTGAGGACAGGAGAGCGCCCCGAGTGGCAGGTCGGAGCCGCAGTTGGGACAATTGGCGATAGCTGAATGAGGAATGATCGACAAAGTTACACGATGCTTTCTAATCGATCATAACTGGTTGAGCCAGAGTTTGATGGTCACGGAGCTGCCACCCAATACGGACCGTCTACACTGAGCGGCTTCGGACGGGTCATCTTCCATGCGACGCAAAGGCCCAGGAAGAGCATCGCCATGCGGATTCCGGCGGCAACGAAATTTGTTCCCAGACCAAGGAAAGGAGAAGCAACGCCCCAAATCGGGACCTGATTCAGCAGACCAGCCCAGTTGGTCGAGGAACCTGACTGGGAAAACGCCTCATACAGGTTCACTGGAATCGCGGCGAGGGAAATTGCCGAATAAGTCAGCACGACAGCCGCAAATTGGTATCGGCCTCCACCCAGGCCATTGGAGCCGTATTTCATGGACATGCCAACGATCCAGGCGACAACAAGTGCAAGATAACCAAGCGTGCTATGCGTGGCGATCGTGAATCCGGCATAGAGGATGGAACCCACAATCGCTCCTCCGATGCCGAAGAACAGAGCCAGGGCATAGGCAACCTGACTATCGGAAGATCGCCCGGTGCGCGCCTGCACGGCACAGGAGGGGCAGACCATCTGGCCGTTGATACGAAAGTATTCGAACGAGATCAAGTTATTGCAGTTGCGGCAAAGCTCGGTACGAGATAACTCTGCTAACTCGGCTCCTTGAAACCGCGGAAAATCCGGGTGGGAAGTGTGACTCGCGGGTAACGAGTCCAAGTTAGAGGTGTTTTGTTCTAAGCTATACATAACTCAGGAGAGTAGCATTGATTCACACACAAGCTACTACTCCATCGGTGAGTCTTTGGTAATTTACGGTAACATTGCAGGAAACTCAGTTTCACAATAGAACATACGACATCTATGTCATGGGTTATATATTTTGCGATTGCTGGATTATGTTGGAGTTATTTAATTGTGCCGTGGAGGCTGGCTTTGCACTATTTCAGGCTGAAAGGTCCGGACACGACCAGGGGCCTGAGACGCGTTAGTTGCCACGCGATAGTCACGCTGAACAGGAGGACGATCAGGCCGATGCCGGCATTGACTGTGTTGTTTGCGAGGCCCCGGAAAGGTGAGGCAAGGCCGGTGAGTACGAGATCCGTGAGCAGCGCACTCCACTGGGAGGTGAATCTGGTTAAGGAATCGAGGTTATTGTAAGTGCCGTAGAGAAATGCCGGGAGTGCCTTGAGGGCAACGGCGAGATACGTGAGCGCGGCGGCAACGACCTGGACGCGAAATCCACCAACGCTTCTCGCTCCAGCCATGACGGTCTTGCCTACGATCCAGCCGACAAAAAGAGCCAGATAGCCGACGGTCCAGCCCATATCGGAGTTAAGAGCGGCATAAATAGCGCAGCCTGCGCTTGCGCCGACGATGCCGAAGAGAAGCGCGCCAAACAGGGAGCCGTGGCTCGGCGTCGAGATGCCTGCATGAATCTGATCGGCGCAGGTCGAACAGATCTTTTGGCCATTTACCCGGTAAAACTCACTGAAGATGAAATGGCTGCATTGGCCGCAGCGCAGTTTAGCCTTCTTTCCGTACTCTGCCGAGGAGAACTGCGGCAGGAAGGCATTCGTCTCACGGCGCAGGGACGTCGCAGCCAATTCCTGCGTAGTTTGGAGGGATTCTGGCATGGATGACGCGAGATTACACGAATTCGCAGGAATGCGCGCTATTAATTTCGCGATTTTTAGTAATGGCTAGTAATCAAGGGTCCAGTGTTGGCAGCCTGTGCGGGCTCTTGCTTAATGTGTAGGGTGACGCAGGCATTTTTGGCGCTGTGAACAGCGTCCTGGCGCGGCGTCATCTGTGCGTGACTTCCGGCTCGCTGCTATACCTTGTAGGGGCCGTCCAATCGATTGAGATTGCGCGACCTGGAGGCGAGGATATTCAAAAATCGGTCGAAACTCAAAAAACGGTCGAAGGGTGACCGGTTTTCGTTTGAACGGCGAGCGCGGGCCAGAATAGCGCACAGGGCGCACGCCACTTGACCGCTGACGCGGTAGTAGACACCGCAGAGGAAATTGCCGCAGATTGGGCAGCGGTCTATGCAGCACGCCTCGCCTTTTCCAGCGGAGGTGGGAAGCGAGTGAGCAGAGTCGAATGAGGGACTCGCGGACGCTCCGGGCTTGGATGTATTTTGAATTGAGTTATCCATAACTTAGGCGAGAGTAGCACGGTTGCTGTCAATAGCCAGCTTATAAATAGAGATAATTCTAGTAACTCTGGGTAACCATCGCTAGCTTCCTTGCGCCTGGAGCAATACTTACGACATTTATGTCTGCTATTATGCTCAAGTTTTTGAGCCATTTAAAAAGGAAAATAGCTTTCGAATTCGCTTGATGTGTCTTGAAACGAGACATAGTAAGGTTGCCGTGTCGTCTAAGCACTGAGCTGTTGTAAGTGGTGGTCGAGATGTTGTACATTCCTTTGCCCCGCTTTTCGGCGGTTAGTTTTCCAATGAAGCAGTGAGGATTCTTCGTGCAAGCTGCCAGGCCACCTTTGCAGAAGCGGTCAAGCAGGGCGATGAACCTGTGCCGTTCCGCGACGGTTGATTCGTAGAGGCTCTTCGTGGTGGGTCAGTGCACTTGAGTTGAGTTGATCGAGCTGGCGATTCTTCACGAAAGATTGCCCCGTCACGTGGTTGGACCGATGCTACACTTCTCCTGCTTCTTATGGGGGTTCGATTTCCATGTTCGAAAGCGACATCAATACGGTGATTGGCGCGATCATCGAGTTGTTCACGCAGATGGGTAACCCGCCCCCTTTGCAGGCGGGACAATGGGGGCCGACGATTACGACTTATTGCGGGAACGGGGCCTGGAATATGCGAGGCACGTCCAATTACTTCAACTGCGGGGTGAACCAAGGTCCGAATACACCCGGCCCGTTTGGACAGAAAGGGCATCTCTCCCGGCAAGATGGTGAGAACGTTGCTTTCTGGTTCGAGCAGCAGTACGCGCAGTTTCGGCCCAACGTGCTCCAGCAGGGGACGAAATGGAACTTCACGATGGTGATCGGCCACTATGCGTTCAACTTTCATATGGAGATCGGTTGACGGCGGGAAACTGTTCCACGCAGAGCACTGTTGGTGAATGGAGCAGACTTGGCTCGAAGAGTTGTTGCGATTGGTTTGTTTTCAGGTGTATGGAGACGCCTGCTTATTGGGATGTTTGCGCCTCGTTGCAGCAAATGGGGATGTCGGTGATCCCCTGTATCAAGACGTTTCGCGGCGCGTGGAGTCTGTGGGATCGAATGTGTTCAGGTTCATCACGTCCTTTACATATTGTTCCGGGGAGTTCGCGGTACGACTTTCCGGATAAACAGCAGCTCCAGACGTAGACAAGGAAAGTTTGTCCAGTTCACCCCGTAGATGCTTGGCGAGCGGGCGGCCATCCTTCTCTTCGAAGATGGTCACATGCGTTCCTTCTACTACGCAAACACTTACTGAGTCGGCGATGTCTCTCCACTTTTCTTCCACTCTGGTTTCAAGCCGCAGCGGCTGGGCCGTTGACACGTAGACCAGCATGGGACCGGAGTATTTCTTCGGTACATATTCCTCAACTGCGGTATGCAGAGCTTTTGCATATTCCTGTGCGTCCCGGGGGATATGGTTAAAAAAGGACAATCGACTCTCTGCCGGATGGCGCTGAATAAGACCGGCTGCTTCCCTGCGTCTTTCCTGTACCCTTGTAATGGATTCATTTGCTTTATTCCAAATGACCTTTACGGCCGACAGAAGAGATGGATTCCGCTTGACTTCTTCATAGGCCCACTCGGCGAAATTTCTATTCTGGAAATAAAAGCGCGCACACTTTTCGAAGATACCGAAGGGTCTTTTGTCGGCTGGGGTATTGAGCGGTCCAAAATCGATTGCGATCAGCAGGGCAACTTCCCTGTCATGGACGTTCTTCAATTGTTGCGCCATTTCAAGAGCAATGACCGCACCCACGGACCAACCAGACAGAGCGAGCGGGCCTGCCGGCTGAAATTTTTGAAGCGCATCGACATAATATTTTGCGAGCTCCTGAACCGAACTGCCGCGTTCGGCATTTCGTTCGGAGGAAGGTGGGTGGATGCTAAAGAATGGCTGGTCTGGGCCAAGCATCTCCGCCAGACGAAGAAAGTCTGTAGAGCTCGGGTTTAAGGAATTTACGCCATAGAAAGGGATGCGGCTGCCGTCGTCCATGGCCACAACATGGAGAGGCGTGATTGGCCCACCCACCTGGCCTTTGCCTGAACGCCACCTTGCCTCCTTCCAGCGCAAAGCGAATGCGATTTCGCGCATCTTCGTGATACTCGAAGTTCCAGTATCGATGTCCAAGACATTGCGATTATCTTCAGGCGTGGCGTTCATAAGAGCGTTTTTCTCAAACTTTCAGATACGAACGGACACCGACAAGTGCATTTGACTACTGGACACCTGTGGCTGTTCAACTGCATTACTGCTTGAGTGCAAGATAACCTGGAATGATAGTCGAATTGTACGTGCCCCGGCTCAGGAGCAAAAAATCCTGGAACCGGTAGGCATGGTGAGGACTACTAGCTGCAACGACCGCAGGGGAGGCGGATCCTAATCTACACAGCCGTGCTTCACTCACCGCACTAATCAATTATTGTAATTAGCCCCTTGCGCAATCGAAAGAAAATTATTATTGCGCCGATCTCGGCCATCTTGCGCTTATGAGGATTTTGCGATCATCTCATTCGGATCATTTCGCGTAATTTAAGGGTTTTATAGGCCGAATTCGCCTTATGTTCACCTTTTGGGCTATGGACCGGACTTAAAGGTAGCCCGGAGGAAGACGCGGCGCTCTGACATAAGTCATAGCGAATCCCGCAACCGGAGCTTAATCTTTGATGTGAGCAGGCTTCTCGATTTTGCCGAGGAGGCGAGCGATGAAAGCGACTCAAGTACTCGGGTGCGACCCCGTCTCGCGCAATTGGCTTGTGCCCGCAAAAGCAGAAAGGACTTAAATGGAAGCATTTTCACTTGGTTTTTGGGGCCTTGCCGACCAGAGTCTCCAATGGATTGGAAGAGGTGCTGCGTGGGTTCTGTTGAGAAGGCGTTACCCAAGAGACGAAAGCGCTCTTTGTGCCGCAACAGGCGGTGCGCTTCTATGCGCGGTGTTCGGCGGAGCCATCGGATTTGCTCTTTCTGATCCTTCGCGAGATATAAGCGCGATTGGAGGAACGATACTTGGATGTTTGCTAGGGATGTGCACAGGAATCATTTTCGGAGCGTTTGTTGAAACTGTCGACAGCGCGATTAAAGACCTGCTGAGATCTTTGAATTCGAAATAGCTATCAAATTTAGTTAGCTTTCAACCCTGGAGCGCATTAGCTGGTCTTGTTACCCAGGGCGTTGCTCTGGGCTGGGATAGCGATGCGCCTTTGGCGCTTTGGGTTGGTCGAGATTATCGGAGCGTGCTGAGTCGGAGGGCTCGAAAGAAGCCGGGTTTTGTCGCTTGCGCATGGCCGAGTGGGGGCTTTGAGAAGCCCAGGTCTCAGAGGCGAGACCTGGGGCACCCTCGATTGTTACTTATTGAGATCTGGGCCACCCGCCATTCGAATGAATATAAAACAGACGCATTATAGGATTTGGACACAACGATTGACGTGGATTTTAGAGTCCCTTGACCATATTTGAATGCTATCGATTTTGTTTCGCTTTCCGACAGTAGAAACTCCGCGTGAATTGGCTCTGCTTCGTCGAGAACTTTTCCCTCTCGGCGATGTCTTTTGTCGAGCCATGCTGGATATTGCTTCTTGACCTCAAATTTCGCGCTCGCGTTCACTGGCCTGAGCCTGTAGAGCGCATTCAGAAACGCGCTCTTTCCTGATTCGTTCTTCCCTACTATGCAAGTGACATCGCTTTGGATGGCCACCTCGTTGGAGTCGAGGATGCTCTTGAAGTTCTCTACTCGGACACTCGTAAGTTTCATCTAACCCCCATATTCTTGTTGTGCTTGAAGATATCAGATTGATTCTATTCCTAGACCTCGCTTTGCGATTGTAGTCGATGGGCAAATCTCCAATATATTGCGGACGATATTTCGCCTTATTTTCGCCTTTCTTGTATACTGATTGCTATGGACTTTCAACTCGTTACGCCTTATCAGCCTAAGGGGGATCAGCCTAAGGCTATCTCGGAACTGGTGTCGGGGTTGGCTGCCGGGGAGCAGCACCAGGTTTTGCTGGGGGTTACCGGGTCGGGTAAGACTTTTACCATGGCCAAGGTGATCGAGGAGTTGAATCGGCCTGCGCTCATTCTGGCACATAACAAGACGTTGGCGGCGCAGCTTTATAACGAGTTCAAGCAGTTCTTCCCCTCGAACGCGGTCGAGTACTTTGTCAGTTATTACGACTATTATCAGCCGGAGGCTTATATTCCCGCCGGGGACTTATATATCGAGAAGGAAGCTACGATCAATGAGGAGTTGGACAAGCTTAGGCTATCGGCTACGCGAAGCTTGTTTGAGCGGCGGGATGCGATCATTGTCAGTTCGGTGAGCTGTATCTATGGTCTTGGTTCGCCGGAGGCTTACTACGGGATGTTGTTGTTGCTGGAAAAGGGGCAGCGAATTCACCGCAAGGATATCTTGCGGCGGCTGGTGGAGATTCTGTATGAGCGGAACGATCACGACTTCCGGCGCGGAACATTCCGGGTGCGCGGGGATGTGATCGAGGTCTTCCCTACTTATGACGAGAATGCTTACCGGATTGAGTTGTTTGGGGACGAGATTGAGTCTT
Source organism: Acidicapsa acidisoli (assembly GCF_025685625.1). Taxonomy (NCBI): domain Bacteria; kingdom Pseudomonadati; phylum Acidobacteriota; class Terriglobia; order Terriglobales; family Acidobacteriaceae; genus Acidicapsa; species Acidicapsa acidisoli. The sequence goes on from NZ_JAGSYI010000002.1 coordinate 644,643, forward strand.
TGTCCCAGATCGATCCGTTGTTTGGGACAGTGAAACAGAAGTATGCGAGGCTGCCGATTTATCCCAAGAGCCACTATGTAGTGCAGCCGGAGCGCAAGGCGCAGGCTATCGAAACCATTGTGGCCGAGCTGGCGGATTGGGAGGCTGAGTTAGAGAAGCAGGGGCGAATGGTGGAGGCGCAGCGCATTCATCAGCGGGTGCGGTTTGACCTGGAGATGATTAAGTCGATGGGTTACTGTCATGGGATTGAGAATTACTCGCGGCACTTCAGCGGACGGCTGCCGGGTGAGCCTCCGCCGACGCTGCTGGATTACTTTCCGAGGGACTTTCTATTATTCGTCGATGAGTCGCATGTAACGATCCCGCAGGTGCACGGGATGTGGTTTGGCGACCAGAGCCGGAAGCAGAATCTGGTGGATTATGGGTTTCGGCTGCCTTCGGCAAGGGATAACAGGCCGCTGAAATTTGACGAGTTTGAAAACCGGATCAACCAGACGATTTATGTTTCGGCGACTCCGGGGCCGTATGAGCTGACCAAGGCGGCCGGGGTGGTGGTGGAGCAGGTCATTCGGCCGACGGGGCTGATTGATCCGGAGGTTGAGATTCGTCCGGTGAAGGGGCAGATTGACGACTTGCTGGGGGAGATTCGCGACCGGGCGAAGCGCAATGAACGGGTGCTGGTGACGACGCTGACCAAACGTATGTCCGAAGACCTGGCGGGGTATTACACCGAGGTCGGCGTGCGCTGCCGGTATATGCACTCGGAGATTGAGACGCTGGAGCGGATCAAGATTCTGGCGGGGCTGCGCAAAGGTGAGTATGACGTGCTGATCGGGATCAATCTGCTGCGGGAGGGGTTGGATCTGCCGGAGGTTTCGCTCGTCGCGATTCTGGATGCGGACAAGGAAGGTTTTTTGCGGTCGACGGGGGCGCTGATTCAGACGATTGGGCGCGCGGCGAGAAATGTCGAGGGTCGGGCGATTTTGTATGCCGACAGGATGACGGATTCGATGCGCCGGGCGATTGACGAGACGGACCGAAGACGTGAGATTCAAAGAGCTTACAACCTGGAGCATGGGATTACGCCGCAGTCGATTTTGAGCAAGCTGGAGAATTCTCTGGCGGCGATTTTGAAGGCGGAATATGGCGATCCACTGGAGGAAGCGGCGGAGGGAATGCCGGAGTTTGCCTCGCAGGCTGAGCTGGATAAGTACCTGGAGGGGATGGAGGCGCAGATGCGGGAGGCGGCCAAGAAATTTGAGTTTGAGAAGGCGGCGAAGTTGCGGGACACCATCAAGGAGCTGCGGGCGAAGGAGTTCTTGTTCGGTTAGGGATGGCAAAACCGATTAACTTCCAGTATTTTCAGGCAACCTCTGCGCACTTTAGCACATCTATGTGGCTAGTTGGTAAATACCGGGGGAAAAGCTAGATGGTAACATTCATCCGGCCACGGGTGATTATGGAGAAGATTTTGCTAGTGGACGACAATCCACTTCGGGCCTCAATGAGGAAATCGTTATTGGAGGGTAGCGCACCGGATGTGGTGCGAGCGCTGGATGCGTCTGAGGCGCTGTGCCTGGTGGAGTCGCCGGAGTTTGCGCAGGGGCTGGCGCTGGTGATTACCGGACATGCGATGAAAGGGATTTCAGGGCCAGAGTTTGTGGCGGAGTTTCGCAGCAGGATGCCGGCGGTCCCCGTGCTGGTTCTTAGTGCCGTGCCGAATGCGGAGCAGGAGTATCAGGGGATTCCGGATGTCCTGGTTTCGCAGACGACGTCACCGGATGAGCTGAGGTCGCTGGCGCGGGGGCTAGTGGTTTCCCGGCAGAAGCGAACGGCTTGAGAAACTGCCTTCCGTGTAACGGGTTTTGCGGTCGCAGAACAGCTTCGGCTAGAGAGTCCTGATAGAAAGACAGAGTGAAAAATGTCCGTCATATGCGCCGGTTTCCGGCGCAATTTTTATTGACATTTACGTCTATTTACTTACGTCACAGTTCATTCCATGCGGATGGTCAGGACCGGGCAGCTGGCTCCGTAAAGAATCTCCAACAGGGTGTGGCCGAGGAGGATCTCACGCAGGACGGAGTGCTTCCTGACGCTGGTGATGATGAGATCTGCTCCAGCTCTGGCTGAGGCCTGGCAGATAGTTGGGCCTATTGCACCCTCCAGAACTTCCACTTTGGTATCGGCGAACTGCACCACCGCATGGAGTTGCTCCGTAGCGGCTTCGATTCGCTCCGGGGTTGCGTGTTTCGGCAATACATGCGCGAGGGTGTATTCGACGGGCAAGCGACGTCGAAGGGCGCGGGCGTATTCGAAGTTCCGAATGGATTCGGGGCTGAGGTCTGTGACGCCGAAGACGTGGAAATGACCTTCGCCAACCCATTTGCGGACTGGGCGGCAGTCGGCGACAGTCAGCACAGGGATCATGGTTTTGCGCAGAATGCGTTCGGCGGTCGAAGCAAGCGCGAATCCGCCGAAGTTTGATGCGGCTTGCGTTCCGAGAACGAGTATGTCGACCCGGTATTCGGCGATAACCTGCTCGATCTGGGTGTCGAGGTCACCCTTGCGCATCAGTATCTGGCAATCGATGTGCTGCATTCTGACGGACTCGGCGAGTTCTTCGAGGGCCGATTCGCTGCGCTGGAGAATTTCGAGCGTCGCTCCAGGGACGCTGTTTGCCACGAAGGCTGTCGCGTTGAGGACGTGCATGAGCAGGAGGGATGCGCCGTAGACATGCGCTACCGCGATCGCATGTTCCAAGACCAGGGATGTCTTGGGCGAGAAATTTACGGGAACCAATATCCGGTTTACTTTGCCTTCGAGAAAGTTGCCTGGTGTGTCGTTCATTCGTGCTTTCCTCTCGGCTTCTAGGCTGTCTCATCTCTAAGTTCGGCGAATGAGGTTATGCATTATTCCTGGCATCGCCTTCCGCCCTCTGTGAGATGAGCGGCGCGGATCTTTGATCCGGAATTTGTTCGCGTCCAGTTCGCTTCAGGGGTCGGAAGCGAGGTGTCCTACGACTCCGCATTACGACACCGCATTCCGTCTCCTCAAACCTTTGGTTGAGTTTCGTAACAATTGCTTTCCATAGGATGAGACTGGCTTTACGAGGCGCTTGGTAGCGTGTGGCGGCTGGTGCGACAATCGATTGTGACAAATAGGGCGGAGTGGCGAAAAGCTTATGGCGGCATTTGGTAGTTTTGCTCTTCTGATTGGACTAGCGCTGGCGGCTTATAACCTGTTTGCCGGCGGAATTGCGCTGCGTCTCCTGGCTGTCGGCGGGCTGGCGAGGGTTTCGCCGGAGAGGCTGGCTGAGACGGCGCGGCGGGCGGGGATTGCCGGATTTGCGGCGGTTACGGCTGCGGCCTTTGCGCTGAGCTGGTCGGTCTTCCACAACGATTTTTCTATCGAATATATTGTCGAGCACTCGAATATCGCACTGCCCGCGCCGTATAAGTTCGCCGCGCTTTGGAGCGGGCAGGAGGGTTCGCTGCTGCTGTGGGCATGGTTGCTGGCGGCGTATGGGTTTGTGCTGCGACTGACGCATAAGAGCGACGTGAAGCTTCATGCCTATGCCGGAACGATTCTGGCCGGGGTGCAGGTCTTCTTTCTGCTGTTGCTGAACTTTGCCGCGCCGCCGTTTTCGCTGGTGCGGGGCGGGGTTGCGCCGGCGGATGGGAATGGCCTCAATCCCCTGCTGCAGTATCCGGAGATGGTGATTCATCCGCCGATGCTGTACCTGGGATATGTGGGATTCACGGTGCCGTTTGCGTTTGCACTGGGCGCGCTGATGATGCGGTATCCGGGTGAGAAGTGGATTCACATCACGCGGCGCTGGACGATGTTTACCTGGATGTTTCTGACCATCGGGATCTTCCTTGGTATGCACTGGGCATATGCGGTGCTGGGCTGGGGCGGGTACTGGGGTTGGGACCCGGTGGAAAATGCTTCGCTGATGCCGTGGCTGACGGGCACGGCTTTTCTGCATTCGGTGATGATGCAGGAGAAGCGCGGCATGATGAAAAGCTGGAATGTCTGGCTGATCTTCTCGACTTTCATGCTGTCGATTCTTGGGACGCTGCTGACGCGCGCGGGGCTGGTGAGTTCGGTTCATGCCTTTGCTCAGTCGTCGATCGGGAACTGGTTTGTGGCGTTCCTGGTGCTGATCGCTGTCGTCTGCATATTCACCTTTGTTTTGCAGAAGGATCATCTGAAGTCGGAGCATCGCGTCGAGTCGCTGGTGAGCCGGGAGTCGAGTTTTCTCTTCAATAATCTGGTGCTGCTGGCGGCCTGCTTCACGATTCTTTGGGGGACACTGTTTCCGGTGCTCTCGGAGTATGTGGAGGGGACGAAAACGACGCTCTCGGGCGCGTATTACAGCCACATTGCAATACCGATCGGCGTGTTTCTGCTGCTGCTGACAGGCGTTGGGCCGCTCTTGGCGTGGCGGGCATCGTCGTTCAAGAGCCTGCGGCGGAATTTTATTCTGCCCGGGGTTGCGTTTGGGGTGACGGCGATCGCCTGCATCGCGGTGGGGTTGAAGCCGTGGGCGGATGAGGGCGTTTTTTATTCGCTGATGACGTTTTCGCTGGCGGCGGCTGTGGCTACGGCGGTTGCTTCGGAGTTTCTGCGCGGGGCGGCGGTGGTACGGCGGCAGACGGGCAAGGATTATCTGTCGTCGACGATTCTGCTGGTTCGGAGGAGCACTCGGCGGTATGGCGGATACCTGGTGCACTTTGGCGTGGTGATCATCTTTATCGGATTTGCCGGTTATGCCTTCAATCGCAGCGCGGAAAAGCCAATGGGGCCGGGCGACAAGATGGAGATTGGGCCGTATACGCTGGTGAACCTCGGCAATACGCAGGAGTCGAACGCGAATTACGACTCGGAATTTTCGCTGCTGGATGTTTATCAGAACGGCAAGAAGGTGCTGGCCCAGTCGATGGCTCCCGAGAAGCGCGTTTACGCGGTGAACGGGCAGCCGCAGACGATGGTGGCCAACCACTCGACGATGCAGTGGGATTTATATGTGGTGTATGAGGGACGGGATTCGACGACCGGGTTGCCGATTATCAAGGCCTTCCTCAATCCTCTTGTGATGTGGATCTGGGTGGGGCTGGTTGTGGTGGTGCTTGGAACGCTGGTGGCGCTGGTGCCGAGTCTCAGCCCGTCGCGGGCTGCGGTGGCTGTACCGGTGCCGCAGCCTGGGCCGATGCAGGCTGCTGTGGGAGTGACTGGGGGCGGAGATTGATGCGGTTTCTTAACGGGCGTGTGTTGGACCCCATCCTTTGTGCAAAATCGCCCAAAGGATGGGGCACCCAGATTTCCAGATTCTCCAATATCCGGCCCAAATTTTCGGGACCGTTGGCTCGTGTGGCTCAGGCCCTGCTGGTCGCTTGCGTGGTTTGTTTTTCTGTGGGGGCGACTGATCCGCAGGCTCGGTTTAACGATCTTGGCCACAAGATGATGTGCACCTGCGGGTGCGGCCAGGTGCTGCTGGAGTGTAACCATGTGGGCTGCACGGTTTCGGGTGGAATGCGGGATGAGTTGACCGCGGGCCTCGCCACGGGCATGAACGACAGCCTGATCCTGCAGAGTTTTGTGCAGAAATACGGGGCGACGGTGCTGGCTGCTCCGACGACTCAGGGGTTTGATCTGGTGGCCTGGATCATGCCGTTTCTGGTTGCAGCCGTTGCCCTGGTGGGAACGATTCTGCTGGTGCGGAACTGGGCGAAGAATCAGGCCCAGCTCGTGCATGTTGGGGCAGATGGCAAGGCTCGACCGCCGGGTATTGGAGCCGAAATGCGGGACCGGATTCGCAGGGAAACGGAGACGGATTAAAGCATCTGCGTACCCCACCCTTTGGGCAAAAGACGCGCCAAGGATGGAGCGCCCGAAGATTTGGTTTAAGACAGAATTCAAGAGCGCGAGCGAGGGTTCGATATGTCGAGTACGGACGGGATGATTGGCGGCGCGGTATTGGCGTTGCTGCTGTTTCTCTTTACCTTCTGGCCGGAGAAGAATGCGGCGGTGCAACGGCAGAAAACACGGCTGGATTTTCTGGAAGAGTTGAAGGAACAGATCTACGCGAATCTGCGCGACCTCAATTTTGAGTATCAGGCGGGCAAATATCCGCTGGAGGATTACACGGTCCAGCGCGGGATTCTTGAGAAGGAAGCGGCGACGGTGCTGGCGGAGATGGATTCGCTTCAGGCACATGCAACAGGGGTTAGGCATTAGGGAATAGCCGGCCGCGGCGTCTGGTGAGCCCGCCGATTTCTTGCTTGTGGAAAGGTTCTGTTTTGAATTCAAAGACTTTCTTTTGTCTGCGGGTCTCTGCGCTCGCGATGCTGGCTGCTGGTTCCCTTGCATTTGCGGGGACGATTACCGGTACCGTTACGAACATGACAACGAACAAGCCTGCTGGTGGAGACAAGGTTTCACTGCTGAGTCTCTCCGCCGGGCTGGAAGAGTTGAGCAGCACGAAGACAGACGCGAGTGGACAATTCAAGCTCACGACGCCTTCTTCTGATGCGCCTTTTCTGATCAAGGTGGAACATCAGAAGGGCGCGTATTTCAAGAACATGCCGCCAGGAGCGGTCAACGCCGTTATCACCGTGTATGACGTGGCGGCGAAGGTAGGGGGCGTCTCGACGGAAGCCGATGTGCTGCGGATTGAAGCTGACAACGGGCAGTTAAAGATTACGGAGAACTACTTCGTCAAGAACGTCTCTTCCCCGCCCCGGACGGAGTCGAGCGAGCACACGTATGAAGTTGTGATTCCGCCGGATGCGACGCTGGAGGGCGCGGCGACCGTTGGTCCAAGCAACATGCCGCTGGCGGCGACTCCCGATCCCGTCAGTCCGAAGGGACACTATGCGTTTTCGTTTCCGATTCGGCCGAATGAGGGCGAGAACGGAACGCGCTTTCAGTTGACGTACCACGTGCCGTATTCGGGCAGCTACAAGTTCACGCCGAAGCTGATGCAGGCGACCGATAATCTGGCGATCATGGTGCCGAAGAGCATGAAGTTCGAGCCCGGCGCGGGCACGAGCTATCAGACGGTTCCGGACAATGTGAGCGCTCAGACCTTTCTGGCGCGGGGTGTAAAGCCGGGTCAGGCATTGGAATTTACGGTTTCAGGTACGGGCGCGTTTCCGCGAGATTCGCAGGCGGGCGGACCGGATGGCGGTGGTGCTGCTGGTGGCGGAGCGGGTCCGCAGGCGGGTGAGGACACCGCGGCGCAGGGTGGGCCTGGTGGGAAGCCTGGGGGTGGATTGGGGAATCCGATCGACACGCCGGACCCATTGAGCAAGTACAAGTACTGGATTCTGGGCGGGCTGGCGCTGGTGCTGGCGGCTGCGGCGGCTTTCCTGCTGCGCAAGCCGGCTGTGGCTGCCGTTCCAGCGTCCCCGGTGGGCGCTGCCCCATTGCCGGCTGAGCCGCAGATCGCGGCGTTTGCCGCGCCGAGCGGAAAAAAGAAGAGCCAACTGCTGCTGGATGCACTGAAGGAGGAGCTGTTTGCTATCGAGAGCGAGAAGGTGGCCGGAAAGCTTTCTCTGGAAGAATATTCTGAAGTTAAGTCGGCGTTGGAGATTGTGCTGCGTCATGCTTTGAGCCGGCAGTGATGGGACTGTTGCGCTGTGCCGGCTATCGCTGATCCCCACCCTGATTTGTGGCGATGCGCTATTGATTCAATCGCATTGATTGGTTGCTTAGGTTGGAGTTATGAAGACGCTGATTCGAACGCTGATTTTGCTGTCCCTGATCGTCTGGCTAGGCGCGGAGATCTTTTTTCCTGCTATTGCGGCGATTACATTTGGGCAGCTTGCGCCGGATACGCATGCGGCTGGTCAGATTGTTGGCGCGCTGCTGCGTATTATGCACTGGATGGGACTGGTCTGCGGAATTGTGCTGCTGGCGTTGCTGGCGTTGGCCCCCGCCTGGGGTATTTTCAAGTCGCGCTCGGTATTAGCGCCGATGGTGCTGGTATTGCTGATGGTTGGGCTGACGGCTTATTCGCAATTCAGCATTATTCCGGCAATGGAGCGGGATCGCGTTGCGGCAGGCGGTGTGATTGACGCGGCTCCCGCAGACAACCCCGCGCGGATTGACTTCAATGTCCTGCACGCGCGCAGTACGAACGTAGAGGGCACGGTGCTGCTGCTGGGGATTACGGTGGTGGCGCTGGTGGCATACGCCGAGAGTGCAGCGGCCAATCGTGTCTAAAGAACGTCTAATATCTGAAGCAGAGTATGAGCAACTGAAGTATTCGTGGCTTAAACCTTGATAGAACGATCCGGGAATTAACTCCAGCAGGAAAAGATGAAACAAATCGTAGTTGCGGTGCTTGCCGCTTTGATCCCTTTCGCCCCTTATGGGTTGTGCGCTCAAGATTCGACTCCTCTTACTCAGATTCGATCCACGCCGCTGCCGGAAGTAACGGGTGGCGACTTCGATCACTTTGCGGTGGATATTCGTCATGAGCGGCTGTATGTGGTGTCTGAGGTCTATGCCTCGATTGAGGTCTTTGGCCTGAAGACGGGTGAACACTACCAGAGTGTCCGCGGGGTGGTGAAATCGCCGCGCAAAATTGCTTTCCTCGAAGACAAAAATCAATTGATGGTGCTCGATGCCGGTGGCGCGGCGTGTCTGTTCCTCGACGGGCACGATCTTCATCTCATGGGCAGCGTTGCGTTGGAGCCCGGGCCGGATGCAGGGGTCTATGATCCGGTGTCCCGGATTTTTTATGTGGGTAATGGGGGTCGCGCGGCGAAAGCTGACTTTTCCTATATCAGCATGATCTCGGTAGACCAGCAGAAAGTGGTGGGCCGCGTACGGGTGGAAGCCTCGACGCTCAAGACGCTGGTGATGGACCAGGCGGCGCAGAAGCTCTACGCGACGATGCGCGACAAAAACCAGGTGGCGGTGGTGGACCTGAAGACAAGGACTGTAGAGCAGACTTGGTCTTCGCCGGAGCTGCATGTGGACTCTGCGATGGCGATGGATACGCTGGATCAACGGGTGTTTGTGGGCAATCGCAATCCCGGTGAGTTGGTGGTGCTGAATGCGCGCGATGGTAGCGTGGTGGCGACGCTGAAGATCGGCAACGTCTCCGATGATATGACGTATGACGCGACGCACCATCGCATCTACATCACAAGCGAAGATGGGTTGGATGTGGTGGCGCAGGACGCCCCAAATCGGTACCGGGTGGTGCAGCATATCGATACTTTGGGAGGAAAGACTTCTATCTATGTACCATCGTTTGGACGATTTTTTGTGGTGCATACAAAGGGAGAGTTGGCAAAAGAGGCGGGATTGCAGGTATTCAAGGTGAATTAGAGCAAAACCGCAGTAATCGTATCCCTCTTTGGCATCGTTCAAAGTGGATTTTTCTTGAGGAAAAATCCACCTGGCCTTAGTCGCTTCGAGACACACCTACTGTGGTTTTGCTTTAACGCACGAAGGAGGATGAGGCACCCCGATGCAACAAGGGATGCTTCGGACGTCCAGCGAAGTTTGTGCAGTTAGTCCGCGTTCTCTTTCACGACCCTCAGCGTCACTTCTTTCAAGAAGGAGGCGCCGGGGTTGCCATGGTCCGGCTCCAGTTCCCACACGACATCTTGAATCCTGTAGGAGTGGTGAGCGTTTTCTCCATCACGGATGCGAATCGACTCTCCGATGCGTGGAACCCTGGAGCGCCCTGGAAGCCTGAGCTGGATGTCTGAGGAGCCTGCCTCCAGTATCTGAATTCCGATGGAATGGCCGGTTGCTAATCCCTGAACCACCGCGTCTGCGTCGCTTGCGCGGGTGGCTGCAAGTTCCTTTTCACCAGTTTCGATCAGTGAGCGCGCCTTCTTGAGTTGGATGCCTCGATCCCGCAGGATGCGAGCAGCGAGACACTTTTCCTCGCGCAGAATTCCCAGCAGGAGGTGCTCGGGACCGATGTGCTTGTTGCGAAGACGCTCAGCCTCTTCGGCGCTATAGGCCAGGATGCGCAGGGCCTCGTCGGAGAGGGGCAGGTCGATGCTGGTTGCGATCTTTTGCCGTTTCGTGGTGAGTTCAGAGATTGCAGCACGAATCTCTTCCTCGCTGAGATTGAGGCCGAGAATCAAAGTGAAGACGCCCTTGTTTTCCCGAAGCAGGCCAAGTAGCAAATGCTCGGTCTCGATGTAGGGACTACCAAACTCGCTGGCTTCGTATCGGGCAAAAAAGATGACGCGGCGGGCCTTTTCGTTGTATCGCTCAAACATTGAGCCTCCCTGAATTGCGGACGCTTCTAAATTTACATCGAGCCTGTGAGCTTTCCGCTGTGCTGGTCATAGTATTCTGACAAATGCTTAAACTTTCTTTATTTCTCGGTACGGTTGCGGCGCTGGCGGATATTGCCGGCGGTCTGGTGTTGGTCAAAGCAAAAGGCGTCCAGCGCTATCTGCGGTATTTTGTTGCGCTGGGCGCGGGCTTTCTGATGGCCACATCCGTGCTCGAAATGCTGCCGGAGAGTTTGAAACTGGATGCGAAGCTGGCACCTGTGCTGGTGATGGCGGGCTACTGTGCTTTGCACTTTCTGGAACACACCATCGTCGCGCATTTTCACTTTGGCGAAGAGACGCATCATGGCGAATTCGTTTCGACGCATACCAGCTACTCGGTGCTGGGTGGGCTGGCAGTGCATTCTGTGTTTGATGGCGTGGCCATCGGATCGGGATTTGCGATCAACAGCCTGCTTGGCTGGCTGATTTTTATGGCGATCTTTCTGCACAAGGCTCCTGAGGGATTCACGATGGCTTCGGTAATGCTGGCCAGCGGCAGCAGCCGGCGGACGGCGCTCTATTCTGCCGTGGCGCTGGCAGGGGCGACGCTGGTTGGGGTGCTGGTGATTGGACTGGTGCCGCAACTGGTGCGGTATGGGTTGCCGGTTTCGGCGGGTGTGGCGCTTTACGTGGCGGCGACGGATCTGGTGCCGGAGGTGAATCGCGAGCCGGGGGTGAAGATGGCGCTGGTTTTCTTTGCCGGGGTGGCTGGGTTTCTACTGTTGCGGATGTTGATGCCATCGATTTGATGGGTTGAAATTCGTGAATCCCACCCTTACCGCAAAGTGCGCGTCAAGGATGGGACACCCGGCACCCGGAGATCCCCAAATGAATCGCCCGCAACTGGAATGGGAATGCTCCTTGGGCGGTTCGGGTTTTGGTATGCGGTGGGATTGACGGGCGGTACACTGGAAACGATGAAATTGGATATGAGCTTCCCGGCCGCGCTTGGCAAACATCATCCTTTGCGCAGGTTAGCTGTCAAGGATGCCTTTGCGCTCGGGACTTTGGTCGCGATCACGCTGGCGCTTTTCGGCATCACCGGTCTCTACTACAGTGCCTATACTCGTTACCGCGCTGCTCTGGGATTGCCGGTGGATAATACTCCGGTGATTACGCTGCCAGTGGTGAGGCGGCATTGATGCCTAGCTCGTCCGACGGTTCTCAGGCGCCTGGGTTGCCTGACTTCCAGCGGCCCAGTCTCGAAGAGCAAATCGTCGAGAGGCCAGTCTTCAAACAGCCAGCCAGCCGAGAGAAGCGGCTCTTTCTTGTCCTTCCTATCTTTATCGGCATCCTCTCCGGATTACTGGTGGTCTGTTTCCGCATCTCCATCGAGTGGCTTCGGCTTGCGTTGATGGGCAAGAGTCTCCACCGAGGCGACTGGCGCCTGATCGCCGTGCCTGCGGCGATTGGCTTGATTGTGGCGCTGCTGGTCGAGTTTGTCTTTCCCTCTGTGCGTGGATCGGGGCTGAACCAGACAAAGGCAGCGATGTATATCCACGATGGGTATATCTCGCTGCGGACGATGTTCGGCAAGTTCATTTGCACGGCGCTGGCGCTGGGGGGTGGATATTCGTTAGGACCGGAAGACCCTTCGTTGCAGATTGGCGCGGCGATCTCGTCGACAGTGAGCCGGAGATTTGGGCTTTCGCCTGAAAATCTGCGGCTGTTTGCGCCAGTGGGCGCGGCGGCGGGACTGGCGGCAGCTTTCAATGCTCCGATCACGGCGCTGCTCTTTGTGATCGAGGAGGTTGTGGGCAACTGGAATGCGTCGGTGCTGGGGTCGATTGTGTTGGCGGCCATCTCCGGGGATGCGGTTTCGCGCTGGTACTTCGGCGATGCGCCGCTGTTTCGCATACCAGAGCTGGAGCTGCGCGACCCGCGCGAACTGCTGGCTTACGCCATTCTCGGGGTTGCAGGAGGATTAGCGGCGCTCGTGTTTGCGGCGACGCTGCGGCAACTCAGGCCCAGGCTGGCGGCACTGCCGCATTGGACGCGGCTGGTGCAGCCTCCGCTGGCGGGAATGTTGATCGGGCTGATTGGATTTCTCGGGTATCCGCAGGTGATGGGTGTGGGCTACGAGACGATCAACCAGGCGATTGGCGGAGGATTGCCGTGGAAGCTGCTGCTGGCGCTGGCCGCGTTGAAGATGCTGGCGACGACGCTGGGATTCTCTTCGGGAACGCCGGGCGGCATGTTCGCGCCGACGCTTTTTATCGGGGCGATGCTGGGAACGGCGATCGGAAGTATTCAGCAGATCTGGCTGCCGCATCTGACAGGACCGATCGGATCGTACACGCTGGCCGGGATGGGCGTGCTTTTTGCCGCTTTTCTGCGTGCGCCGTTGACCTCGGTCTTCATGGTGCTGGAGGTGAGCGGGAACTATTCGATTGTGGCGCCGGTCATTCTGGCGAACACTGTGGCTTACCTGATTGCACGCAGATTCGATCCCGTTCCGATCTTTGAGGTGTTTACGCGTCAGGATGGGCTGGATCTGCCGTCGATGGAAGAGGTACGTGCAGAAGAACGGCTGCATATCGAAGATGCTTTAGACACGGTCATCGAGTTCTCGGAAGAGCCGATGCCGATTCCAGTGCTGCCTGCCAGTCTGCGGCTGCGCGAGGCGCTGAACGAATCGGAAGCCAGCCCGCATGATTCGGGCGCAGTGGTAATTCAGTTTCCGGATGGAAACGGATACTCGCTAGGTGCCGCGGAACTGGAGAAGTTTGGCGCCAATGCCTCGCCGGAAACGGCGGTGGGCGATCTGCTGCCGGAGGAGCGGCTTCCGCTGCTCTATCCCGATATGCCTCTGGATGGGACGCTGCGCCACTTTGCGCGGTGGCCAGCGCTACTGATTCGCAACCGGGCGCGAACCACGGCTGTGGAGGGTGTGCTTACGGAAAACGCGGTGCTGGCTTGTTTCCGGGAGCAGCGCCACGGCGAAATGGGGTGAAGTTAAGCGCTAGGAATGACTTCGAAATCGGTATTTCCCGGCGTAAAGTCTCGCCAGAAGCTTTGCGTAATCGACTGCAACCTTGAAATTGGCTTTGCTTGCACCACGATACCTGCGGCCGAACTCGAATGGAATCTCTTCAATCGATTGAATGCGACCACGTACCAGAATTTCAAGGAGGAGTTTGAAACCCGAACGTTGGAATCGGATCTGGTCGAGGCAACGGCGGCGCACCATAAAAAAACCCGACATTGGATCTTTGGCCCGGACACGCGACCTCTGTAACGGCCAGGTGACCCAGACGGCGGCGGCGGAAAGGAACTTGCGGGCTGGATTCCATTGGCCGAGTTCCCCGCCGGGAGTGTAGCGGCTACCAATTACAATGTCGCGATCGTCTAAGATAGCAGCCAGCAACTCTGGCAGAAGTTCGGGCGGGTGTTGGAGATCGGCATCCATCACACCAAGGACTGCGGCGTCTGTTCGCTGCCAGCCGTGCAGGATAGCGCCGGATAATCCCCTCTCACCCTTTCGCACCAACAGGCGAACGCGCGGATCTTCCACGGCGAGGGCTGAGACGGCCTCGACGGTGCCGTCGCAACTGTCGTCGTCGACGACCAGAATTTCGTAAGGAACACCAACCGGATCTAGAACAGACCGGACCTGACGCAGAACATTGCAGATGTTTTCAGCTTCACGAAGGGTTGGGATCACGAGCGCGAGTTTTGCAAGTTGGGCATTGCCCCGTGGCAACTCAGCCGCGTCAAGGTTGGCTCCGGTATCCACCGGCATATAGGATGGTTTTATGACTACTGACGACATGTTTATCATGAGTATACGGAGTTCAACCGATTGAAGCGTAACAAATTCCTAGCTGTTCTTCCGCCGACCCTGATATTCACCGTTCTCGGATTTGCGGTGATGGGTTACCACCCAGGCGCAGAAGATGACGGCGTGTACCTGACAGCAGTCAAAGCCGACCTCCATCCTACCCTTTTCCCCCACGATTCAGAATTCTTCCGCCTGCAATTGCAAGCTACTCTATTTGACGGGTGGATGGCCCACTTTGTTCACATGTCCGGCATTCCGGTTGCGTGGGCTGAATTGATATGGCAATTTATCTCAATTTTCTTCATCTTACTGGCGTGTCGAAACATCGCTGCACAACTATTCCCTGAGAAGCGGGCGCAATGGGCTGCAGTTGCGCTCATATCGGCGATGTTCACGCTTCCGGTGGCTGGGACGGCGCTCTACCTAGTCGACCAGCATCTGCATCCGCGCGCGTTGGCGACCGCGTTAGTTCTGATCGCGGTGTCACGAATTATGGCGGGGAAACGGTGGCAGGCTCTGCCGTTGTTGACTCTCTCCATTGTGCTTCACCCGATTATGGGTATGCTGGGCCTTTCCTTCTGTCTCATCCTCACACTCTCGATGCTCGAACCGGTGCCAGTGCGTCTGCGTGAGGTAGGCAGTACGCTGGCATCCGTGATGCCCTTGGGATGGATCTTTGAGCCGCCATCCCCGGAGTGGCGGGAGGCTCTGAATACGCGCTCCTACTACTTTCTTTCGCGCTGGACGTGGTATGAGTGGCTGGGCGCGCTTGCTCCGCTGGTGCTCTTCTGGCTGTTATGGCGTGTCGCGGCGAGGCGCGGCGAAACGAAGCTGGCAAGGCTCTCGCTGGCGATCTTTGTATATGGACTGTTTCAGCAGATTGTGGCCATTGTTGTGTTGGGAGTGCCTGCCTTTGCGCGCATGACTCCAATGCAGCCGATGCGCTTTCTGCACCTGATCTACGTCTTTCTTTGCCTGATCGGCGGCGCATTCCTGGGTAAGTATCTGCTTAAGACAAGCGTCTGGCGATGGGCGGTCTTTCTGCTGATTGCCAATGGCGGAATGTTTCTGGCGCAGCGGCAACTCTTTGCCGGAACGCCGCATCTTGAGCTTCCCTCCGAAACGACTGGGAACAGGTGGCTGCAGGCCTTCGAGTGGATAAGGCAGAACACCCCTGAAAATGCGTACTTCGCGCTTGATCCGAACTACATGTCTCTGCCGGGCGAAGATTACCACAGCTTCCGGGCTCTGGCGGAGCGCAGTGAACTCTCCGACGCAATCAAGGACACGGCTGTCGTGACACAGGTACCCAGCCTGGCTCCGGAATGGCATGAACAACAGGAAGCGATGGCTGGATGGTCGCATTTTCAGCTCGCGGACTTTGAGAGGTTGAAGACGCAGTTTGGCGTGAACTGGGTGGTGGTCTCTTATCCGCCGCCGGCTGGGCTGACGTGTCCGTGGCACAATGGAAGCATTTCCGTGTGCCAGATACCTAGATCATCCGTGGTAGGTGCTCAGGGATCAGAGATCGCTGCTCACTGACTACGGGATACCGACCCCTTGCATAGGGATCGGTTCCAACCGATGATCTTCCGTGCCCTTTGCTACTTGGGGTGGTTTCCGACAGAATAGTGAAGGACTAACTTCCCAACGACACGGAGACTGACCGATGTTGAACCTGACGCAGCGCCTCACGCTTGGATGCCTGCTGCTGGTTGCATTGTCGTTGACGCTTGCGGTATGGGTGCATCGGGAGCTGGTTCCGGCTGGAGCTGCGGGCGGCCATGCGCCGCTGATTCTGTGGCTGCTTTCTGGAAGCGCGATTCTGGTGGCGACGGGTACGCTCATCTTTGTGCTGCGGCCAGTTGAGCAGCTATCCCGGGACATTCGGAGGATCGCGTCGGGCGATCTGGCGCACCGTTCAGAATGGGGCGTGGGCGCGAAGGGCAGGGACAGCTTTGGCATTATTGCCAATGAGATGAACCGCCTCGCGGTACGGCTGCGCGAATTACGCGAAACGGAAGCCGGGCGGCGGCAGATGGAGTTTCAGCTCTCGGATGCCGTGTTGCAGTCCATCTTTGAGCCGATTATTGTGACTGACAGCAAGGGGCACGTGCTGAAGCTGAACCAGGCCGCGGCGGAGTTGCTGGGAGGGCCAGCGTCGGCGCAGACGGAACGGATGGCGATCATCAATCTCGCGAATACGCCCGGCGGGGATAAGATTCTCGAGGCCATTCGCAATGCCGTGCAGATGCAGAAGGCGGTCGCGGCGGAGGACGAGGCTGCGATGCTGCCGATGCGAATTGGCGAGCGGGAACAGAGCTTCCGGCTGCGGACGACGCCGATGCGGGACTCAGACGGGCGTTTGCTGGGTGCTGTGACGACGCTCGAAGATGTGACGTCGTTACAGGATACGGATCGGTTTAAGACGCAGTTCATCGCGGTAGCTTCGGCGCGGCTGCGCAATCCCTTGTTGCAGTTGCGACGGGGATTGTATGCGCTGACGATGGGTTTTGCAGGTGACTTGCGGCCGCTACAGGCCGAGCTGGTGACGGCGGCGACGCAGGAGGCGCAGAAGCTGGATGACCTGATGGCCGATCTGATCGAGGTCGCGGAGCTCGACTCGGGCAAGCGCGAGCCGCTGATGGAACGGCTGAGGCCGTATACGGAGCTCGTGGATGCTCGCAACCGTGTGACCGATGAGGCGTGCCAGCGCGGCATTCGCGTGGAGATTCGCGCGTTTGCGGATTTGTCGTTTATTCAGGCGGATCGGCGGGCTGTGCGGACTATTTTTGACAATCTGCTGAGCAATGCGCTGCGCTATACGCCAGCGGGTGGCGAAGTGGTTCTTGAGGCGGAAGAGCGCAAAGGCTTTATTCAGTTTTCGGTTCGCGATAGCGGGCCTGGAATCGCGGCCGAGCGGCTGCCGAGAATCTTTGACCGCTTCAGCTCCTTTTCGGATGGCGGTTCCGGTCTTGGACTGGCTCTGGTGCGGAGGCTGGTGGAGTCGCTGGACGGACAGATCTCTGTGGAGAGCCGCCTGGGCCATGGTGCAACCTTTCGCTTCACTCTTCCTGTTGCCAGCGTCGAAGTGAGCCGTCACCCGGTTGAGGTGGGCTGAGCGTGACTGAGCTAGCGACCGAACTGCAACTGGAACGCAAGATCGAGCCGGCCAAACTGCGCATTTACATCGGCGCCGCACCGGGAGTCGGCAAGACCTACCACATGCTCAACGACGCGAACCTGCTGCGTGAGCAGGGAGTGGATGTGGTGATCGGCCTCGTTGAATCGCATGGCCGCAAGGAGACCGAGGCGCAAATTCGCGATCTGGAGATTGTGCCGCTGCGCGTGATTCCCTATCGCACGGTGAAACTGCAGGAGATGGATGTCGAGGCCATCCTGGCGCGGCATCCGCACACGGTGGTGGTTGACGAACTGGCGCACTCCAACGTGCCGGGGAGCAAGAACCGCAAGCGCTATGAAGATGTGATGGAGTTGCTGGATGCAGGCATCAATGTGATGACGGCTGTCAACATCCAACATCTGGAGACGCTGAACGACGCGGTCGCGCGATCGGCGAATACGACCATTCGCGAGACCGTTCCTGACAGCGTGTTGAAGCGCGCAGACGAAGTCGTGAACGTGGATGTGACTGTGGATGAGTTGCGGACACGGCTGCGTCAGGGGAAGATTTATGCGCCGGAAAAGGTTGAGCAGTCGCTGGCCAACTTCTTTCGCAAGGGCAACTTGAACATGCTGCGCGAACTGGCGCTGCGCACCACGGCAGAACAGGTGGGTTCGCAGGCGGCGCAGTATCGACGCAACCAGGGACTGGAACAGGCTCCGATGCCGGAAAAGGTGATGGTGTGCCTCTCGACGCGGCCGGGTACGGAGAAGCTGGTTCGTGTGGGCGCGCGCGTGGCGGGACGGCTCGCGACCAACTGGTATGCCGTTTATGTGGCGCGTCCCGAGGATGACAAAGGGCATGGCGACCCGGAGGCTTTTCAGCGGCTGCAGGAGTCTCTGCGCATGGCGAGGGAACTGGGTGCGCAAGTGGTGACGCTGCATGAAAAGAATGTCTCAGATGCGTTGATTCGCTTTGC
The DNA here is from genome assembly GCF_025685625.1 of Acidicapsa acidisoli. Classification (NCBI taxonomy): domain Bacteria; kingdom Pseudomonadati; phylum Acidobacteriota; class Terriglobia; order Terriglobales; family Acidobacteriaceae; genus Acidicapsa; species Acidicapsa acidisoli. The sequence continues at coordinate 662,843 of NZ_JAGSYI010000002.1, forward strand.
CCAGCAGGAGAGCATTTCGCATGTGGTTTTTGGGCAGTCGGTCCGGTCGCGGTGGGATATTCTGCTGCGCGGCTCGGTGTTGAACCGGTTTCTGGCCGAGGTGCGCGATGTTACGGTGCAGGTGGTGCCGGTGCAGAAGCTTGTCCGTCGGGGATGACGGAAATTCAGAGGCTTTTCGGATATTCCCTCAGGGGCTAAAGCCCATTGATTCTGCGATCTTTATGTAGGGGCTGAAGCCCGTACCCTTCAGGTTCCTTGAGACGGATCACTTGCTGCGGATGCTGCGGAATTCTCTCCTTGACAGCTTAGGAGAGCTTGGCCTATTCTCCTAATCAATTTAGGAGACCACGTGACTGACCAGGCTCAACTTCTTCCCGGAACGCTCGATCTTCTCATTCTCAAGGCCGTTTCACTGGGACCTCTGCACGGGTACGGCGTGCTGTTGCGCATCGGGCAAATCTCACGAAGCGCTCTGCTGATCGAGCAGGGAGCGCTTTATCCGGCGCTGTTCCGGCTGGTGCGGCAGGGGCTTTTGAAGTCGAGCTGGGGTACTTCGGAGAACAACCGCCGCGCCAAGTTCTATGAGCTTACCGATCAGGGGCGCAAGCGTTTCAGCGAAGAGACGGATGGCTGGAATCGTCTCGCCTCGGCTATGGCCACCGCGCTCGCCGCGCAGCCGGAGGAAGTATGAGCTTAGTCGAATCGATTCGCTATCGCGTCGCTGCATTCTTCCGGCGCTCCCAGAAGAATGCCGAGTTGGAAGAGGAACTGCGCTCGCACATCCAGCATCGCGCGGACGATCTTGAGCGATCGGGACTGGGCCGCATGGAGGCTGAGCGCCGGGCGCGGGTGGAGTTTGGCGGCTATGTTCGCTACAAAGAGGAAAGCCGGGAAGCGCTCGGCGGCAATTTCTTCGAAACGCTTGCGCAGGACTTACGGTTCAGCATGCGTAAGTTGCTCAAGTCTCCTGGATTTACCCTCACTGCCGTTTTAACGCTGGCTTTGGCCATCGGAGCGAATGCCGTCGTATTCAGTGTGTTAAACGGACTGGTGCTTCGCCCGCTCAATGTGCCGAAGGCGAAGGGCCTTTACATGATTGAGCGCGGCAGCGATGAAACGCCGCAGCAATCGTATCCCGACTATCGCGACCTCCGCGACCGCAACCGCAGCTTCGATGGCATGGTGATCGCGAGCATTGCGCCGGTTGGCCTGGACATGGACGGCAAGGCGTTCACGACATGGACCAATGAAGTGAGTGGGAATTACTTTGACACGCTCGGCGTTCAGCCATATCTCGGCCGCTTTTTTCATGGCTCAGACGAGCACGGACCCAACGGCAGTCCATACATCGTGCTTTGCTACGCATTCTGGAAGAGCCGTTTCCACGCGGACCCGAACGTGATCGGCCGCGTCGTGCAGGTGAATAAACATCCCTTCACCATACTGGGCGTGACGCCGCCGGAGTTTCGCGGGACAGAGATTGTCTTCAGTGCTGATTTCTTCGTGCCCATCGTCGATCAGGAACAGATTGAGGGCTCGAACCAGCTCGAAGGACGCGGGACACGCGGTATGTGGGTTGTGGGACATCTGAGGCTGGGCGTGCAGCCTGCGCAGGCGGTGGCGGATCTGAATTCGATTGCAAGCTATCTCGCAAAGACATATCCCAAAGAAGATGGCGAGATGACCTTTATGCTGGCAAAGCCGGGGCTGATGGGCGATATGCTGGGCCGTCCCGTGCGCGCCTTTCTGGCCGGGCTGACGCTGCTGGCAGGGTTGATTCTTCTGGCCGCATGCGCCAATCTGGGCAGCCTCTTTGCGGCGCGCGCCGCGGATCGTTCGCGTGAGATTGCGCTGCGCCTGGCGCTTGGTTCGAGCCGGAGGCGAATTCTGCGCCAGTTGCTGGTCGAGGCAGTGCTGGTGTCGATAGCTGGTGGCGCGGTGGGCCTTGCAGGCAGCATTGCCTTATTGCGCTGGTTAAGCACTTGGCAGCCGGTGCCGAATTTTCCTATCAATCTGCCTGTGAATCCGGATGGGAATGTCTACGGCGTAGCTTTGCTGCTGGCGTTGGCCAGCGGATTACTTTTTGGCGTGATACCGGTGCGCGAAGTGCTGCGCGCTAATCCCTGGCAGACGGTCAAAGCGGGCTCGACAGGTGCGCCGGCGCGGCGGGTTACGGTTCGCGATGTGCTGCTGGTTCTGCAGATCGTCGTCTGTGTGGTGCTGGTGACGTCGTCTCTGGTGGCGGTGCGCGGCCTCGCGCGGTCGCTGCACAGCAATTTCGGATTTCAGCCGCAGAACGTCCTGATTGTGAATACCGATCTGGACATGGCGGATTACAAAGGAGCGCGTGTGCCCGTGATGCAGAAGCGTCTGCTGGAAGCGGTTGCGGCGATCCCCGGCGTGAAGAGCGTGGGGATGAATGATCGTGTGCCGCTGGGCCTAGGCTGGTCTTCGGATGTGGTCTACCGCGACAGTACGACGGACATGAAATCTGCGAATGCTGCTGGCGAGGCGATGTTCTACAACGTTTCTCCTGGATACCTTCGTGCTGCGGGTACGCAACTGCTGGCGGGCAGGGACTTCACAGTACACGACGACGGCAAAGCTCCTCGCGTCGCCGTGGTGAACCGCGAATTTGCACGCAAGATACTTGGTTCCGATGTCAATGCTGTGGGCAGCTATTTCAAGCTCTTCAGCGGAGCGCGCGTTCAGGTCGTGGGTATGGTGGAAGACGGAAAGTACAAGACCCTTACCGAAGATCCACAGCCGGCGATGTTCTTCCCTGTTTTGCAGTCACCCACCAGCGCCACGTGGCTGGTGGTGCGCACGAATCGCGATATGCAGTCTATGACAGCCGCGCTGGAGCGGGCGATGCGCGAACTCGATCCGGCATTGCCGTTCAACATCGTGAGCTGGAATAAGGAGTTGGACAGCGCGCTCTTCGCGCCGCGTGCGGCGACTATCGCGCTGGGAATACTGGGCGTGCTGGGCGCGATGCTGGCAGTGACGGGCATCTTCGGCATGGCTTCCTATTCGGTGAGCCGGCGGCTGCGCGAACTGGGTATTCGCATCGCGTTGGGAGCGCAGCCAAAAGAGGTGCTATGGGCTGCGCTGGGCAGGGCTTTACGGTTGCTGACCGTCGGCTCAATGGCCGGGCTGCTTCTCGGACTTGCGGCTACGCGGGTGCTGTCTTCCATCGTGTATCAGGCGACGCCGCGCGATCCGCTGGTGCTGGCGGGAGTAATTGTGGCGATGTTGTTGCTGGGGTTGCTGGCTACGTGGATTCCCGCGCAACGCGCGTTGTCGGCCGACCCTCTGATATTGCTGCGCGAGGAGTGAATTAGAGAGCGAAGATTGCGTGAGCGCCTGTGCGGAGGACGATTTCTCGGTGATAATCGGATGACTTCCCTTGCGTGTGGAGGATTCCATGGCGAACCGGTTTGGTACGGACGTTCTGATTCAGGCGGAAGACCCGAAGGGTGTGGCGGCGTGGTACGTCAATCATCTTGGATTCGAAATCACCGGCGAAGAGCCTGAGATGATCAGCCTTCATGGAGAGCACATCAACCTCTTTATCGAACGCGGGCCTGCGCTGGGACCGGTCTTCGAGGTCTCAGTTGGCGATGTCGAGGAAGCCAAACTCCGGCTGGTTAATAACGGCTGCAAAGTCGTCAAGGATGAGCCGGATTTTCCGCGATGCTATGTCCGTGATCCATTCGGGCTGATTTACAACCTGACGAAATAAGTTTCTCCCGGTGGGGGAAACATTATTCGCTGAAGACCTTGACCTTCACGTTGGAGCCGTCTTCCTTGGCGGCGACATCGGCAGTCAGTTCGTCGAGTTGATCGATCAGCTCTTCGAGATTCTCCGGCTTGATCTGCGAGAGGGTTAGTGGAACGCCGTGCTGGCTGAGCGCCTGGTCGAGGTGCTGATGGGCCTGGGCCGGGATGAGGCTGGCAAGGCGAACGCCTGCGCGGAGCAGTTGCATGGGGACGCGGATGTTGACGGTCGTCGGGCCCTTGTTTCCATTCGTTCCTTCGTCGGTATCGACGAGTACGCGAAGATACTTGGCGCGGCTCTTTGGCATTTCGGCCTTTGCGCCATTGCTGGGCGAACTACCGTTCGGCGCGGATTCGGAGGCGGCGCTTCCATTGGATTCGAGGGCGGTAAGCAGACGCTCGGCCTCTTCGGCGGTGATCTTGTTGGCGGCCAGCATGTTCAGGATTTGACGGCGATTTTCGTTCATGGCAGTTCTCCCAGGAGGCGGTAGCAGAAGGCGAGAAGATGATGGAAAGCTGCGGACCGGGTTATGGACTGCAGCGCGGAGTCGAAGGTGTTGGTGAGATTCGAGCTTAGGTGCGGGTGCAACTGAGTGATAGAGGTGAGCGTGACAGCAGCGAGGGTCCAGGCAGTCAGCGCTAGTGTGACGGCAAAGAATCGCTCTCTTGTTCCGGCTGCTGCTAAAAGCCTCTCCGCCTCGGCGACGTCAAGTCGGTGAGCGGCGAGGAGGGTGAGGATTTGAGAGCGCTCAGTTGGCATGGCCGCCTCCTACAGAATTTCCACCAGGATCTGGTTGCCCTCGGCGACGACACGCACGTCGGTGCCGGGCAGGGCGCACAGAATGCCCCAGAACACCGAAATGGATTGCCAGAAGTTGATGCGGCCGAGGAAACAGGCCGCTAGCAGGACCAACAAGAGCAGTGGCGAGAGAAGGATGACGGGAATCCAGAGCAGAAAGAGCGGAATCCAGAGGCGCAGGCCACGCCAGTACGGATTGTGGATGTGGACAATGGCGACATTGGGTGTCATTTGAGGGCCTCCAGTGCCTTAATGGCTTCGGTGGCTGTGATTTCGCCTTTGTTGAGCCGGTCCAACACTTCGGTGCCCATTTCGGCGCCGGTGGGAGCGGGGTTGGTTTCGACAAACTCAAGCTGGCTGGCGATACGGTTGAGGCGCGACTTGATGGTCGGGTAGCTAACGCCGAAGGTCTGCTCCATATCCTTGATGGAACCGTGGGAGCGGACGAACGCTGTCACGAAGATCTGGTCTTCGAGGCTTAACCGGGCGAGTTCGGGCAGGGTGAATGCGCCTTCGACGGTGATCTGCTTCTCGGGGAGGCGGACGCGCTCGACCAGGATTGAACTGCCCTGGGCGATGCGGAGCAGGTCTTGCCAGTCGGACGGTTTTTGGGGAATGGCCATTGGGGAATATCTTTCCTTAACGACAAGAACACAATAATTAATCTTTTTAATAAATACAACAATATTTGTTGAGAAAATTTATTTTTCCAAAAATCGAGCGCCATTCAGAAAACCTCTCCTAATTCCAGACGAATCGAGTGGCACAGCAGTCAAGGAATGCCAAAGTCTATTCGCTTGGACCCGTTGTTTACTTTTAAAGCTTTGTTGAGGGAATTTAGTGGGCCGAGGCAGAGCTGCAGCGGGGCAGTCTGGCAAGTTTTCCATGTCGTCGCCGGTACAAATTGGTTTCTTAAGGGTGGCGACCACTTCCCGTCGCTCAATCTGCTGCATGTGAAGGTGAAACCGTGTCAAGGATGGAGTACCCCGCACGTCGCGGAGAACATCATAGAGGTAGACATCGCGCCGTACCCCTTCAAACGCGAAACCTCGCGCGAAGTTTGTAGAGGCCGAGATCGGAATCATACTGTTCGGCGCGATAGTACGACGGGGGTCACGAAAACTCTCGTGTTGCGCAAATCGCGGCTGTCGTCATAACTGTACATCTCGCTTCGTAACGTTATCCCCGGCCCCAAAAAGCAAGGGACCGGGGCACCCTCAGTTGCTTAGGACGAAGGGTGGGTCACCCGTCCGACTTTACTCGACGACTTCGAAGAGGTCCATCGGGTAGGGATGATTTCTCATTGGCTTGCGGGGTAGATAAAGGACCCAAATTCTCGCGCCCGCACCATACTCATCCGCACAGTCGCTTTTTCCCTTCATCGTAGTGCCGTCCTCAGTACAAAATTGGTACTCTACCTCATATCTTCGATCGGTGAGTTTACAACTTGTTACTACCCCCCCTGCGGCATTCCCTTCACGTGCCAATTGTCGTTCCCGCCATATGAATGCGAATACTAGGGCGCCCAAGCTCGTAAAGAAAATCTCAATCGCCGTATAGAAGCCTCCGATTGCGACAGACCACTCCCATGTATCCGGGTGATTGATGGTTGGATTGGTCGGAAGGAATCGGATGGGTATCTTGTCTGCTTTGTCGAGCGATGTACCGTCGGGCGGCACTTTAGCTTTGCCGGAATAATGGACCCCGTTGACAGAGAATCTGTAATTGACACCTATTGGCGCGAATCGAACAATTGAGAATCCTGTCACCTCGCCGATGACCACACGACCGTTGCTACGTAAAATGGCCCTCTGTTGGAACCCTATGATGTTGTTGTAACAGAGCCACCCAATCGTGATTAGGCCGCCGGCGAAAAACACAACGACTAATGTCAATGCAAACTTCGCATCAGGCGATGAATTCAGCCGCACCTTTCTCGGCACGGGTTGGGTCAGTTCCGAAGGAACCGAAGCGCCCGTATTTGTCGAGGCCATCCAATCCATGTTTGCTTCCTCCTACTAAGGCTCTAGCGCAGCTCCTATCCCTGTAATGCCACATCCGAGGACAAAACCAATGTCGTCGACAACGAACGCCGCCTCATTGGCCGCTGTGGGTTTTTCCAAGTAGTTGTTGAGGTCATGAATGGCCACTGCGCCGCTCGTTACACAGGCTCCCAAGTCGGCTGCGCTTTTGGCCAACTTCAAGAAGTTGCCGACGGGCGACGCACTTATAGTTACGCACCCATAGATTCCGGCGGCGATTCCGGCGGCAGTATAGCCATCAAACTCTTCCGCCAACAAGACTGTGGTAGCCGCAAAGACTATATTGGCAAAACATCCAATGGTATTCACATATTCAACAGTAGATAGGGACTTCCGCGAAATTATCAATGTGTCTTCAATGATGTCACGACCACGCGGATCGCTCCAATTCGTCGGATTGCCCCCCGCATAGAGGTATTTATGCAACGTAATCGGCAACCAGAGGGCGCCGTCCTCTGGATCTCTGCTCAAGAACCTTCCGGTGAGCGGGTTGTAGTATCTGGCGCGGAGGTAGTAGAGGCCAAGGTCCGAGTCGTACTGTTCGGCGCGATAGTACGACGGGCCGGGCGACGCTTCGTGGATTGCAATTGTCGCGGCAATCGTCATAAATGTAGACCTTGCATCGTAGGCGTAATTCCGGGTCTGAAAATCCGGACCGGCGGCCATCCGGCGGCCTGATTTATGTGAGGTTCTACGGAACTGTCAGCGGGCGCAAGGCGTGGGCGTCGTCGGTCTGGAAGAGGCCAGTGGGCCCGGCGACTGTCGATGGTTGCGACCGGAAGAGATAGCGGACGGAGAAGCCTGCGGTCAGATTGGTGTAGTTGCGCGAGTTGTTGGCGCCCGCGAATGCGCCGACGAACCAGTGGTCGCTGATGCCGTAAGCGGCCTGGCCGCGGAGATCGTAGTTGGGGCCGACGCTCGTCAGGGCTGCGAGTTTGGCGTTGTTGAAGGTGTTGGTTTCGATGCCGAGATCGAGCGGGTCGAGCGGTTCTGCGTCTTCTGAGAAGGCCTGGATTCCAAAGCTGCCGAGAACCGTATAGTGCAAGCGCGGGCCGCGATGGCCGGTCCAAGTGATGGGCACGTTCGCGAGGAAATAGAACTGCGGGCTGAAGTATCCGCCCATGCCGTAGGTGTAGGCCTGCAGGTTGTAGGTGTAGTGCATGGCAAAGAAGTTGGCGCCGACGTTGAGACTGCCGTATTCCGGCATGGCAAGGACACGCCAGTAAGCTCCGGCGGAGCCGTCAAAACGCTTGTTTTGCTCGACATGGAAGCCGGTGATGTATTGGCCTCCTGCTCCTAGATAGAAGCCGGAGGTCAGGTCGCCGCGCGAGTATTGGACATTGCCGGAGTTTGCGATTACTCCACCCCAGACGTTGCCGGGATTGAAGGCGGTGATCGAGCCGGGATCGCGCAGGCCGGAGTAGGAAAGCTGCGTATCTTTGACCGAATCGCGGTTGAAGGTGAAGGTGAACGGTCCTGCGCCGGGCCGCCAACTGGCGCGCGCGGTCCAGTTGGAGATGAGGAAGCCGTAGGGCGTGTAACCGCCGGCGATGGCCAGATTGCCAAAGGTGAGCTGCGCTTCGCCGGCGATTCCCGACGAGTTCTGCTGCGCGGGGGGCGTGGTGGAAGCGGCGGCTCCGGTGAGCGTTCCGATTGGCTCCGGGCTGGAAGCGGTAACCGCTCCGGTAGTGAGCTGGATGACCGCGCTGCCGTTGGCCTGGCCGGAATCGAGAAAGGCTGGCCTGGCGATGAAGGTCAGACGCGCAGCCTTAGCGAGCGGAACAGATGCCTCGAAGATAGCTTCGAGGGAGGTGAGTGCGTTGTAGCCGGGGTCGCCTGTGCGATAAGCGATGGTGCCGGTGCCACCCAGCCATGGACTGTAGCCGCCCTCGATAGTGCGAAGCTGTAATTCTGCCTCTTCTCTGGGATTAGGCGTGGTGGTCTGTGGATGCGTAAGGCGCGCCCACGGTCCTTTCAGGGGAGGCAGGTTGCGCTCTTGCAATTCCTGGTCGCTGAGGCCGGTGTTGCTGGTGGACTGGGTGCCCTGCGTGGCCGCGTCGGTGACTGGAAGCTGCGGGACGGCCGCGGGTGCTTCGCCAGGTGCGGTGACGAGCGTCGGAACGGAGTTGGCGCTGGAGGCGGGCTTAGGTTTGCGCCGTTTGCGCGTGTGTTTCGTAAGCTGAGGCGTGGGCTGCTGCGCGACGGGTTGCGGCGGGACCACGGGCGTCACTGGCTGAGGAGCAGGCGGAGTGGCCTGTTTTTGGGCTGAGTATGCGCCAGCGGCTGCGTCCTGAGCGGAGGGCGTGTACTGCGCGTTACTGTCGCTTCCGAAAGCCTCTGTGCGCGCCGGATTGTTGGTCTGGTTCTGCGCAATGGTCTGACTTGCGGCTGTTGTCGAGGCTGGAAGGCCGACGCCAGGAGTGGCGGCGTTGGGAAGATAACGAATGACGCCTGCTGCCAATCCTTGGGTAATCTGCCCATCCGTTTCATCGGTTAAAAGAGCCTGAGCCCGCGCGGCGACGGGATTCATGGGTTCTGATGAGAGACGGAGACCTGTCTGGGCTGGCGACTGGAAGCTTTGTTGCACCAGTTGCGGGTAGACTGGCTGCGTTGTTGGCTGGGTCCTGGGCTGGGGTGCGGGCTGCGGCGTAGGCTGAGTTCTGATGGGCTGATCGCGCGGTGAGGCGGTCGCGGAGCTGGTGATTGTTTCTTCGGTTGGGGGAAGATGAATCCGGCCGGAATAACTTGTGGAAGATGAATCCTTCTTCGCGCTCGCGCTGGTGGAGGTTGCGGATTTGCCTGGCGAGGTTTTCGCCGTCGCTGGATTTGCGTTCGGCTTGCGGTTTGATGACGACTGCGGATGGTAGGGCGGAATCACGTAGCCCGTCGGGCCTGCTGGAGCCGTTGGGCTCGCTGCGGGAGACGGATTGATCTCGGAGGACGGCAGCGGCGTAATGGTGGTCGTGGGCACCGGATATACGGGCATGGAGCCGGGAAGCGTGCCGGAGGCTGGCTGCTGATTGTTCAGAATGACGGGCGGACCCGGATCGTATGGATCGTGGCCGTAGGCGGGCAGCGGAGGAAGCTGCTTTGGCGACTTTCCTGCCCTTGCTGTGTCCTGATCGGGATTGAGGAGATGGGCCAGATCGTCCGGAGTGGCGGCGCGGCTGTTTGGCTTGATGGTCTCGGGATGGACGAGTTCGTGAGCGAGCTTGTCGGTGGGCGAGACCTTGGGCATAGCGGCGAGCGAGGCGCGCCAGTAGTCGGCGGCGCGGGCATTGTCTCCGCGAGCCTGCTCGAAACGAGCGGCTTCGGCAAGGATGGCGGAGTCGCGCGGGTAGCGATCGAGAGCCTGGCGCAGCCAATGTTCGGCCTGGGCCTTGTCGTTGGCGGCGAGAGCTGAGCCGATGGCACCCTGAAAATCCGCCGCTGTTGCGTCCTGCATGTCGATCTGTTTGAAGATTTCTAGCGATTCTTTGGCTCGGCCGACGCGGAGGTATCCGCCAGCGACGGCTTTGCGTACGGAGAGGTTGTCTGGGAAGGCCTGGGCGGCTGCGTCCAGGATGTCGATGGCGCGGGCGGTGTTGCCGTTGTCAAAGGCGGTTGCAGCGCGGCGGGTGCTCCAGTTTGCCCACAAGCCCTGGATGGTCTCGCGCTGGGCCGTCGTGAGGTCTTCGCGAGCTCCGAGGCGCATCAGGGCCGGGTAGAGAGCGCGGTCGTTAAAGGTGTTGTAGAGCAGATAGGCGTTCTGAATTTCGACGTCTGCAGGTGGCTGCTGGCGTAAGACGGCATAGTGTTTCTGTACCTGATTGAAGAGCGCCATCGCATTGACCGTGTCACCTGCGTTGGCATAGAGGCTGGCTTCGCTCTGCTCGAACTGAACGTCGGCCTCCAACTGCTTTCGGACGGCGGGCGGGATCAGCTTGATCTCCTCCAGCGCCTCTGCATCGCGGTGCGTGGCCTGCATGGTACCGATCAGCCCGCGCCAGGCATCGAGATTATCCGGGTGGGCTTCGAGGATCTGGTGGTAGAGCGCGTAAGCCTGCGCGGTGTTGTTGCGCTGGAGGTAGATGGCTGCGAGTTGAATTTGGAGGCCGAGAGACGGCGCGCCGCCCGCCTGCATCTGGAGCTTTACCGAGCGCTCCAGCAGTCCCTGGGCGATTTCGAACTGATTGGACTGCTGATAGATGGAGCCGAGCATGGCAAGGAAGCCGGAGTCGCCGAGGGCGGCTTCATAGGTATCGGGCGGCATCTTTTCGACGAGTTCGATGGCCGCGTTGTCGTGCTGCAACTGATGTTCGGCTGTGACCAGGCCCATCCACGCGGGCAGGCTGGTGGTTTCGTCGTTGAGCACCTGCTTGTACAACTCGGCGGCCTGATCGTAGCGGCGGGCGGACATGAGGATGCCTGCGTATTGAAGCCGGGTTCCAGTCTTGAGCGCAGAGCCGTTGTCGGGAAAAGGCAGCGCCAGAGCCTGTGCGAGGGTCTTTTGAGCGTCGGCATCGCGGCCCATGGCCTGATACATTCCGGCGAGGGTCTGCAGGTAGTCGGGATCGCGGTTCAGGTTGGCTTTGACGGATGCCGGAAAGCGCGTCATGAGGGACATTGCCTGCTGCGTCTGGTTGTTGCGCGCGTAGGAGAGGAACAGACCGCGCCAGGCGTCGAGGGAAGCAGGCTGGATCTTGAGAATTTGCTGGTAAATCGCCGATGCGTCCGGGTATTGCTGGTTCTTGGTGTAGATGCCAGCCAGGCCATTGAGCGCTTCGGGGCTGCGCGGACGCATGTCGAGCGCGGCTTTGTACTTCTCGGTGGCTACATCGAGCTGGTTGGCATTGAAAGCGGTCGAAGCCTCGCCCATGGTGAACCAGAAGCGCGAGGTGGCGAGGCCTTCGCTGACGGAGTGATCGCGGAAACCGTTCTGCTCGGCCTGTTCGAGGTAGCTGATGGCTGCGCCGAAGTTGCTCTGTTGCATGCGCAGGAAGCCCATGCCAGCAGCGGCGCGGGCGTCCTTCTCGTTCTTGTCGAGCATGGCCTGGAAGCGGGTTTCGGCTTCGGTGAGGCGATGCGCGTTGAGCGCGGCGAAGGCGGCTCGTTCTTCCGGAGTACGAGCGATCCCGGCATTCATCTCGGCCAGCTTGCCTTCGTTGGCTTTCAGGCGCTGTTCGAGTTCAGTGTCTTTGGGATGGGTCCTGAGGTACTCTTTCAACTCCGCCGCCGAAGCGGGGTTGGCGGAGTCCCAGATGAGCGCCTGGCGGAGCGAGTTTTGCGCGTCGGAGCTGTCGATGTGCTCGTGCAGAATCTTGATGCCTTCGGCGCGGGTGCGGGCGTCGTAGGTCAACATGCGACCGAGGGTCACGATGAAGCGGGGATCGCCGGGGTTGCGCGCGGCGAGGGCTCGCATGGCGTTCAGCGCCTCGGTCTTGCCGTTCGGAGTGGCGTAGAGGGTTTCGTAATAAGCGAGGGCGATGTCGCCGTCCGGCGGGTGGTCGCCGTAGTATTCGCGATAGATGCGCATGGCGGCTTCGGGATTGCCAGCTTTGGCAAGCGTACCGGCCTGGCCCAGGCGAACATCGCGGGTCTTGTTGCTGGTGAGGCCCTGAATCCGGCTAATGTTAGGGTCGCTGGGGTTGATCTTGCGCAGCTTGTCGAGCGCTTCATCGGAGGCTGCGGAGTTGCCGCTGAGACGGTAGTCGCGGGCTACTCCCGCAAGCGCCATCTGATTATTCGGATCGGAGAGAAGTATCTGCTGCCAGACCTGGACAGCGATGTCGGGACGGCCTCGGGATTCAAGCGCCTGGGCCTTTTCGATGAGGGTCTTTTCGGCGTCGCTTTGCTTCTGCGCCTGAGCTGATGCGGAATAGTTTGAACTCAGAAGACACAGCAACAGAGACGCAGCCAAAACAGCCACGCCGGGAACAGTCAACCGCTGCTGTTGTCGTCGCACTAGCGACTCCATCGTACTAGTAGCTCCCCACTGCTTCCAAACTGATACCGCTTCTCAATCCAGCCGCTGCCGAACAGGACTAGGTTTTGATCGTAATACGTTGGACCGGTTCCGTAACCTGCACCGTACAGATTCGATTTTTCATCGAGTTGCGATTTTATACGCACCAACTGTTGGGCAACAGAGGCCTGGTTGGAATTGCCGCTCAAATAGGGCAACAATGCGGCGGAAAAACCGACTGGACCGGGTGTATTCATGGGCACTCCGTCGCTGTTCACCTTCTCCGGTGGCGCGGGGTGCTGCTGCATATAGGCGTTCATTCCGGGCAGGGCGTGGAGGATACGCGCCTTGGCCGGAGTTGTGTCCGGGAGCATGCCTGCCCAGAGATAGACGCGGATGGCGTCGTAACTGCCCAAAGGATCGGGGGATTTATGTCCGTTGGCCTGGCATGGCGCGAATCCTTCGCCGGGGGTATAGCAGACCCAGTCCATGGCGAAACCGTTCTTTGCGCTGCGCTCAAGGATGGTTGGAACTTGCATGGCGAGGTTTGCCCAGGGGCCTTCGCGGTCGATCGCTGCGAGACGCTGGAGGATAAAAAGCGGCATGTAGCTGGGGTTGAGAACGGAGAATTGTGGAAATTGGAAGCCCTTTGCGCCGGGCAGCAATACGGGGCCAATTCCGGAGAGTGTGGCGATTTCTTTATGGGCGATGACCGACGCAAGGCGACGGCCGAGGGTGGCATAGTGGGGATCGTTCCAGAGACGGCCGGCTTCGATCAGGTCGTAGGCGATCCACAGGTCGGAGTCTGAAGCGGAGTTTGCATCGAGAGCGCCCCAGTTGCCGTCTTTGCCTTTGCCCCAGCTCCAGGCTGGGAGATGAGCGCCAAGGTCGCCTGCGGCAAGATTGCCCTCGGTCCATTCGAGCACCTTTTCGAACCGGGCGCGATCGTTGTTGACGAGAGCGAAGAAGAGCGCGTAACTCTGGCCCTCGGAGGTGGTGCGGTCGCCTCCCTGAGGGTCTATGACGCGGCCGTCGGAGCTGATGAATCGTCCTACATATGCCTGCCAGAGGCGGGCATGATCGGACTGAGAACCCTGGGGACTCTGGGCATAAGCGTAGCCCACAATCAGACCGGAGAACAAACTGAAAAACAGACCCAGCAAGCCTAAGCTTCGTGCCATGGACGCCGCCCACCTTCCGCTTTGTCGCTCGATGCCCCGCATATTAGTTGTCTTCCAACTGGAGGCGCTTGCGCGCGTGAGTGCGCAGCCAGATGCGAACCCAGACGGCCAGCAGGAAGGAGAGTCCCAGAGCGCCTACGGCAGCGAGCCACGGGACCTGCATGAACCACAGAGTAATGCGAGTCCACCATGGCAATGTACCTATGTGATACACATTGCCGCCGAGGCGGAAGGACTGAAAGAGCGAACCGTGCAGAACGGAGACCGTCCCGTTGATATCGCTGGCCTGCTGCACCTTGAGGAACGTGGTGAGGAAGTTGTCATAGGTTGGGGCGTCTTTCACATTGATCACCACAACGCTGCGTCCTGGGGTGAAGGGCGACTCGATGCCTTCGATGACTGAGTCCGGGGTGCCCGATGCCGTCAGGTCGCCGGACTCGGTGTGCTCTTGCGCCTGAATCTTCCACCAGGCATGATGCGGCAATCCGAAAAGACCTTCGGCGTCTTTGATTTGCACCTGGCCGCCTTGCAGGTTCACAGGAAGCTTGTCGGCGAGTTTGGCGAATCCTGGCTGGTCGTCCCCTGTGCCGAGAACGAGGAAATCGGTGTCCGCGCCGGACTTCATGGCATCGGAGCCGTCGACCTTCACGCGGAAGACGGGCATGCCGGTCTGGCGTCCAAAGTGCCCCATGAGGGTGAGGTATAGCTCAAGCTCCTGTGGCGTGGGCAAGGAGGGCAGAATGACTGTGGTTTCGCTCAGGTCGGCGTGATGCGTGAAGGGGAAACCGGCGTTGGCGAAAACTTCGAGGTTGGGCAGCGGGGCGTAATGTGGGTAGCTGCGCAGGTCCAGATACGTATCGCGCAGGATGGCTCCCTGCATGTTGATGGGGGTGGTGTCGGTGCAGCCGCCCTTCTTGACCATCTGGAAAGTGAAGTCGAAGGAGAGCGAGTTTGAGAATGGGCGCAGGTTGACGACCGGAACAGGGATGTCGGTCTTGACGATGCGCGAGGGTTCAGAGCCGGGGATGAGCGGCAGCGACCCCAGATAGGCGTTGTTGACGCGGACCTGGATGCTCGAAATGGGTCCGATGGGGATGGAGTTGTAGCGATACACCATTTTGAGGATGGCGTTGGGCTTTTCGCCGTAGAACATATCTGGCGGGACGCGAAAATAGACATTGACTGGCGCGGAGCCATCGCCTTGCAGGGATTCAGCGGACGCATAGTCCCATAGGGCGATGGTGCCGTCGGTGCGCGCCCATCGCGGCGCTACGTCGGGGCCTGGCGAATTGGGCAGCTTGAGGTTGTCGATGGTGACGCTAGATCCCGCGAGCATGGAGGAATGCAAACCCACGGCCTGAGCGGCAATCAGCGTCTGATCGGCGTCCTGGCCGGTCACGATCAGGACTTTACTGTACGGATCGGCAGGATTGGGCCGCATGGCGACGGTGGGGCCGGTGATTGTCCCGAGATTCAGGCCGCCGGGCAGGTTGCCGGGATTCTCCGCAATGACGATGGCGTTACCGCTGGGCAACGGGCCGATGTAGGTGGGAAAGCGGACTGGCCGGTTTTCTGATTCCATGCCGAAGTAGGAAGAGACGATGCCGGCTGCCTGGATGGCCTTGGGAGATGGCAGCGCGGGAAAGACGACGGGAAGTTTGGGAGCATCGACGACTTCGGTGTCCAGGAACGGCAGGGGCAGTTGCTTGAGATCGTCGGTGAGCGGGAGCACGTCACCGGAGAAATCCATGTAGGTGCGGGTAGCGACGCGAGCCCAGAGCGTGGTGTTGGCCGGGTCTTCGCAAACCATCACGTAGTGGCCGATGAACTCCATGGTGAGGATGTTTTTGCGGACCAGAAGCTCGGCGGGTATGGATATCTCAGCTTCTTCCTCCTTGCTGCCGGTTGCCGCAGTTTGGTCGGGAGGAATGGGCAGAGTTGCAAAGAGGGTGCCGTTGAGCATGAGTTGCAGGTGGCTGAGCTGCGGCAACAGGCTCGGAGAAAACGAGTAGAAGATGTGAATTTTGGCGGACTTCACCACATGCGTCTGCTGCAGGGTGAAGAAGATAGAGTGCTGGCTGTCGATGCCATGCATCTCGATCGGTCCTGAGCCAACGTCGGCGAGGGTGAAGAGATCGCGGAACTGGCCGGGAGGCGGCGGTGCGACTTTGGCGATGGCCTGACGAGCGTCGCTGCCCACCGGGATGGAAGATCCAGACACCCCAGATTGAGCGCTGGCAACCGTCGAGCCGAGACCAAGCATTGTCATTGTGGCCAGCATGGCCATTGGCAACAACATTGCCAGAAGCATATGCGCGGCACGCGTAGAGGGAAGTTTGTCCTTGGCTTTGGACTGGGACTTGGATTGGGAAGCGGTTGCACCTTTGGCCGGACCTTTGGCTTTCGCGGCTGATTTTTCCTTAAAGAACAGGCTCACAAAAGTCATCTTCAGGCCCTTGAAAGAGATGGAAAAGATGCGCCCGAGGCTCGTCATGGGCTGATCGATTTCGCGGCTTTCGCCCCAGCCGAGCCAGGTATCAGCGCGCGAATAGAGAACCATGGTGAGGATTTCCTGTTCGGCGATGGTCAGGTCGCTGAATCTCGCGCGCAGTGTGGTCTTGTCGCTGAGAACAATGGTGGCGGGAAGATCTGCCTCGACGTTGGGCATGGGAAAGGTCAGCCTGGCCAGTTCGCCGGGCGTGATGTCAATAGGTTCGTTGATCCGGATGGCCGTGCCGCCGCTGGAGAGGTCGATGGTTTCGCCCTGTACGATACGCCCATCGGCGAGCTTGATCGTAACCGCGGTGACGATCTTGATGCGCACATGGTGGCGTAACTGCTGCATCTCGCGCGAAACCGCGGTACATACGCCGAGGACGACGATGTTGAAGAAGCACCAGACGCAGTTCATGATGACGGTGCCGGGGCGGTCCTTGTCCCAGATGAAAAAGCGCGGAATAGCGACGAGCAACCCGAGAAAGTTGAGAAAAAGCAGCACGAGGAAGGGCTGCGCGATGTTTTTATCAAAGAAGCTGCGCTTGACGATGCCGCCCTTGGCGGTGACGTTGAACTTGCCCAGTTTGGGATTGATGAGCGCGAGCATCGTCGGCAGCAGGATGTACGGTGAGAGGACCGTCTCGTAGATCTCGTTCCAGAAGGAGTGGCGATGCTGCCCCTGGATGCGCGAGTTGACGATATTGGAGAGCGTGAGATGCGGCAGCGCATAGGCGAGAATTGCGGCCCAGTAGCCGGGCACGTTGGTATGCGAAAGCAACAGGTAGATCAGAGGCGCGGTGAGGAAGATCAGCCGCGGCAGCGGATACAAAAAGTGAGACATCGCATTGAAGTAGCACAGACGTTGCGCGAGGCTGAGCTTAGGGGCGAAGAGCGGGTTATCGGTGCGCAGAATCTGGATCATGCCGCGCGCCCAGCGAATGCGCTGGCCGACGTGCGCGGACAAGCGCTCCGTGGCAAGGCCGGCTGCCTGCGGAATGTTGATGTAGGCGGTGTTCCAGCCGTTGGATTGCATGCGCAATGAAGTGTGCGCGTCTTCGGTGACTGTCTCGACCGCGATGCCGCCGATTTCATCGAGCGCTTCGCGGCGCAGTACGGCGCAGGAGCCGCAGAAGAAGGTCGCATTCCAGAAGTCATTGCCATCCTGCACGATGCCGTAGAAGAGCTCGTTTTCGTTGGGAATGACCTGAAACTGCCCCAGGTTTCGCTCAAATGGATCGGGCGAATAGAAGTGGTGGGGCGTCTGCAGCATGGCCAGATTGCGATCGCGCAGAAACCAGCCGATGGTCATCTGCAGGAAGCTGCGCGTGGGCACATGATCGCAGTCGAAAATGGCCACGTAGGGCGAGTCAAGCGACTTGAGTGCCGTATTGATGTTGCCTGCCTTGGCGTGGAAGTTGTCCGGACGAATCTTGTAGCCTACGCCGGCCTGAAAAGCGAAGTCGGCGAACTCCTTGCGGCGTCCGTCGTCTAGGATGTAGACGTGCAGCTTGTCGGTGGGCCAGTCGATATTGAGCGCGCCGAGCGCGGTGTAGCGGACGATTTCGAGCGGTTCATTGTAGGTGGGAACCAGGACGTCGATGTGAGGCCATTCTTCCGTGTTGTCAGGCAGCGCCATGGGCGCACGGCGCAAGGGCCAGATGGTCTGGAAGAACCCCAGGAAAAGAATGACAAAAGCGTAGCTCTCGGCGAAGACAAGGGACAGGATGAAGAAGGCATCGAGCGCGCCCCAGTGATTCGACGGGTCCTGAAAGAACTGCGCCGTCATCGACAGACGCCAGAAGCCGTAACGAAAGGTCGCGAAGAGCGACAGGATCATCAAGGTCAGCGTGATGAGGTACGAGTCCGAGGTGCGGCCCAGCGCGAGGCCCATCAGGAGCGTAAGCAGGCCGCAAACCGCCTGCTGCGGCCAGGTGAGCGGCAGCGTGGCGAAGAAATAGAACATGACCAGGGCGACGCCGAGAAAGCAGAAACGGAGCAGCCTGTTCAGGAAGGTCTCGCCGGCACCGATTTCGTGCCAGACCTGGGCAACGCTCATCGTTCACTCCAGCGCACGCCACGATAGGTTTGCGTCGCGGGAGCATTGAGGCTCCGCACCCATCCGGCGAGGTTGGCATAGTCTTCGGCAACGACGGCGTTGGGGGCGTAATCCATTACGGTCATTCCTTCGGCAAGAGCTTCGCTGACTGCGGGACTGCGACGCAGCGCGAATGGCAACAGACGGTCCCCGATCTGCTCGCGCAGGATCTCGCGAACATCGAGATGCAGGGGCAAAGAATAGTCAAACTGGTTTAGTACATAGTACGGCATGATCTGCTTGCCGCCGGCATTGGCGACGTTGCCGCTGTTGCGGAAAAAGGCTTCAATGGCACCGACGCTGACGACCGAGTTCATATCGGGAAGGACAGGGACAAGTACGACCGGCGCGAGGCGAAGGACACGCCGCGTGGTGGAACCGGAAGCCGTGGGCAGATCGACGAGAACGCGATTCGCGCCGCGAGTATAGCGAGCGACTTCCGACGCCAGCCAGTCCTGATTCGTATCCTGATTTGGCGTATGGCCGGGGTCGGCGCTGCGCTCGGGTGGCTGGCCTTCTGGGTCGAGGGTGACGAGCTGAATGGGTGCGTCTGTGCTGACGCCTGGAGGATTGAAGGTGCGCAGCATTCCGGGACGCTGATCGCGTGCGCCGAAGAAGAATGGAAGCAGTCCGTAGGCGGCTGTATCGACGAGCAGGATACGTTCTCCGCGCGAAGACAATGCCCTGCCGAGCGATGCGACGAGGCTGGTCTTACCGACTCCGCCGGCGAGGGAAAAGACAGCGAGCACGGGAACCCGAGCGGCGGGTTGCGACGGAACCGGTTCGGGCGCGGATTGCGGATCGAAGACGCTCTTGAGCGCATACCAGCGATTGGCGATGCGGTCGCGCGAGCCTGCTAGGGTGTCATCGACGAATCCGGAATTTTGGCCTGAATTGGGTGAGTTGCCGGGACCTTGTCCTGATCCTTGTGCCAATCCTTGCCCTGGCCCCTGGGCGTACATCGGAATGGGCGTCCCCGTCTGCTGCGCGACTGGATAGTTTCTCTGCGCGGCGTATTGGGTCAAAGACGGTTGCTGCGCGGGAGCAGACGGCAATTCGGGGGCGAGCCACGCCGGCCGCGAAGCTGCGTCGCGGAACTCGCGCGGCTCTCGCAGTTCTGCCGGGTGCCAGGGAGAGGATTGATAGGACTCCGCCTGCGGTGCGGCAAAGGACTCCACTGGATATTGCGGCAGAGCGTATTGAGGAGCTGGGTAGTCGGGAAACGCGTTCGGGACCGAAGCTGGCGGCGGATAGGACGGAACCTGAAAGGAATTCGAATAGCCTGACTGACTGCTTCCTGACTGATTGGAGACCGCTGTCGGGTACGGAGCGGGCGGATATTCCGGCGCGCGTTCGGCTGGGAGGGAATACGAAGGGAATACTGTCCGCTGCGGCTCTGAGGAAAAGGACGGGCTGTGAATGGGCACTCGTTCGGCGTGTTGAGACGGCGCGAACGGCTGACCGCCGGACGGCCCGGATGAGCAAATTGACGCGGGATTGGGCGACTGTGCGCTGGCCTGAGGAAAAGACGGCTGCGGATTCCCCGCCGCGAACGGCGAACCCAGGCTGCCTGGGTGGGACTCGGGCAGAGCAGGCTGCCACGCCCGCTGCTGTGCGGCCTGACGCTGCGCTTCCTGAGCCGCGAGAACTGCCTGGCGCTCGGCCTCGGCCTGGCGCGCGATCTCGGCAAGACGCTCAGCTTCGGCCTGGCGCGCCGTCTCGGCGGCTTCGGCGGCAAGGCGAGCCGCGATTTGCGCCTCTTCCTGGCGCTGGCGTTCGGCTTCTTCTTCCTCGCGCCGCCTCTGTTCCGCTAATGCCTCTTCAACCCGCAGGCGGGCTTCTTCTCGAGCCTGCGCCCGAGATGCTGAGAAATCGCGGTATTTTGCGCCATGCAGATTGGCCCAGGAATAGAGTGTTGCGACATCTTCCGGAGTCGATGTATCGCCTTGCTCGATCTGGGACTTGGAAGCGATCGGATTTGAATCTGGCACAGCCATCTGCAACTCTCCACGGCAACTCTGGATTGCCGAACTTCTGGACTTCTCATAGCGTCCGATAAGTGAGACGGAATCGCGCGTGGAAGTCCAAAGAAACCGCGGCCAAAATCGTTACAATCATTGCGCCGAACGCCGGATACGCGAATGGAGACGGAGCTTGCAGAACAGGCTTCTGGTCAAGACTTTAGGGTGAGCCTGTTAGCAGAACGATAACACCCCTGCGGTTACCCTCGTGTACCACTTTCTTGTTACCGGCGGCTCAGTGCCTAATCGGGACGGCGAGTAAGCATTTTTCTTGCTGTACGGTAACATTTTGAGGGTCTTCCAAGAGATAGCAAGTCTGGTGCATGACAGGGCACTCCGTGAATCGGCCGACCGGTAGCCCTCATGAAACCTTCTGCTATAGGAAGAATCGGCAGATTGAGGTAATTTTGTGGTCGAAAATCGGGCCGTGACTCGATTGCCAGATTTGCGATTGGTGGGCCTGGAAGGAATCAGGACGGAATCTGACCCGGCCGGAGATTGTGCTACCTTTGTAAATGGAAGGCCTTCAGGAGCACGTAGCTCAGTTGGTAGAGCAACGCACTTTTAATGCGTGGGTCCTGGGTTCGACTCCCAGCGTGCTCACCACTCCGCAGGCCGCCCACCCTTTCAAAACTGAATAGCAATGCAGTGACAGGGATCTTCGCGAGCGGTTTGTGTAAATGCAAACCGCTCGCGAGAGCCATGAGGCGAATTTTTACTCTGTGGCTTCGGTTTCGGTGACGGTGACAGTGACGGGAGCTTCCAGCTTGAAGTGCCAGATGAACTGGGTACCGCTCCACGACTCGATGAAATGCGCCGTGCCTCTCCCCCCGGAGAGCGACCGGTCAGATTCTTTGAATATCGTATAAGACGTCTCGTCGACCATCTTTTTGTTCTCAGTCCGCTTTTTATGTTTATTGCCGCTGGTGCCGCACCACGCATTCCCGATGTAGTTATAGTCATAATCGAAAATTGAGTCGCAGTTGATCGGACTGTTGCCCTTGTACGAGCTCCAGCCGGTCCGCGCTTCGCAGGCTGTGTGGCGCGAATAATTCTTGCGCCACCACTTGACTTCTTTGGCGAGTTGCTGCTGGGCCTCTTGTCTGGAAAGGGGCATGTGAGCGTTTCCTCCTTGTGCACCAAAGTTATATAACGTCAGACATCCCATTGCGTAGTGTCTTTCTTATTCGCCCAGAGCTCGCAGACGCGCCGCAGCATCTTCGGGAGTAATGTCGCGCTGAGGCATGCCGAGCATTTCAAAGCCGACCATGAATTTGCGGACAGTGGCCGAACGCAGCAGCGGCGGGTAGAAGTGCGCGTGGAAATGCCATTCCGGATGGGCCGCGCCGTCGACGGGCGATTGATGGAAGCCCATGGTGTAGGGGAAGCTGATGTCGAAGAGATTGTCGTAGCGGCTTGTGACACGCTTAAGGATGTCGGCGAGGCTGTCGCGTTCGTCGCTTTTGAGTTCCGGGAGCAGGCCGCAATGGCGGCGCGAGAGGATCATGGTTTCGAAGGGCCAGACGGCCCACCAGGGAACGACGGCTGTAAAGTGATCGTTCTCGACGATGATCCTTTCGCCGGAGGCGCGCTCGGCGGCTAAATAATCGCAGAGCAGGCAGGAGCCGTGCTCGGCGAGATAAGCCTGCTGGGCTTCGGTTTCGATGGCTGGTTCATCGGGAATGTGGCTGGTGGCCCAGATTTGGCAGTGCGGATGCGGATTGCTCGCGCCCATCATCGCGCCCCGGTTCTCGAAGATCTGGATGTGCTTGATCCAGTCCTGAGCGGCAATCTCCTCGGTTTCTGCGGCCCATGCGTCAATGACGCGGCGAATGTCGGGCCGCTGCATTTTAGCGAGCGTGAGGCTGTGGTCGGGATGGAAACAGAGGACTTTGCAGATGCCTTGAACGGGTTCCGCGGCCAGCAGCGGTGAGGAGGTTTCGTCCACGCTGGCGGGAGGATTCGGGAGGACGGCGGCGTAATCGTTTACAAATGAAAACACGCCATCGTAGTCAGGGTTTGCTTCTCCGCCGGCGCGTTTGTTTCCGGGGCAGAGATAGCATTCCGGATCGTAGGTGAGGCTGGCGGGGGCTGCGGACTTGCTGACTTCTCCCTGCCACGGGCGCTGGGTGCGATGCGGCGAAACCATGACCCAGGAGCGGCGAAGTGGGTTCCAACGGCGATGCGGGTACTGCCACTGCTTTTCCATGTTGCTGCTTTCTTGGTTTGGAGTCTGTCTCATCAGGACTTTACATCATCGGGCAGTTGGAAATCATCACGCGGTGGGACGGTCGGGTGCGGGCATGGTGGCCAGAAACTGGTTCAAGAAGGCGTGGCTATACTCTTCAAGCAATTCAGAGACGCGCTGCGGATCTCTGGAGCGCACGATGAGGCCCGCGTGGTGGTGCTTTCTCATGCGATGGACGATCTCCGGCGCATTGAAGCTGGAGGTGTCCGGCTCTTCTTCTTTAGCGAGGCACAGGACGCTGCCGGCGTATTCCTCAAAGGCAACGGGTGGCGTGTAGACCTCGCCGCGCAGGTGCGCGACTTCGATCTTTGCCCATTCGCGCCACAGATTGACGCCGGTGGAATATTCGACCAGGTCTGAGATGAAGGCTCCGCCCACACGGGCAGCAATTTCGAGGAAATAAAAGCGTCCGTCGGCGTGGGCACGGATGTACTCGCCGTGCGTGACGCCGCGCTGGAGGCCGAGGACTGGCGCGAGGCTGGCGTTGAGTTCGGTGAGTTGCTGCCAGTCGCTGCTCTCGCGGTCGACGGTGCGAGTGGTGAAGACTCCACCCTCGTGCATGACCTGCATGGGCGGACGGCCGTACTGATGGACCGACGAAAAAACAACTTTGCCTTCGCTCACGATGGAATCGACGTGGAAGATGTCGCCGGGAACGAACTGCTCCATCAAGAAATAGCTCTGCCGGTCGCCAAGTTCGTCGAGAGCGCGCCACAGGTCTTCCGGCACTTGGATTTTCTTGATTCCGAGCGCGGAAGCTTCGGAGCGCGGTTTCAGAAGCCACGGAGCCGGAACGCGATCCATGTAGGCGCGTAGTTCGTCGTAGTTGAGCACGCGGACGAATTCAGGAACGAGGAAACCGGCGTCGCGGGCGCCCATGCGCATGGCGAGCTTATCCCGGTAATAGGCGATGGCGGATGTGCCGATGCCGGGAATGCGCATGTGTTCGCGCAACTGGGCAACGATCTCCATATCGAATTCGTCGAGAGCGACAAGGCGGTCGAAGTTCCGGCTGCGCGCCATCCAAGTGACGGTGTTGAGGATCTGCTCATTGGTGAGTCCCGAGGGCATGGTCACCAGCTCTTCCAGGCACTCGGCCGGCCAGGGCGCATGGCGATGCTTGTCAACGGTGAGGAGCGTGGTGTGGATGCCCAGATCGGCGAGCTGGCGCAGGAAGTCGTGACCTTTTTCGTAGCTGGCTATGCACAGAAACCGCTGGCTTCTCTCCGGCATGGTTTTTCTCCTGACTCTGGAGTGAATGGCGTCGCGTTGCGTTGCGGAACAGATACGGACTCAGGGGCGGTTGTGTCGATTGAGGATAGTTCTACCACAACCTGCAGGGCAGGTTGCGCGCATCGTTTGGTCTCTCCCGTGTGCCCCTATCATGTGCCCTATGACGTTGCGCTTCCGGGCTTGGGCCAGGACAGGCCTTGGAGAGTACACTCAATCAGACGAAAGCGATTGGCGATGTTGAATTTTACCGATATTCCCGCACTCCATGACCAACTTACGACACGCTGGCACCAGGACGCGTTCGAGATCTGGCGTCCTCCGGATGATCCGTGGGCTTCGCTGGTGGCAAGGCAGCACCTGGCCAACTTCGTGCTTTGGCATACGGAGGACGAAGCCCGGACACCGGGAGCGACCGATGCCGATCTGGCGCGCGTCAAGCGACGCATCGACGAGACGAATCAGCGTCGCAACGATCTTTCCGAACAGATCGACCTGGCGCTGCTCGAGCGCCTTTCGCTGGAGAAGCTGCCGAACCCAAGAGCGCCGTTACACTCCGAATCCCCCGGTCTGATGATCGACCGGCTTTCGATCCTGGCTCTGAAGCTGTTTCACACCCGCGAAGAGATGGAGCGCGCGGGTGCGCCGGAGGGCCATATGGAGCGCAACATGGAGCGGCTTGCAATTCTCGCCGAGCAGCGCGGCGACCTTGCCGCTTGCCTTGTCCGATTGTGGGAAGAGGCCGTGGCCGGCAGCCGGCGCTTCAAACTATACCGGCAATTGAAGATGTATAACGACCCCGCGTTGAACCCCGCGGTGTATCGCAGTGTCCATTAGCGACCACGCGGTCCAGACACTCGCTGCACCCTCGCGGTGGGGCGGGAAATACCGCCCCGAGTTGGGGACAAACGTGGCTAAACTGGAGGCCAAACCCGAGGCCATTGACGCGAGGCGGGGTTCTGCGTATAAAGAGGGGCTGAAGCCATGAATACTTTTGTGGAACGCGGACCAGTCCGTGAATCTGCCAAAGTGATTGCGATGGCGCGACGACTGAACATGACGCTCGAGGCCCGAATACCCTTGTCCACCCGTAGGAAGGCAATTCCGCCCAATGAACGTCCCGGCGGAACCGGTACCGTGAATCGAGGCCCGGCGAACCACGGGATCACACATCAGGACGCGGCGACGGTCCAGCACTATCAGGCCGCTCTGCAACTGCTGCAACAAGCCAAATTCGAGAAGGCGCTTGTGGCCTTTGAGAAGCTGCTGGGAACTGCCCCGCCTCCGCTGGCGGAGCGTTGCCGGATGTATGTAACAGCTTGTCACCGGGAACTGAGCAAAACCAAGCTGGAGTTTGCTTCCCCGGAAGAGCAGTACGACTACGCCGTGTCGCTCTTGAACATGGACTACTACGAAGAGGCGCGGGACCAATTCCGCGAAATTCTTCAAGGACATCCCTCGGCGGACTTCGCTCTTTACGGGCTGGCAGTCCTGGATGCGATTACCGGGCAGGTCGAGGAATGCCTGGAACATCTGGCGATGGCGATTGAGGGTAATCCACGCAACCGTTTGCAGGCGCGCACGGATACCGACTTCCAGAGCATGCAGGACGATCCGCGATTCACGGAATTGCTCTACCCCGAGGCACCGTAGAATGTAGTTAGAGCGGAGTCGTTCGTTTCGAAGAACTCAAGACGCCCCTCCCGCGAAGGAAGATTATTTTGAGTACCTCGTTGACGAGCGTGCAGCCGGTGCCCTTGCGGGTGGTGGCCATTGGGGGAGGTACGGGGCTCTCGACCCTGTTGCGCGGTCTGCGCAGGCATGTGGCGGCGCCGGGTCAGATGCCGGGCCAGACCGTCGAGCCGAGCCTGATTACCGATCTTGCCGCTCTGGTGACGGTTACCGACGATGGCGGCTCTTCGGGGCGATTGCGCAAGGGATTCAACATGCTGCCGCCGGGCGACCTGCGCAACTGCATGGTGGCCCTCAGCGAGGAAGAAGACCTGATCGCGCAGCTCTTTCGGCATCGTTTTCGCTCTGGCGGAGACATAGAAGGCCACAACTTCGGCAATCTCTTTGTTGCAGCGCTGACGGAGATTACCGGGGATTTCGGGCAGGCGATTCAGCTTGCATCAAAAATTCTCGCCACACGCGGGCGAATTTACCCGGTGACTACCGCCAACGCCACGCTGGTGGCCAGCATGGACGACGGCAGCCTGGTGCGCGGGGAGACGAACATTACCGCAAGCAAGTGCCGCATCGTGGAGTTGATGCTCGATCCGCCTGACGCTGCGCCGCTTCCCGAAGCCATCGAGGCGATAGAGCGCGCCGACCTGATCACCGTGGGCCCCGGGTCGCTATACACGTCGCTCATCACCAATCTGCTCGTGCGGGGCATTCCGGAGGCTCTGGCGAAGGCACGCGGGTTGCGGGTATTCATCTGCAACCTGATGACCCAAGCCAATGAAAGCCTCGGTCTGAGCGCCTCGCAGCATATTCAGAAGATTTACGAGCACACCGGAGCACCGATCTTCGATTACGCGATTATCAATACCGCACCGGTTTCGCCGGAGATGCTGCTGCGCTACGCTGCCGAAGGCTCGCTGCCGATTACGCCCGATGTGGACCGTGTGGAGAGCATGGGCGTGCGGTGCATCGTGGGCAACTTCCTGAGCGAAGGGGATGTGTTGCGACACGCGAGCGACCGAGTGACCGGCGCGCTGATGGAGCTGGGCCGGTTTGCGGTTGTCAGAAACTGACGGAGAATTCCCCGATTCTCCAAGATTCCGCTTCCCCACTTCCCTGCTGATCCCGTACATTAGGTCGCGCTGGTGGTACCGCTGAAATCCCCCTAGTTCCACGGAGAAAACATGCGCGCGAGCCGCGGTTGGATCGTTCTTTCTTGTTGCACGCTAGCCTTGGCAATGGTCGCCTGGGCGCAGGGCCGCAGGGCTGGTCTTTACGAAGTCACCACTGAGATGACCTGGCAACAATCGCCATTTCCTAATGGGATGGGTCCGGCGCATGGTCCGCGAACCAGTCAGGTATGCGTCAGCCAAGAGCAGATCGATAAGTACAATGGCGTTCCTCCGCAGACGCGCGGGGACTGCCAGGTGAGCAACATGGTCAAGAAAGCCGACGGCTACACTGCGGACATCAGTTGCACGGGGCAAATGATGGCGAAAGGGACCGTGGAGGCGTCGTATACCGAGGATGGCCATGGCAAGACCAAGATGCACATGGTCGGCACGATGTCGATGGGGCCGAACTCCGCGCCGGTGGAGTACACGATGCTGAGCGACTCGACCTACAAGGGCGCGGATTGCGGAAGCGTGAAGCCAGTCGCCCACTAGGGAGGGCGAATTAGCTTGCGAGGGCTGCGCCTTCTGTCGTGCGCTTGAGCTGGCCGCAGGCGGCGTAGATGTCGCGTCCGCGCGGACGGCGGATGTAGGTCTGGATTCCGGCGGCGAGGAGCTGCTGCTGGAAAGCGGCGACGGACTCGGCGGTGGGGCTGTTGAAGGCGATGCCGGGGCCGGGATTCCAGGCGATCAGGTTGACCATCGCGGGCAGGTTAGCGCGCCGGACGAGGCGGATGACCTCGGCTGCGTGCTCGGGCTGATCGGTGATGCCGCCAAGCATGACGTATTCGAAGGTGACTCGTTCGCGCGGGCGGAACGGGATGGTGCGCACTGCGTCCAGAACCGCTGCGATGTTCCATTTGCGGTTGACGGGCATGATGGCTTCGCGGACCTCGTCGTTGGGCGCGTTGAGGCTGATGGCCAGCTTGGGCCGGATTTTTTCCTGGGCGAAGCGTAGGATGCCCGGGACGATACCGGAAGTGGAGACGGTCATGCGCGGCGCGGCGATGCCAACCTCGTCCATCAGTAGGCGGACGGCGGCCATGAAGTTGTCGTAGTTCAGGAACGGCTCGCCCATCCCCATGAAAACGAGATTGACACGGCTCTTGTTCAGCTCGACGCGATGGCGGTCGAGTACGGCGACGACCTGCCCGGCGATTTCGCCCGGCGTGAGATTGCGCTGCAAGCCGAGTTTGGCGGTGAGGCAGAACTGGCAGTTGACGGCGCAGCCGATCTGACTGGAAACGCAGATGGTTGCACGTCTCCAACTACTGGTGGCATCAGGCGAACTGGCTTCGGTGCTATTTTCTTCGCTGAACTCCGCGCCATCGTCGCCTTCGGGCATCCATACGGTTTCGACGGTCTGGATGCCGGTCTGAATCAGGTAGCGTTCGGTGCCATCAATGCTGCGGAAGCTCTCGGCGATATGGGGCCGGCCGACTTCCCACCCCGCTGCGGTGAGCTTGTCCCGCAGGGATTGCGGCAGCGTAGTGACCTGATCGAGATGGGTGACTCGCTGGCGGTAGAGCGCGTCTGCGAGCTGTTTGGCGCGATAGGGGCGTTCGCCAAGCTCTTGGAACAGCGCTGTCAGGGCGGCGGAGTCGAGGCCAAACAGCTGCTGCCGGATCGGGCTGGCTTCGGCTGCGTAGCCGTCCAGTGAAATCAGCGTTCCGGCGGTCGCATCGGATTTGTAAGTCGACTCAGTCATGAAGGATGGGGCGAATCCCGGCGCGAAAGCGTGAATTGGCCACTTTCAGGATACCAGCGGTTGCGTTTTCGCGTTTCTAGCCGCGTGGCCAGCATCGCCGCGAAGCCTGGCGAAAGGTCATTCGGCGCGCAGTGCCGCGGAAGAATACAATCGAATGGTGAGCTATGCCGAATAACGACCCGACCGCAACCGACACCACGACAGAACGAAACCTCTGCCGCACGGTTCTTCCCAATGGGCTGATTGTGCTTACCGAACGAATGGAGCATCTGCGCTCTGTTTCGATGGGGGTGTGGGTCAAGTCCGGCTCGCGCTACGAATCCGCCGAGATCAACGGCATCTCGCATTTTGTCGAGCACATGCTATTTAAGGGAACGCGCTCGCGCTCGGCGCAGCATATTGCGCGGGAGATGGATGCGATCGGCGGCAATCTGGACGCGTTTACCGGCAAGGAAACGATCTGCTTCAGCGTCAAGGCGCTTTCGAATCATGTGCCTATCGCGCTCGATGTGCTTTCCGACCTCGTGCTCAACCCCACCTTTGCCGATACGGATATCGAGCGCGAGCGGGGGGTGATTCTGGAAGAAATCAAGATCGACGAGGATAATCCCGACGTGCTGGTGCACGAGATCTTTACACAGAACTTCTGGAAGGATCAGCCGCTGGGCAAACCGATTCTGGGTACGACGAAGACCGTTTCGGGACTTCAGCAGCCTACGCTGTTCGACTATCATTCGGAGCGTTTCCGGGCTGGGAATATGGTCTTTTCGGCGGCGGGAAATCTCGATCATGACCAGTTTGTGGCAGCTGTCGCGGAGCAGTTTCAGACGCTGGCTTCCGGAACGGCGGAGATGTCGTTTCAATCCGCGCAGGTGAGCGCACCGATTATTTTGCGCAACAAGCGGTCGCTCGAACAGGTGCAGATCTGCCTGGGCGTGCCTTCGCCACCGATTACGGACGAGAACCGCTACGCGACGCTGATTCTGAACACGGTGCTGGGAGGCGGCATGAGTTCGCGGCTCTTTCAGACGATTCGCGAAGAGCGCGGAATGGCCTACTCCATTTATTCCGATCTGAGTCCGTACAGCGACACGGGTGCGCTTTGCGTCTACGCTGGCACCTCGGCGGACAAGACGCTGGAGATGCTGGACCTGGTGATGGCCGAGTTCCGCGCACTGAAGGAGTCGCTGCTGACCGACGAGGAGCTGCACCGCGCCAAGGAGCAGGTCAAGGGCAACATTCTGCTGGGGTTGGAGAGTTCAGGATCGCGGATGTCGAACCTCGCCAGGCAGGAGATGTACTTCAACCACTTCTTCAGTGTGGAAGAGGTACTGGAGCGGCTGGACGCGGTCACGGCGGATCAGGTGCAGCAGATGGCGCAGAAACTGTTTGTCTCCGAGCGGATCGCGGTTACGCTGCTGGGCCGGTTGGACGGGCTGAAACTGCACCGTTCGCGGCTGGTTTGTTGAGCGGATTCAAGCGAAATTCGAACTCGCTGCGTCTATTGCGTTAGCAGCAGTCTAAGGCGGGCGAAAGCCAGCAATTCGCCGCCCGCGAAGGACTTTCTTTTTAGCAGGCGAACGGTTAGGATTCTTTTCGTACAGGCTTGAACGCTTGTCGTCGGCAATGCCAGGATGATGGCTCAAACATTGAGGCTTTGGACACCCATGAATACTCTCAGAATGAAGACCCCACGCCAACGCCCCAACGGCTTTACGCTGATGGAGTTGTTGATCGTAATCAGCATCATGCTCATCCTGATGTTGATGGCGATCCCGAACTTCAACAAGATGAAGGCTTCGGCGAACGAGAATTCGGCGATCAATTCGCTGCAAGCTATTTACAAGGCTGAAATCCAGTATCAGACCACCTACCCGGCGAACGGCTTTGCATGTTCGCTGCAGGCTCTGGGCGGCGATCCGAAACAGGGCAATCCGACGCCAACCTCGGCGCAGTTGCTGCAAGGCGATCTGCCTGCCGGAGTGAAGGCCGGCTACACATTCAACATCGTCAACTGCACCAAGGTTACGGTCAACAATACCGACCAGATCACCAGCTTCCAGGTGACGGCGGTTCCGCAGGCGGTGGGCAAGACCGGTTATCGCGGTTTCTGCATAGACGAGTACAGCGAGATCAAGGCCGATCCTCAGGGCGGAACAAACTGCACTGCGTCGATCCAGTGAGCAAATCCGAATCGAGAAAAGCGGGCAGCAGGGCCGGGAGTGGCGTATCTTTCCTCACGGCTCTGCTGCTTTTTGCTGCATCCCTATCGGTTGCCGGTCAGCAGGTTGCTCTTTCCGCGAACGACCTGGCAAAGCGCGTCGACGACCACTACAACCATCTGCAAACGCTCAAGGCCAGCTTCAAGGAGCAATATGACGGCCTCGGGATGCATCGCTCCGAAGCTGGCGTAATGATGCTGCGCAAGCCGGGGCGCATGCGCTGGGAGTATCAGAGCACAGCAGGTAAGGTCTTCGTCCTCGATGGCAAATATGCGTGGTTCTATGCTCCGGGCGACACGCAGGTGCAACGGATCGCCGCCAGCCAGCTTGACGATCTCCGGTCGCCGCTGCGTTTTCTGCTCGGACATACAAAGATCGAGTCCGAATTGCAGGGCTTGACACTGGCGACGGGGCCTGGCGGAACATATACGCTCTCGGGACAGCCCAAAGGCCAGCAAAAGCGCATTGCAAAGCTGTCGCTCACCGTGACCGCAGCAGGCGCTATTACAGGAATATTGATTGTGGAAGCAGATGGCGCAGAGACACGATTCAATTTCACGGACGAAGCCGCGAATACCTCAATCCCGGACGCCGCATTTCATTTCGCTCCGCCGGCTGGAGTGCCGGTAGTCGACGCGTTGCCGCCGGTGTAGAAACAGCTCGTTGGCGGGTTAGCGCCGCTCGCGCAGCGTTAGCGAGTTGGCGGTGCGACACCGCTGCATCGTTGACCTTATTCGTATCGCAGAGCTTCGATTGGATCGAGGTTCGCGGCGCGGATGGCCGGAATCATGCCGCTGACGAGGCCAGTGACAACGAGAATTCCCGTAGCAACCATCACCGATGTCGGCGAGATGCGCAGATAGATATCCGCGTCCTCCGCGTGGGTGGCCATGGCGCTGTAGAAGGTAATCCGCCCCACTGCCACCGACACCACCTCAGCGAGGATGATACCGAGCGCGCCGCCCACCCCGGTAATCACAAACGCCTCCGCCAGGAACTGCGTCAGGATATGCCGCTTGTGCGCCCCCAGCGCCTTCTCGATCCCAATCTCGCGTGTGCGCTGCTGCACCGCCACGAACATGATGTTCATCAGTCCGATGCCGGCAATGCCCAGCGTCAGCGCGCCCACCAGGGCCAGCAAAACCTGCAAGGCAATCGAAAGAATGCGGAACTGGCTCAGCTCTTCCATGATGTTTGCCACATAAATCGCGCGGTGATCCGAGGGCCGGAAGTGATGTGCCGCGGCGAGTGTGGCGCGCAGATTTTTTTCCACCAGCTCGTAATTTCCGACGTAGTTCAACCAGATGCCGTCGAGGTACTTGGTGTCTTTAATGTCGCCCATGGTGCTGAAGGGGATGTAGACCTGGCGGTTGTTATCGTTGTCTCCCTCCTGCATCTTGGATTCGAGCACGCCGACCACCGTGAACCGAATGCCATTGAGGCGGATCGACTGCCCGATCGGATACTGGCCGGAGAAAAGCTTCGTTTTCGATTCCGCTCCGATGACGGCCACATGCGCTCTTTGCGCCTCTTCGGCCCCGTTGAAGAAGCGTCCGGTCTCGACCGGCAGATGCATCACCTCTTCGGCCACCGGCAGCACGCCGTTCACCGTCCAGGTGTAGGTGTGCAGATCGTCCTGCACCGGCACATCCTTATTCACTGTCGGCGTAATGTGGACCATTCCCGGTACGCTGTTCGCCAGCAGGTCCACGTCGTCCTGCGTAAATCGCACCTGCACTCCCGCCTTGTCTCCACCCGCCTGCTCGCTGGTGCGGCCGGGGAAGGTCCCGATCAGCGTCGTGCCCCACTGCGCGAAGATAGCTTCAATCGCCCGGCTGAAGCCTGCTCCATACGCCAGCAACAGCACCACTGTGGCAATGCCCCACGCCATGCCAATGATCGTGATGGTGGTGCGGCGGCGGTTGTAAACCATCGCCTCCCAGGCCTGACCGAGAATATCTTTCAGCATTGCAATTCCCTTCCCGCTATTCTCTGCGAAGTGCTTCTACCGGTTCCAGCGCAGCGGCCATGCTTGCTGGGTAGACGCCGGCGACGATGCCGCAGATGGCTAGCGAACCCAGCGCCAGCGCCGCCGACCACCAAACGAGTTGAGGCGGGTCGAAGCCCGGCATCTTACCTGTAAGCAGCCCTTGCAGGATCGCCATGAATCCTGCCGAAATGCCAATGCCTATGATCCCGCTCACGCCGGTCAGGATCAGCCCCTCCCAGAAAAACTGCGCCAGAATGCTGCCTTTGGTCGCGCCCAGCGCCTTGCGCAGCCCGATCTCACGCGTTCGCTCCGTCACCGAAACCAGCATGATGTTGATAATCCCCACCGCTCCGAGGCCGAGCGTAACGATGCCTACTCCGCCGAGGAAGAGGTCCATGGCGTCAAAGATCACATCCACCAGATGGCTGGTGTGAATACTGTCAAACTCATCGAATGCGTCCTTGAGCGAAGGATCGAAGTCGTGATTGTGTCCCAGCACCCGGTGCACCGCAGGCACAGCCGCGTCGCTGTTACCCTTGGTCGCAGGCTGATATTGAATCGTGTTCACCGCATCCTTCGGGATGTTTTCGCCCTTCATGGCGAATAGTTCCTGCGCGGTGGTGAGCGGGATATAGACCTTTTGGTCGTCGAAATCCTGACCGCCTCGGGCGATGGTGGCCACGCTACCGACTACCGTGAACCTCGTTCCGTTGATGGTGATCGATTCGCCCAGAAAGGGATGCCCCGGATAGAGTGTATGCGCAGCTTTCGAACCCAGGACCGCCACGCGGCGATGTTCGGTCAAATCCGCATCGTCCAGAAAACGGCCCTGTGCAACCGGGACGAACCGGATTTCCGAGAAATTTGGCTCTACGCCTAAAACCAGCATGGAAGTATTGGACCAGGCGCTCACCTCGTACAAGTCGTTCCGGTTCAGAGTAGCCGTCACCGAGCGAAGCTCCGGCAGCTTGCGCATATCAATCTCGTCCCGCAACGTGAGCTTGTACGGGCGCATCGCTGTGTGCTGGTTGGGCAGCGCCGGAATCGTCGCGTTGAAGGTCATCACCACATCGTTGCCGATACTGGCCAGGTTGCGCCGTTGCCCGGAACGAAAGCCCTCGCCCAGACCTACCAGAACCAGAAGCGAACCCACTCCCCACGCGATGCCGAACATGGTGAGGAAGGTGCGCAGCTTGTTGGCCATCATGGCGCGGAAGACTTCCCCGAGAATGTCACCAAAGTTTTGCATAGGAGGATCGCAGGCTCAGCTTGCCCGACGGCATGCTGAGGAGTTGTACGCAGAAAGGGAGCGGCCGGTTCCGTAGACTGGATCGCAAACCGGATCGCACGGCTGGTTCTGGATCTGGTTCTGCGTTTTGGACGGATTTGCAACAGGACGGTTAACGGCTTTGCTGCGAATCTTTAAGGCTTTCCCTATCGGAAAAGCGGCTCTGCGGCATCGAGTTCTACTTTGGGCGCATATCCGAGCTGCTGCCAGAATTCGCAGACCAGAGCTCGCGCTTCCGGGGTGGTCTGGCTGGTGACGCGGATGGGAATCTCTGCTGCTTTCAGGGAAAGCTGTGCGGCTTTCAGATCGATTCCGATGCACTGGCCGGGACGATAGGTGCAACTGGCGAGATCGGCGATGGAGAGACTTGTCGTCGGCGTGGCGAAGACCGTGCGCGGCGGCGCCATGCGATCCAGCAAGCTGAAGATTTCCAGCTTGGATTCGAGTTCATCAGGGACGCAGTCGATGGCCAGGTCGGCATGCCGCACTGCCTCCTCGACGGTGCGGGCAAAGCTCACCAGCGGCATCGCTTCCGGGCCTAGTTCTTCGCGCAGAGACTCCTCGGCGTGACGGAGGCTGGACGGCATCACGTCTTCCAGGATGACTCTAAAGCCTGCGCTTGCGGCATGTCGAGCGAGTTGGCGGCCCAGCGGACCTGCGCCAATGATTGCGACTGTAATTAGGGCAGTGGTCAAGCAATTCACCCGAGAATCTTCAAGCTCCGGACGGAAACAGCCAGCGCCGACGGCGGGAAATACCGGCTACTTGGCGGCAAGCGCGTCGAGAACATCCTTGGCGCTAGGTTTGGCCTGGGCGAGATGCGCGGAGACACGTGCCCGCTCCTCATCGGTCAATGTGGCTACTCCGGTGAGAATGCGGCGCAGCGTTACGGACACGTCATCGATGTAATTCATCAGGCGGATTGCTTCTCCGGTGAGTGGCATGGTGGGGATCCTCGCAGGTGATTAATTCAAGCTCTATTGTCCGTGGTTGGGGTGTGGGGTGTAAAGGCTGGCTACGCGGTGTTACCACCGCACGCGAACCAAGGCGACTCCCTGACGCGGAAGAGTCAGGCTGATTTCGGTCGTGCCGTTCGCCACGGGGACGGAATGAGGCGCAACGATCTGTTCCAACGCACCGGAAGCTTCGAGCTTCTGTTGCTGCTCGGTCGTCGGCTGGGCCGGGCTGCCCATCTGTTGCCACACCGCATAGGAATTGCTGTGACTCGCATCCATGCGGAACTCCTCGGCGGTGGCTGATTCGCCGGATAATCCTTCGAGCCTGAGTTGGATGGCGGCTTCCGCACCGGAGATATCGTCATCGTGATAGTGCCAGATTAGAATTCTGGCTTCATGATGCTTGTCTGGAGTTGTCTGCGTTGTGGCGACGGCGTTAATATCCGGCGAACCGACGGCTCCTACTTGTTCGATATCTTCTAAAGAAAGTGCGCCGGAGCTATCAGTCTGCGCCCAGTTACCGCCTAACATGCCCATCATGCGGAAGACGTTTAGAACTGGCTTGTCGATGCCATTGGTGGCTAACTCGCGAAAGCCTGCAAAATAGGGTTGGTCTTCGAACTCGAAGGCCCATGTTACCGAGCCTTCGACGGTCAGCCCGTATTTGCGGGCGAGTTCGTAGGTGCGCATGGTGGCTTCGGCGACGCTCACGCCGTAGAGCGGTCCATTGCGATAGCCGTTTTCCGGTCCTTTGCAGGCAGCGCAGCCTTCGGGGTCGCTTTCGCCGAGGACGATCGGCGTATTCCTCCACTCGGGATAGCTTGCAATAATTCGCATCCCGCGATCAACGGCGCGAAGCTGATGGCCAATGTCCATGCGGACGTGGCCATTCACGGAAACTGGCCTGCCCTTGGGGTGATAGCTGATGAAGTCGAGCGGCGTGCCGGTCTTGCCGGTCGCGGTGTTTACTCCGTGGGCGCAGTGCTCCAGAAACTGGCGCAGGAAGGCTTCGGCGCGGCTGGATGCTACTCCGGTCGATTCGGGACCGCCGATGCGCGCGTTCGGCAGCACGGTGCGGATTGCGTTGGCGCTTACATCGTATAAGTGGTCGTACTCTTCGGGCGTTCCGTGCCAGTAGCCGATATCCGGCTCATTCCAGATTTCCCACATCCATTGGTCGACGCTTGCGCCATATCGCTGCCTGAGGTGCGCGGCGTATGCGCCGACTAACTTCGCCCACTTATCGTAGTCCTTCGGAGGATAACTCCAGCCGGTGTAGATGTCGCCTTTGGGAAAGGTGTGACGATAGGGCTCCGGATGGATTGAAAGAGCTTCGGGCATGAAGCCAATCTCGACCAGAGGACGCACATGGGCAGCAGTGAGGGCGTCGAAAATGTGGTCGGTGATGGTCCAGTCATAAACGACAGTTCCGTCGGGCTTTTCGGTATAGGCGTTGGTCGAGCCCCACTTAAGCGAACCTTCACCGTTGCCGCTTGTCAGCAGGTTATGCGGACGGAAATAGACGGGAACGGGGCTCAGAGCGCTGAGTTCATGAAGCAGTTTCTGGCCGTTTGGGGCTGAGATGTAATTCGGCTCATCCGCGCCGAAGAAATTCCAGATGGGCTTGTAGGGACCCATGGTTTTGTCGGCGTGAACGGTGATGGTGACGGGCCGGGGTGGCTGCGCGTAGACAGTAGGGGGCAGGAGTCCGCAAGCGATGGCTCCGGCAAGGGTCCAGGCAATTCCGGCTGGCAGTATTGGGTTGAATCGCAATGCTCTCGCTCCAGGGAAACGATTTCTGATATTGATTCGACAGGAGCGATATTAACGCATTTGGAGCCTAAGGAGTCTCAACGGGGCCGCGCCGAAAGAGAATCGTGCCTTCCTCGTAGCCAGTGCCTGCGGGCGCGAAGCCAGTCTTTTCGAGTACGCGGATCGACCCGCGCAGATGAGGAAAGGTTTGCGCGACGAAGGCTCGAATCTTTCGGCGCGATTGAAGCCACGGGAGCATCGCGACGACGGCCTCGGACGCAAAACCCTGGCGCTGCCAGACTGGAAGGATTCCATAGCCGATCTCTGCTTCTCCTGTGTCGGGCTTCGGCAGTCCGCAACCGAAGGTGCCGATGAGCGTGCGACCGGTTTCATGGCGGACGGCCAGATAGCGGCACCAGCCAATCGCTTCCGGGGTCTCGGCAAAGAGTTTCAACAGGTATTCGAAGACATGCAGCTCCCAATTCTCGTGCGGCCACTCGTCGGGAACTTCAGCGCCGAGGACGCTTCCTAGTTCGATTCTCATGGCCGGGCTGTTTCGCCGTTGAATGAGGAGCGATTCGGGCGTGACGGCGACGAGGTCAAGACGCGGCGTGGCGATGTCCTCGAAGATGGGCATCGGTGGGAATATCGAGGGTCTGTGTGCCTGATTGTGGATCATTTGTTCGCTCTCGGATTACCGGCCTTCCGGCCTGGGTTCAAAAATCGGGCATAGCCTTCTTGCCGCAGTGAATGGCGGTGAAGTGCTTCGGGCGCGAATCTAGCGAGAGACGATCATAGGCAACGACGAAATGGTAGCATGTCCCGATGCGCCCAAAATCAAGTGCTTTCGCCCCAGCAAAATCGATAGCTATTCTGGCCGTGTCCAATCACTCAGTGATGAAAGATCTGATGAGGTTGAAATTGGCGGCTGGGAAGAATGTGTTGACCGTTCACATCTTGACCGAAGGCAATATGAATCTGGCCTATTTCCAGTTCAAAGAAGCTTAATTAGTGGCCTTGGAATGTCTGGATGAGCAGCCAGATGTTCAGGCCAGCGATGACTACGGCTACCGTCCATGACAGCCATTTGAGCCATGCGGCGTTTACGAACTGACCCATCTTGCGGCGGTCGCTGGTGAAGGCTACCAGCGGGAAAACGGCGAAGCTGAGTTGCATGCTCAGGACGACCTGGCTGAAAATCAGGAGCTTTGCGGTGCCGTGTTCTCCGTAGAGCGCGACGACGATTATGGTGGGAATGATGGCGGCGAGGCGCGTGATCAGGCGGCGCTGCCACTGGGGCAGGCGGATGTTGAGAAAGCCTTCCATGACGACCTGGCCGGCGAGGGTTCCGGTCAGAGTCGAGTTCTGGCCGGAGGCGAGAAGCGCGATGGCGAAGAGGCCGCTGGCGGCTCCGACGCCGAGCAACGGGGAAAGCAGCCGGAAGGCATCTTCGATTTCGGCGACCTCGGTGTGGCCGCTGCGATGGAAGACAGCGGCTGCGACGACCAGAATCGCAGCGTTGACGAATAGAGCCATGGTCAAGGCCGCGGCTGAGTCCCAGTTGGCGAAGCGGATGGCTTCGCGCTTGCCTTCGGTTGTGCGGGGGTAGTCGCGTGTCTGGACGATGGCCGAGTGCAGATACAGGTTGTGCGGCATGACGGTCGCGCCGAGGATGCCGATGCCGATGTAGAGCATTTCGGGGTCGGTGAGCAGGCGGCTTTGCGGAATTAGCAGGTTGGCGAGAATGGGCGCGTATTCGGGGCGGGAGAGGAAGATTTCTATGCCGAAGAGCGCGGCGATGGTGCCGATGAGCACGATGACCAGCGCTTCGAGATAGCGGAAGCCACGATTTTGCAGGAGCAGGATGAAAAGCACGTCGACACCGGTGATAAGCACGCCGATCATCAGCGGGATGTGGAAGAGCAGTTGCAGCGCGATGGCCGAGCCGATGACTTCTGCAAGGTCGCAAGCGGCGATGGCGATTTCTGCGATGAACCAGAGGGCGTAGGCTACCGGGCGGCTGGAGTTGGCGCGGCAGGCCTGGGCTAGGTCCTGTTCGGTGGCGACGCCTAATTTGATGGCCAGGCTTTGCAGCAGGATGGCCATCAGGTTCGAGAGCATGATGACGAAGAGCAGGGTGTAGCCGTAGCGCGAACCGGCGGCGAGGTCCGTGGCCCAATTGCCGGGGTCCATGTAGCCGACGGAGATCAGGAAGCCGGGGCCGATGAAACCGAGGAGGCGGCGCCAGAGATGCGGCGATTGAGAGACGCGCACCGAGGAAAAAATGTCCGGCATGGAGGGGCGAAGGACTTCGACAGGGATTTCGCCGGACGGATTTTCGGTCATCTGGGTCGCCATGGTTTAGAGGGACGGACTTGCCCCCTTAGCAAGAGTATGCCATAGGGCATTAACCATGGTTAATAAATATTATTTGCCGCGTTTTATCTCATCGAATCTTTTGCGCCGTCCCGAAGTGGGACTCGTTTGACCCAGACGCGTTCGGCGGCGGGGCGGCCCAGGGTGGTTGATCCGAGGGGAGTTTCGATGGAGACGGTCTGGTCGTAGTTTTTGGCGACGAGGCGGATACGGGTGGTGGGGCTGATGCCGGACTGGTAGAGGAAAACGAGCAGTTTGGGGTCGCGTTCGTAGAGTGAGGTGACGACGTAATCGGCGTTTTCGGCGGCTTCGGAGAGTTGGATCAGGCCACGGCGGCGGCGCTGAGTCGGGCTTTCGGGAAGGACGGTGTTGCCGTGGGGGCAGGTTCCCTGTTCGCCGAGTTTTTCGATGAGGCGGGCTTCGAAGGCGGGTGAGACGGCGTGTTCGAGGCGCTCGGCTTCGGCATGGATTTCGTACCACTCCATGCCGAAGATTTCGGAGAGCATGCGTTCGATGAGGTGATGGCGGAGGGCGGTGCGGTAGGCGGTCTCTTTGCCGCTCGCGGTTAGTCGGACGATGCCGTCGGGCTTGACTTCGACGAAGCCGTCACGTTTGAGGCGCTTGAGGGCCATGGTGACGGCTGGGGCGGAGACGGAAAGCCAATGGGCGAGCGTGGCCGGGATGACGTGAAGGCCTTCGGATTCAGCTTCGAGGATGGCTTTGAGGTAGTCCTCTTTGGAGACGGTGATGGATTCGGTCATGGTTTGCGGCGCTTACGGGGGCAGATTTGGGGCTGACTTCTGGTTTTCAGGTTGCATTCGAATGATAGAGAAGATCGCGGGCGGATGCGAATTGGAGTCTGGTCAGTTTGAGAAAGGCAAGCCCTCAGGGGCTAAAGCCCCTTGATATTGCATGGCTTAATGTACGGGCTAAAGCCCGTACCCTTCAATCTCAAGTCCATCCCCTCCACGCTGAAGCCCTGCCCTTCAAACTGACCCACTACTCGAATTGGTGTGCCGTAGGAGAAAAAAAAAACCGGTCAATCTTCAGGGTGGGGGTAGGGGGTACCTTGTTTTTGTTGTATCTGTTTCATTATGCTGGAGTTAATGACGAAATTGGGTGTGAAATATGCTCATTTTCAGGGGGTTTTGGGGCTGTTTTTGTGCTGGATTTGTTCTTCTTTCTTAGCAGCGAACTGTGGGCGGCGGAGGCGATCTGGGCGGCGTAAAGAAGCCGGGCGGCATCTGAGCCGTTGATGGCGTCGATGAGCATGGCGTGGGCGACGCAGGCGATGAAATCGCGGATGTTCTTTGGGCCGGAGAGCGGCGGCATGGCGTTCCGATAGGCGATTTTGGCTGCACGCTCACTGTCCCACTTGTTCTCCCCCTGCTTGGCGGCTGAGCTGTGAGCAGTTGTGTAGGCCTGGGAGCAGCGAGCGACGGCGGGGTTGGCGGCGGCGGGACAGGAAAGATCGAAGGGTTCCGCGGGTTTTGCCGGTGTGACCAAGGCCTGCTGTACATATTTGGCCAGTTTGGTTCTCACTGATTCTTTGGAATATTCGACGGTTGCAGTTTGCGTGCCTTCTGACATTCGCTTGACTCCTTCGGCGGCTGGAACCGGTGTTGAAGATTTATGGCAGCCGACTCTCTTCATTGTGCTGGAATTGTGGGTAATTCTACGCAAATGAAAGGTTGGTGAGATGGCAGGAGCTAAATGTGTCGGATCACCGTATAGACTTCATTCCCACAAAGGGTGAGTTTCGGGACGCATAGAAAACGGCTGATATGTTTGGAGTGAAAAGCGGCTAACGCAATAGAGGGCACAAATGGTTCGAGAAGAAGCATCAGACGCCAGAGAAAAGTTCGAGTTTACTATCACCCCATTTGTGAGTGGCGGGTTTCTTCTTTCAATACATTTCTGCGGGGACGGACGCAGCAACATAACGGGTGCTGGAGTATGGCCGACGATTGAGAAGGCCAAACAAATTGCGCTGGAGACTTCGCATCGACTTCTGAATGGCGCGACTGTTGAATGGCAAGATTGAGTTGTCTCGAAAAGGGTAAGTTTCGGGGCGATTCGCGGCCCCGCTGTCTGATGCAAACCGAGAGATGTGGCGCTGTGGAAACCCAGGTCTCAGAAGCGAGACCTGGGGCACCCATGCTTCGATTATTCAGATCTTGGCCACCCGCCGATGGATATTCGGAACGCTTGAGCCTTCGTTTACAGTGGCTTCGCTGTTTGTCCCGAAACTTACCCTTTGCGGGACGGTCAAACGCCGAACTGGCGCAAATGATGGTCAAGGTGTTTGTACATTAAAATCGCCCACTCCTCCGGCGTCATCTTTCCAAAGAAAGTATGCGGATTGCTCGTACACCCTGCCGCCCCTCCCGCCGCAAATTTGTCAATTAGTCCCGATAACCGGTCCCGTTCCTTGCCCAAATCTCGTTCGTCGGCCACGATGAGGCTTCTGGCTGTTGGCGAATTCTTCCGGATCGGGTCTTCGTTCCGAAACACAATCGGCTTGATCAGCCGCCCCATCAGACGTGCGGGTAGCGCTCCCTTTTCTGGCACCACTTCTCCGACCGCCCACTGCATACTCACCGAGCAATGCGCCAGCATCTGCGCCGCGGTCATCGTGCCCCAGCGCCTCTCACTTTGCGGCTCCAATTGTCCCAGCCGGGTTTTTACCTGATTCGCGACCGTCGCATCGAACAGGTTTTTCATGATCCCATGACTCCTTTGAATGAGAGTAACGGAGAGCCCGTCTCAGAGATAGGTCATTGAAAGATCATTTTTCTGCGGTTCGCTAATTGAATATCCGAACAGGCGCAGTTTCACAACTTACCCTTGGTGAGACTCAGGCAGCGTCGTCATCTTCAGGAATCTTGCCGGATGCAGTTTCGCTGGGATAGTTGAAGAGGAGTTGATTGCCGTCGAGATCATCGACCACGAGAAGTCGATAGCCCCACGAACCCTCCTTGACTGGAACGCCCCTGCCTTCGAGTT
Source organism: Acidicapsa acidisoli (assembly GCF_025685625.1). Lineage (NCBI taxonomy): Bacteria > Pseudomonadati > Acidobacteriota > Terriglobia > Terriglobales > Acidobacteriaceae > Acidicapsa > Acidicapsa acidisoli. Next base: position 704,835 of record NZ_JAGSYI010000002.1, read on the forward strand.
CTGCGCGTAGCGCATCGAGCGCGGCGACCGCGACCTCGTATGTTGCTGGCTCGACGTTCAGGGAGATGAAGATCACTCCCTTGCCAATCTTCTCCGGAGCCATGTTGTTGGCCAGGATGAAAGCGCTGCCCTGCCGGTCGACCTCTGCGACGCGCGCGCTGCCTTCCTCGTCGTAGCGCCATGGGCTCGTGAAGCCGAGCAGGTCAATGTAAAAGCGAAGCGAAGCATCAACGTCCTTGACGTGCAAGATGGGGCGTGCGAACCAGTCCGTCATGGACAACGTCTCCTCGAATTAAAGGTTTCACAAAAGACTCTTTGTGAGACGAGCAGTCGGTCAGAAAATTGGCTGCAGTACTATCCGGCCGTACGCGATGAACGCCATGATAAGGCCCAGCACGCCGCTCATGATCATGGGCGCGACCTCGCGGTACTTGACATGCACGCCGACGAATACGAGGCTCTCGACCGCGAGGACCGTGGCGGCCAGGATGGTCAGCGGCGGCTGCCAATGGAACGCGGCGGGGACGATGAGCCCGACCGTGCATATGAGTTCCAGGATGCCGAGAGTCATCCAGACGTTTCGCGGCAAGGCGCCAAAGGATGGGACGTCCTGGCTTACCTTGTCGAACAGGAAGACCTTCATGACGCCCGACGATCCGTACAGGAACGCGGCGAGGACTTGCAGGACCCATAACAGTATGTTCATCGTGGCCTCTTTCCGGTTTCCGCGTCAACGCGCAGGGCGGTTTCTTCCCGCGCTACCCACTTTCTTAGCCATGGTGAGCCTGAACAACCCGATGATAATTCCCTTTGGTGTTACCGGTTACTAAGAATGTGGAACAGCGAGCTGATTGGCAGCCGTCGCGATAACACGCTCGACGGCGCTGACGATTGCGTCGATGTCTTCGTCGTTGGTTTGCCAGTTGCAGACGCTGATGCGCATGGCCCGTTGGCCCTGGAATGTGGTGCCGGTGAAGAAGACTGTGCCTTCGGCACAGATGGCAGCGATGATCTGGTCCGTGAATAAGTCATGATCTGCCGCGGTGGCGGTGGGCGATGGGTTCAGGAAGCGGACGAGGCCCTGGTTGATGACAGGCGTATTGAGCGCCCTCGCGTGTGGCAACGCACCGATACGCGATGTGAGTTGGGTAGCGAAGCGGCAGCAGCGATCGACGAGAGAGGCGATGCCGTTGCGGCCCAGTTCGCGGAGTGCGGCGTAGGTGGCGAAGCCTCGGGCGCGGCGCGACATTTCGGGATTGAAGTTGATCTGGTCGCGCGCGTTGGTGCTTGCTGCGATGTAGGCGGCGCCTTTCGACATGGCCGCCTGATGCGATTCGGGATGCGCGACGAAGGCGTAGGCGGAATCGTAGGGGACATTGAGCCATTTGTGTCCATCGATGACCCAGGAGTCAGCGAGGTAAGAGCCGTTGAGCAGATGCGCGTGGCTGGGGGATGCGGCGGCCCAGAGGCCGAAGGCGCCGTCGATGTGGACCCAGGCGTTGTGGCGGTGAGCGATAGGGATGAGTGCGGCGAAGTCGTCGTAGATGCCTTCGTTCACATCTCCGGCCTGAAGGATGACGATGGACGGAAGGTAGCCTGCCTGTTGCAAAGCTGTTTCGAGAGCTTCGGGCAGTAGCTGGCCTGCGTCGTTGCCGGCCAGGTAGTGGATGTTGGAGGAACCGATGCCGAGCATGCGGATGGCGGCGACGGATGAGGCATGGACCTTGCGGCTGGTGAAGACGCGGATGGCGGGAGCGGCGGCGAGGCCGGCTTCTTCGATGTCAATACCGAAGCCGGCGAGGACGTGATGGCGCGCTGCGGCAAGCGCTGTGAAGTGGGCCATCTGGCAGCCGTTGGTAAAGGCGAAGCTGGCGGTGGAGGGAATGTTGAGGATGTCTTTGAGCCAGGCTCCGGCTACCTCTTCGACGACGGCAGCGGCGGGGGAGTGGGCGTAGATGGCGGCGTTCTGATCCCAAGCCGAGGTGAGGAGATCGGCGGCAAGTGCGGAGGGAAGGCTGCCGCCAATGACCCAGCCGAAGAAGCGGCTGCCGGAGGAGCGATTGAGGCCGTCTTTGCAGGCTTCGATGAGGTCTTCGATGACTGTGGCAGGATCGAGGCCGGTGTCGGTCAGCTCGACGCCGAGGGCGGAGCGGAGGTCATCAAGGGTCGCGGTTCCGGCCACGCGGGCTTGAGGCTGGGCGATGTATTCGAGGGCGTGATCGAAGGCTAGCTGGAGGGGGTGAGCTGAATTAGCCATTTGTATTGATGATACTGCGGGGGAGCATGTGAGACGCAATGGTATCCGGCGAGGCGCTTGCACCGGCGGGAGCCGATCCCTGAACGATTGAGTATGCCATCGACTCTGTCCCTTCCGAATTCCGGTTAGGCGACCAAGCGGAACTCAAAATCGCTGGCCGCAGTCGGGTTGGAAACGCGCATTGGACTGTGGGCGCGAGTTGAACGCACAACCAATGGGATGGTATGCCGCCTTTGGCCGGACTATGAGAGGGAACGACGAGGATGTTTGCGGTCAGTTGTGCGAGCGAGGCCTTAGGCTCGCTTTTCGATAGCGTACCGGGAGCGCCCTGGAAGGGCGCGGTCGGCTCATGGGGATGCGGGGTCAGATCGTGGGGAAATGGATGTTCAGCTTATAGCAAAGAAAGAGAATCAGGAGAGCGCCCAGTGTCGAAAAAATGAGGCCGGCTGGATGATATCGTTCGTTCCTCGGGCGAGAAAACATATGGGTAACGGCGCCGCCGAGGACCGATCCTATGATGCCGAGAACGATTGTCCAGAAGAGAGTCATATGGATGTGCATTATTGATTTCGAGATAAGCCCCGCGAGTAGCCCGATTATTAAATACCAGAGTATGTGAAACATACCGTTGCCTCCATGTTCTGCCTTCGGCCGGAATCTCGATTTTCGGCAGATCAGTCCGGAGTTTAGCGATGCTGAAGGAGATTGAATGGTCATTCCGATACGTGCGAGCGAACAACTGGGCAATTCCTCCAAGCCGGCTTTTTCCGGCAGCCTGTTCAGGCTTGGCTTGTTGCTGAGCCTGTCTGACGGCGGGCTTTGACGTCGCGCATTGGAGGCTGGCCGAAGAAGCGGCTGTACTCGCGATTGAATTGGCTGGCGCTTTCGTAGCCGACTTCGAAGGCGGCGCTGGCAGCGTCGAGGCCGTGATTCAACATGCGTTCTCTGGCTACGTGCAGGCGAACGTGCTTCTGGTATTGCAGCGGGCTCATGGCGGTGAGGGATCGGAACTGATGATGGAGGGTCGATACGCCCATGCGGGCCATGGCTGCGAGTTCGTCGATGCGCAGGGGCTTGGCGTAGTTGATGCGCAGCCATTCGACGGCCTTGGAAGTGCGATGGCTTTGTTCGCCCAGGGTTGCGATGGCGCGGAGATGCTTTCCCTGCGGGCTGCGCAGGAGACGGAAGACGATTTCGCGCTGGATGAGGCTGCCGAGGAAGGGGATGTCCTGCGGCGTGTCGATGAGGTCGACTAGGCGGGCGCAGGCATCGAGGAGTTCGATGGAGGTGACCCCGATGGCCATGCCGCGTGCGTCGGCGGAGTCCTCGCGAACGTGAAACTCCTGCTGGGAGAGAATTTCGCGGACGGCGGGCATTTCGAGTTTGAGGATCAGGCCGAGCAATGGGACTTCTTCGGTGGCTTCGACGACCTGGCTGACGACGGGCAGATCGACGGAGGTGAGCAGGAAGGTCGACTCGTCGCAGACGTAGGTGGTTTTGCCGACGTTGACCTGTTTTTTTCCCTGCACGAAGACGACCAGACTTGGTTCGTAGGCGGCTGAGGCGCAGGGGGTGGGCTGGCTGCGGCGGTAGAGGCGCAGGCCCGGTATTGCGGTGAGCATGTCTCCTTCGGCAATGGCGTGCGCAGCGATCTTGCGGGCCAAAATCTGGCGGGCCTGTTCATCCCTTTTCGTTGCAACTGCGTAGTCTCCGTTCCTGTCTTTGTGGTTCGTCATCTGAGCCCTGCCACTCCCTCCAAACCAGCGTACCTCCGATGCGGGAGGGTATGCACAAAAATCTGAGCATCGACAGGATTGGGCAATAGATTGGCAGGATTGGGATACCGCTGAAATTGCTGCCTCCCGTAGTCTGATTCACGAGCGAATTGCTCGCCATTTGTAGGGAAGGTTGAGGAAGATTCATGTACAACGCAAAAGCTTATTCTGTCGCGAGCGCGACATCGCCGTTTGCCTCCACCACGATTGCCCGCCGGGAACCGACCGAGCATGACGTGCAGATCGAGATTTTATTCTGCGGGATCTGCCACTCTGATCTTCACCAGGCCCGCAATGAGTGGAGCGGCGTGATGCCGACGGTTTATCCCTGCGTGCCGGGACACGAGATTGTTGGCCGGGTGACGAAGGTTGGCTCTGCTGTGACGAAGTTCAAGCCGGGAGACCTTGCGGCTGTGGGTTGCCTGGTGGACTCGGATGGCACCTGCCCTGAATGCAAGGCCGGGTTTGAGCAGTTTTGTCAGAATTTCACGTTGACTTATAACTTTCCGGACAAGCATACGGGCGGAGTTACCTATGGAGGTTATTCGGAAAGCATTGTGGTTAAGGACCACTTTGTTGTGAAGGTTCCATCGAACCTGGATCTTGCGGGCGCTGCGCCGTTGCTTTGCGCCGGGATCACGACTTACTCGCCGATGCGGCATTGGGGTGTGGCCAAGGGTAAGAAGGTCGGCATTGTTGGCCTTGGCGGACTGGGGCACATGGGCGTGAAGTTTGCGCACGCATTTGGAGCGCACACGGTTGTGTTTACCACTTCGCCGGGCAAGAAGGACGATGCGCTGCGGCTGGGAGCCGATGAGGTTGTGATTTCACGCAATGCGGATGAGATGGCAAAGCATGCGGGGAGCTTCGACTTCATTCTCGACGCCGTTGCCGCGGATCACGATATCAACGCCTACATCAACCTCTTGCGTCGCGACGGGAATCTCACGATGGTGGGCGCGCCGGAGAATCCGCTGGCGGTCGGGGTATTCGGGCTGATCATGGGACGGCGCAGCATTTCAGGTTCGCCGATTGGGGGATTGGCGGAGACGCAGGAGATGCTGGATTTCTGCGGGAAACACAACATTACTTCCGATGTTGAGGTAATTCCGATTCAGAAGGTCAACGAAGCGTACGAGCGGCTGCTCAAGTCGGATGTGAAGTATCGGTTCTCGATCGATATGGCTTCGCTCAAATCGGAATAGCACCCCGACCATTTGGGGAGACAAATGCAAAAGCGTAAGTTGGGTAGCAACAATCTGGAAGTGTCGGCGATTGGGCTTGGCTGCATGGGAATGAGCTTTTCCTACAAGCCCTTCCCGGAAAAGCATGAGGCGATTGCTCTGCTTCGTGGGGCGGTGGAGCGCGGCGTTACTTTTTTCGATACGGCTGAGGTCTATGGGCCGTTTAACAATGAAGAGCTGGTGGGCGACGGTCTTGCGCCGTTTCGCGGGCAGGTAGCGATTGCTACGAAGTTCGGATTTGATATCAATCCGGATGGGAGCCACGGCCCGAAGGGCACGGACAGCAGCCCGGCTCGGATTCGTCAGGTTGCGGAGGCTTCGCTCAAGAGGCTCAGGGTCGACACGATTGATCTCTTCTACCAGCACCGGGTCGATCCTAAAGTTCCGATTGAAGACGTGGCTGGCGCGGTGAAGGAGCTGATTGCTGAGGGCAAGGTCAAGCACTTCGGCTTGTCGGAGGCTGGCGCTAACACCATTCGCCGCGCTCATGCTGTGCAGCCGGTTGCAGCGCTTCAGAGCGAATACTCGCTTTGGCATAGGACGCCTGAGGAGGAGATCATCCCGATGCTCGAAGAGCTGGGCATCGGATTCGTCCCATTCAGTCCGCTTGGCAAAGGATTTCTGACGGGAAAGATCGACGAGAACGCTACGTTCGCCAGCACCGACATTCGGAGTTCGATCCCTCGCTTCAGGCCGGAGGCTCGGATTGCGAACCAGGCGCTGGTCAATCTTTTGACTAATGTCGGCGAAGCTAAGAAAGCTACTCCGGCGCAGATTGCGCTGGCTTGGCTGCTGGCGCAGAAGCCGTGGATTGTGCCGATTCCGGGCACGACGAAACTGCATCGGCTGGAAGAGAATATCGGGGCTGCTGCGATTGAGCTTTCGGAGAACGATCTTGCGCAGATTGAAAGCGTGGCATCGAAGATTGTCGTGGAGGGTGCGCGATATCCGGAGCACCTGGAGGCGATGACCGGACTCTAGACTGTTGGGCGGCTTGGCCGATGGCGGCGCGGAGAGATCGAGTATGAAGGCTCTGTATTTAGGGTTGTTGGTCGGCAAGGACCTGTCTCGCGTTTACGAGTTCACCCAGGACGAACGGTTGACCATCCGATCTGCCCGGCCCGAGGAACACTGATCTGTCACCTGGGAGCATTATTGAGCTAGTTGCGCTGCGTTGGCCATGTATCGCGAACTAGTTCTTATCAGGGGAATGAGAATGACTCCATGGAAGAAGGACGAATTGCGCAGGATTGCGGAGGCCGATGACTTGCATATAGCGCCTTTCCGTGAGGATGGGAAGACATATGGCACTCCGACATGGATATGGTCGGTTGCGGTCGATGATGCGCTCTACGTGCGGGGCTACAACGGGACAAGCTCTCGATGGTATCAGGCTGCAGTGCGGCAGAAGGCGGGACGGATCACGGCCGCGGGCATGACGAAGGAGGTCGAATTCGGTCCGGCAGAGGGTCCGATGAATGATGGCATCAATGATCGCATTGATGACGCTTACCGGACGAAATACGGTGGCAGCCCGTATCTCGATCCGATGATAGGCAAACGCGCCCGCGCTGCGACAGTCCGGATCATGCCGCGTGAAGGCAATGCGTGATTCGCGGCTGAAGATTCGCCGGTAAACCATGAGAGATTGGAAGATAGAAACGACAACGGAGAGGATGGCGCGCGTGGAAATTAAGAGGATCGGCATACAAGCTTCAGCAAAGGGACCTTCGGATTGGTTTACTGGCATGGTGCGGATTGATCCGCTATTCACTGCGCCCGATCCGGCGCGGGTCGTCGGCGCTCAGGTCACTTTCGAGCCCGGCGCACGCACCGCGTGGCATACACATCCGCTTGGCCAGACGCTGATTGTCACCTCGGGCTGCGGCAGGGCGCAGCGCTGGGGTGGTCCGATTGAAGAGATTAGGCCCGGCGATGTGATCTGGTTTGCGCCGGGAGAGAAGCATTGGCACGGGGCTTCGCAAACTACGGCGATGACCCACTTCGCCATCCAGGAAAAGCTGGACGGGAAGACTGTCGATTGGATGGAGCAGGTGAGCGAGGAGCAGTTTGGCGCGTAATCCTGCGAATTCGTGTTGCGCTATGCTACGTTGACCTTTTTGGGGCATGGTTATGCGCATTTGGACCGCAATTCTGCACAAATTGCGCATTCCGTAACGAAATTAGGAACGAATCTCGAGCGGAAATCACAATTCTCATCTCAGAGTTGTAACTTGCCGAGTATGGAGAGGCGCAGGAACGGCGCGCCCATTCCTTGCCTTCCATAACAAGGTTCGGCGCCGTGACGCATTCAGGGGATTGTGTCACTCATAAGAGCCATGTAACACTCGGGCACATCTGAAGTAATCAGTCCAGTGACCACGAGGATAACAATGGTAACTAGGAAGTTGTCAGCCAGCCGGTGCGATGATCGCACGCAAGAATCACTCAAGCCCGAGGCTGGCTGCCCAATCCATGTTGTTAACCCGGACGCTACGGTAAGTCATTGGAGCGGGACGGCAGAGTTTGCGAACGGCTATGCAGACAGTGAAACAGAGGATTTGCGCGCGGGGAAGGACAGTCATGGCTTTCCGGCGATAGTCCGCAATGAACCCATGTACGGTCGCGAGGGAGTGATCGAGTTTGCGGTAACCCGGGGGAAAGATGCGGGCGTTTTCGGCGCAAAGGAGTCTGTTGCTGGGATAACACAGCAGCTTGAGGTTGCGCTCGGGCATGCGCCGGCAGGCATGGCGATCTTCGATAACGCTGAGGCGCTGGTGTTTGCGAATGATAAGTTCTTCGACTTATTGGGTTTGTCGAAGGGAAACGTCCGGTCTGGAATGGGACTTCGGGCTATTGTCGAGGCAGGAGCGGGGGCTCAGCCGGTCGAAGCTCTGTATAAGGACTTCTGTCTCAGGCGCGAGGCTGGCGTGCAACGTGAACTCCGCCGTGTTTCCGACACAATGGAACGCTATATCTCCATACGCGAAGAATCGCTTCCCGGCGGCGGATGGGTGGTAGTCGTTGAGGATATCTCTGAACGCAGGAACTCGGCGCTTGTGATCGAGCAAATGGCGCATTATGACGGATTGACAGGGATCCCAAACAGGGCATTGTTTCTTGAGAATCTCATGCGCGCGGTAGCGCAGGCAGATCGCGGAACTCCCTTTGCTTTGCTGAGCCTTGAGTTAGACAATCTCAATTGCATCAATGACACATTTGGCCACCCCGTTGGGGACGAGTTACTGAAGGCTTTGGCACGAAGGCTGGACCAGTGCATTCGGGAGGGAGATACGATTGCGCGCGCTGGAGGAGACGATTTTGCCATTATTCAGACAGGTATCTCGGGACCGAATGACGTGGAGGCGCTGGCCATCCGGGTTGCGGAATTGCTGCGGGAGCCTTTCGAGATTTGTTCCCAGCAAGTGATTGCGGCAGTCAGTATCGGAATAGCCCTCGGACCGCAGGACGGGCACGATATGGATCGGATTCTCACGAACGCGGACCTGGCGTTGAATCGAGCCAAGGCAATGCGTCCCGCACCGTATTGCTTTTTTGACTGCTCTTTGGATGTTGAAATGGCCTCCCGGCGATCGATTGAGCAGGATCTGCGTTATGCGCTGCTGCGTGGCGAACTGGAGGTCTATTACCAGCCGTTGATCGATCTGGCAGCGGGCCGAATTATGGGATACGAGGCTCTACTGCGTTGGAATCACCCGACTCGCGGAGTGGTTTCGCCTTTGGAATTTATCTCGGCGGCGGAGGATTGCGGGCTCATTGTACCGATTGGCGAATGGGTGCTTGAAAAGGCTATACGGACGGCTGCGCTTTGGCCGTCGAATCTCAAGGTGGCGGTCAATGTATCCGCTGTTCAGCTAAGAACCGGAGTGTTTGCGAACACAGTGAGAGATTGCCTGGCTATGTCCGGCATGGCGCCAAAATGTCTGGAGCTTGAAATCACTGAATCCGTGCTGCTCCAAAATTGCAATATGACGCTCACGGCGCTGCGGGAGCTGCACGATCTTGGCGTCCGAATCGCGCTGGACGATTTTGGGACGGGGTTTTCGTCGCTGAGTTGTTTGCGCGACTTTCCTTTCGACCGCGTGAAGGTTGATCGAAGCTTCATTCAGGGATTGCCGGAGGAAAAGCATGCAAGTTTGCTGGTTAAGGCGATCGTGGCGATGGCTAGCGGCTTTGGAGTCGCTGTAACCGCTGAGGGGGTGGAAACGCTCGACCAGTTGCGATACTTGCATTCGATCGGCTGCACCGAGGCTCAGGGGTTTCTGTTTGGGCGGCCTGCGCAAGCAATCCGATTGAACCACCGGTATATGATCTGCCAGGAAAGTTAGGGCCGAAGGGCAAAAGCGGATTCTCTTCGAGAATGACAGAAAGAAAAACAAAAGCAAGGACTCGCAGTGGCCTCAGGCTGGCGTTGCGGAAGTGGTTGGCGCGGAGGGTGTAAGACCAGCGGACTGGGTCAGTGGATCGTTGTCGCGGTCGGTGACGTCTACGAGATCGGCGAGGCGGGCGGCCAGCTCGGGGGTCCAACTGCCTTGGGGGGCACGCCAGCTCCAGTTTCCGCCGGCTATGGCTGGGGTGTTCATGCGGGCTTCGGAGCCGAGGTTGAGCAGATCCTGGGCAGGGACGAGGGCCATTTCGGCGACGCTTGAGGAGCTGGCGCGCATGAGCTGCCAGACCGGTGTCTCGTGGACGGGGCCAACGTAGGATTCCAGGTTGGCGCGGGTGGTTTTGGAGGTCTTTTGCCACCAGCCGAGGGTGGTGTCGTTATCGTGCGTGCCGGTGTAGGAGACGAGGCCGGGGACGAAGCGGTGCGGCAGATGGTCGTGGGCCTCGACGGAATCGAAGCCGAACTGGAGGACGCGCATGCCGGGCATTTTCTGGCCCAGGCGCAGGGCGTCGACTTCGGGGGTGATGACGCCGAGGTCTTCGGCCACGAGCGGCAGCGGGCCGAGGGTGTGTTCTAGACGGTCGAAGAGTTCCGCGCCGGGGGCTTTGATCCATTCTCCCTTGACTGCGGTTTCTTCTTCGGCGGGGATGGACCAGTAGGCTTCGAAGCCGCGGAAGTGGTCTAGGCGGACGATGTCGTATTGCATGCAACTGCGGCGGATGCGCTGCACCCACCAGGCGTAGCCGGTTTCGGCGAGAACGTCCCAGCGGTAGAGGGGATTACCCCAGCGCTGGCCCGTGGGCGAGAAGTAGTCGGGCGGGACGCCGGCGACACGGATGGGGTGGAGGTTTTCGTCGAGCTGGAAAAGGCCGGGATTTGCCCAGACGTCGGAGGAATCCATGCTGACGAAGATGGCGATGTCGCCGAGAATACGGATTTTCCGCTTGGCCGCTGCGGCGCGGAGGTTGCGCCATTGCTCCTCAAAAGCGAATTGGAGGACTTGTTCGGTGGCGAGGTCGCGACCGAACTGCGCGGTGGCATCGGCCATGGCCGCGGGTTCGCGGCGGCGCAGCGGCTCGGGCCAGGCGGTCCATGCACCGGTATTGAAATGGCGACGGAGGACGGCGTAAAAGGCGTAATCGTTGAGCCATGAGGCTTCCTGGTTACAGAAGGCGGTGAAACGCTGCCATTGGCCTTCGAATTGGGGCTCATTGGGAGCGCGGTCGAGGAAGTTGCGGGCTGCTTCGTGAAGCAGGGGTTGCTTGCGGTTCTCGATGTCTTCGAAATCAACATTGCCGTTGCGGCCGGCGAGGTTGGCGATGCGGTCGCCGGAGATCCAGCCCCAATCGCAGAGGAGTTCGAGGCTGATCAGGTAGGGATTGCCGGCGAAGGCTGAACTGCCGGCGTAGGGAGAGTTGCCGTAGCCGGTGGGGCAGAGCGGCAGAACCTGCCAGATGTGCTGTTTGCCGGCAGCGAGAAAGTCAAGGAAGTTGTATGCCTCAGGGCCGAGGTCGCCGATTCCGCCGTAGGAAGCCAGGGAGCTGATGTGCATCAGAAGGCCAGTCGAACGTTGAAAGCGCATGGCTTCATTATCCGATGGATACCCGAGGTTGGGTGCGCAAAAAGAGATCGACCGGACCTTCAGCCCCCTTTCTGGTCCTCAATACCCAAAAGCCCAGGCCGATGGCCTGGGCTGGGATAATTCGCGCCTTCGACGCTAGGGTATGTTACTGTCCGAGGTCGACGCCGCCTTTGGCGGCTTTGGCGTTGACCTGGATGAGACGAGCCTTCTTGAACTCATCCTGGGCGTTGGATACGAAGATCCCGAAGACTTCTTCGCGGCGCTGATCGAGGATTTGTTCGCGGGTTTGATCCAGGTTCTTGGTGATCTCGTCGGCGGTTGGTTCCTGCTTATCGAGGAGCTTGGCCACGACGCCGGTGCGCTGTGCGTCGATGGGGCCGCTGATGGAACCGACGCTCAGAGTGAAGAGGTCCGGGGCGACCGTGCCGACCTGTCCAAGATCGGGAACCTGACCGGATTCGCCGACGAGATCGCTGGTTTTGACGGTGGCTCCGACCTCTTTCGCGGCTTTTGCCAGATCATTGAGAGCGTGGGCCTTGTCGGCGAGTTCCTTGGTCTTCTGGGTGAGCAACTGGGGCAGGCGCTCGTCGGCGTAGTCCTTGGCGACTTTGTCCTTCCAGTCGGCGAAGGTGGGCGCGTGGGGCGGAGTGACGCCGGTTACCTGGAAGATTGCGAAGCCTTCGCCGCTGGGAGCAAAGGCCGGATCGGCGCCCTGTTTGGCCGCGAATGCTTTGGCAATCACCTGCGAACCATCGGGCAGGCCGGAGATGACACCCTGCGCGCTGAGGGACGGGGTGGTTACGACTTCCAGATGGTGGGCTGCGGCGGTCTTGGCCAGGCCGTTCTTCGCGGCTTCGGTAGCGAGGGACTGCGCGTAGGCGGATTCGGTCTGGGTTTCTTTCTGGCGAAGCAGGGTGGACTGGATGACAGGCTGGACTTCGCTGAGAGGTTGGGTGTGCGCGGTCTGGCGCTCCTCGACCTGAACGATGTGGTAGCCGAACTGGCTGTGGACGATTTTCACGTCGCCGATCTTCTGGCCGAAGATGGCGGCGTCAAACTCAGGAACCATCGCGCCGTGACGGGCAAAGCCGAGTTCCCCGCCCTGCGCGCCGCTGCCGGGGTCTTCGGAGTTCTTTTTGGCGAGTTCGGCGAAGTCGGCTCCGCCCTGGATCTGCTTGAGGAGTGCGTCGGCCTTGGCTTTCGCTTCGGCATCGGTTTTGGATGCGCCGCCGGGGAACTTAATCAGGATGTGGCGGGAGCGGGCCTGTTCGGGCACCTGGTACTCGGACTGATGGGCGCTGTAGTAAGCCTGAATCTCCTGATCGGAGACTTTGGGCGTGCCGCCGGGAACCTGATCGGCGGTAAAAGCGAAGTAGGTGATCTTGCGCTCTTCCGGAACGGCGTTGGCGTAACGGGCCGCGTTCTTGGTGAAGAAGCCCTGGAGATCGGCGTCGCTGGGGTTGATCTGCTTGCGCAGGTCATCGGAAGAGATGACGGCGTAGTCAAACTTGATCTTGATGTTCTGCTTGCGGTACTGATCGCGAATTTCGCTGTCGCTGACGGTGACGCCGGCGGTGATCAAGGAGCGCAGGCGATTGACAGTGATGTCTTCGCCAAGCGCCTTTTCGAAGGCCGCAGTGGACATGTCGAACTGGCTGGTGATGAACTGGCGGTATTTTTCTTCGCCGATGAACTGGCCTTTGGGGAAGAGAAATTCGCCGTACTGGCCGGTGTGGAGGAAGTTACGCACATCGTCGTCATTGGCCTGGACGCCGAGGCTGGCGGCCTTGGCGAGCAGCACCTTCTGGAGGATGAGCTGCTGGCCGACGCGCTGCACCATATACGGCAGGGCGAAGTCAGGCAGGCGCTGGCGCTGCAATTGCTGCTGCGCTACTTCCTGGACGCGGGTCATGGTCACCGTGTCGCCGGAGAAGGTGAAGCGGCTGTACCAGTGCGGGTAGACGGTCGCGTAGGTGTCACCCGTCACGGAGTCGGTCTGGAAGATGCCGGGGATCAGGGTGACGACCATCGTGATGACGGCAGCGCCGATGATCACGATAAAGATGGCCTTAACGAGGCGATTGTCTTTGCTTTGCAGGAAACGAATCATGAGCGGGTGACGACCTTTTACGGATGTGCGCGACCGGAATCGGGGGCGATGCTGTGCCCTGCGGGAGGCGAACTTCTCCTACAGAAATTCTTGGTTCTCTGCGATTATAGACGAGGTCGGCAGTATCTTTCCTGAGGAAGAGGCATCGATGGCAACTCCCCCGCCGGAATTGGAATGGAACGACGATTTTCGGCTGCTGGTTTCTAGCCGGAGCAGCAGCATGGAGTGGCCGGATGCGGAGCATGCGGGCGCGTGAAGCCAACTGCTATCGACCGAAGGTTGTTCTGCCGGGGGCTCGCGACTCTCGCGGGTTCTGCGGGAATTACCTCCTGGGCTCGGCCTGTGCTAATGGGCGAGAAGGCCGGGTATGGGCTGGTCGCGCAAACCGACCGCTTGCGAATCCTCAAAGCTGCCAACGCGGCTATGGATTTCGAGCCGGCGACGATCACATCGTTCCCGTCGAGCAAGAGTCCGGGCGGCGTGCATGATTATTTTTCTCAGGCGGACTATTTCTGGCCCGATCCGAAGAATCCGGATGGGCCTTACGTCAATCGGGATGGGCAGAGCAATCCGGACAATTTCAATGACCATCGCAAGGCGATGATCGCGTTGTCGATCCGAGTGCCTGCGCTTACGGCCGCGTGGATGCTGACGCGGGATAAGCGATACGGAGAGCGCGCCTGTGCACATCTTCTGGCGTGGTTTGTTACACCGGCCACGCGGATGAATCCGAATCTGGAGTTTTCGCAGGGAGTGCATGGGGTTTCGACTGGCCGCTCTTACGGGATCATCGACACGCTGCATCTGGTGGAAGTAGCACGCGCGGCGAGTATTGTGGCTCCTGCGATGCTTTCGGCGGAGGAGAGTGCGGCACTGAAGAGCTGGTTTCGCAGCTATCTGGAATGGATGAAGACTAGCGATAAGGGAAGGACGGAGCGGGATGCGCTCAACAATCACGCGACCTGCTGGGCCTTGCAGGCTTCGGAGTTTGCGCGGCTGATTGGAGATAGCGAAACGCGGGAACAGGTCCATCGGCAATACACTGACGTTCTTTTGCCCGGGCAATTGGGGGTGGATGGGTCGTTTCCAAAAGAGTTGGTCAGGACCAAGCCTTACAGTTATTCGATCTTCAATTTCGATGTGATGGCGGCGCTTTGTCAATCCCTGAAAGGCACGGGAACTGACCTGTTTTCGTTCCGGTTGGCGGATGGACGCGGGATTTGCAAGGCTGCGGAGTTTTTGTATCCGTATCTGAAGGATAAGAGCGGGTGGCCTTATGCCAAAGATGTCGAACACTTTGACGCGCTGCCGGTGCGGTCTCCGGGATTGCTGTTCGCGGGGCTGGCGTGTGATCGGCAGCAGTATATCGCTTTGTGGAAGACGCTGAATCCAGATCCCGAGGATGCGGAGATTATTCGCAACTATCCGGTGCGGCAGCCGCTGCTTTGGGTTTGAGGAATGTGGAATTTGGCCGTGTTTCAAGCTGGAACTGGGCAGGATTGGCGGCTTCTATAATCAATCGTTAGAGTTGCCGTAGAGAATCTGATGACGCGTCTCCGAGGAAATGTCTGCCTTTGAAGCCTGATATGACAGTGCGGTTTGCCGGTGTGGAGCTGGCGAACCCGATTATTGCCGCTAGCGGCACGTTTGGCTATGGGATCGAGTTCGAGGAGATTGTCGGGCTCGAAGCGATTGGGGCGTTTGTCACCAAGGGGCTGTCGCTGGAGCCGATGGCGGGTAATCAGGCGCCGCGTATTGTGCAGACTGCGGCGGGGATGCTGAACGCCATCGGGTTGCAGAATATCGGCGTGGTGGAGTTTATCGAGAAAAAGCTGCCGCAGCTTACGCGATATCCAAAGGCGAAGTGCATTGTGAATGTCTTTGGGAACAAGGTCACGGATTATGTGCAGGTGATCGAGCGGCTCAATGATGCGCCGGGGATTGTGGCTTATGAGCTGAATGTCTCCTGCCCCAATGTGCATGAAGGTGGGATGACATTTGGGGCGGATGCCGGGGCGTTGGAATATCTGGTGGCGCGGGCCAAGGCTGCTTCGAAGAGGCCGCTGATTGTGAAGCTTTCGCCGAATGTGACTTCCGTGGCGCAGATGGCACGGATTGCGGCGCTGGCGGGGGCGGATGCGATCTCGCTGGTGAACACCTTTCTGGGGATGGCGATCGATGCTGAGACACGGCAGCCGACTATTCGCAATGTGACGGGCGGACTCTCAGGGCCGGCGATCAAGCCGATTGCGCTGCGGATGGTGTATGAGACCGCGAAGGCGGTTTCGGTGCCGATTCTGGGGATGGGCGGGATTGTTACGGCGGAGGATGCCGTCGAGTTTCTGCTGGCCGGGGCTACGGCGGTGCAGGCGGGAACGGCGAGTTATGCCGATCCGCGGGCGGTGGAGCGGCTGGTGACGGGGTTGACTTCCTGGTGCCGCGGGCATTCGGTGGAGCGGGTTTCGTCGCTTACGGGTGGGTTGACGATTCCGTGGCAAGGTTAGCCGAAGTTTTGGGGGAAGGCTTGGTTGCATGCGATTGCTCTGGTGCTGGCGGTGTAAGCGTGAGATGCCAATGTTGGACGAAGCGGAGTTCGCCTTGGCTTCGAGTTTGTTCCATGACGCGATGAACTCGGCCAAGGAAGTTCGCAAGAACACCGGTGTTCCAATCCCACATGAGTCAGTTCAGGTATGCTTTCGGCCTGTTCTTGATTACTACGAGCGGGTTACGGGATATAAGGAAACGAATCATGACGCGGTAATGCATCATCGGATTTCTCGTTATTGACCACCTTGTGAACGATGTGGCAAACCGCTCAGAACGCCGAAGGCAAAGCTATGCGGCAGTTGCATGTGGCCAGTGAGTAGCCTCAGGGGCTAAAGCCCTCTTGATTTCTGTGGTCTGATGTGCGGGCTGAAGCCCGTACCCTTCGTACTGGCCCACAGCCAAGGCATTCCCTCGGGGCCTAAACGCGGATTCATTCTGTGGCTTTATGGCGCGGCTAAAGCCGCGCCCTTTCAAGACAAAAAGAGGCTTGCGTCAAGCTGGAGCGGGTCACTGGGCCTGATTCTTTAGCAGCGCTACTGTGGCTTTGGGATTGATCAGGTGGCGGCGGCCGTCTGGGCTGGGGTCTGCGGCTTTCTCCATCAGGGCTATGACTTTTTCTGGGGTTAAGGATGGGTCGATTGCTATCAGCTTGGCGGCCAGATTAGCTACGTTGGGCGAGGCCATGGAAGTGCCTGAGAACTTCATGCGGGTTCCGCCGGGGACGAAGCTTTCGACCTGAAAGCCGTCGGCGTCGAGAACTACGGTTGGGCCGTAGCTGGTGAAGGATGTCTCTTCGCCTGCCTGATCGACGGCGCCCACGGTGAGGAGATTGGGCTCTTTGAGGGAGGCGGGGACGTCGCCGAGGAAGCCGGGATTGCTGTCGGAGTTGCCTGCGGCGCAGACGAAGAGCGTGTTGGGCGCGCTCCGGATTGCGCCTTCGACGGCTTCTTTCCAGATGCGGTAGATCTTCGCGGCGAACTGTTTCCGCAACTCAGGGTCTTTTTCGGTGCTGGTCTTATTCAGCCACTGCTCGATCTCGCTCTGGCTATCGGCCCAGCTCATGTTGACGACGCGGACGTTGTGTTCGCGGACGTAGTTGCCTAACTGGAGGAAATCGGCTTTGAAGCGATTGGCCCACTCTTCGGTGGGCGCGAAAGGCAGATCAGGGAGCCCGTCGTTGAACTCAAGGACGACGAGGCGGGCTGCGGGATTGCCGCGCACGGCGATTCCGGCGACGTGGGTACCGTGCATATACTGGCCGAGGAAATTCAACTGCTTCAGGAATGGCGCGAGCTGGTCGGGCGGCGTGGTGGATAGGTATTTGCGGGCTGCGTCTGCGGCAGGGGAATCGATGCTGTTCTGGGCGTCGTCCATTCCCTGCTCCAGTTCCAGGGCCTTGGGGTAAAGACTGGTTTGCTCCGCGGTGAGGGGCTGCAGATCGGCAACGTAGGGCTTTCCGTCCAGATCGAACGCCAGGCCGTGGGGGCCGAAAACTCCCGGGGATGGGTCGGTGAAGAGCTGCTTCGGATAGAGGGCGGTGTCGACGCCGGAGTCCCAGATGCCGATGCGCACTGGAGTCAACTTTTCTGTCTCGGTAAGGGTTACTTCCCGCGTGGCCCAGATATCCGGTTTTTTCTCTGTATGCGCCTGAATGTAAGGGACGAGGACGGCTTCGATCTGCTCTTTTAATGGCAATTGAAACTTGACGACGACTCGCGAACTCAACAGATTGACGGCGGCAGAGTAGTCAATGCTACCGGTTTTGGCCACTTGCGGGTCCACGTTAGCCTTGTAGCTACCGGCAAAGAGGGATGGCGACATGATTTGAAAGGATGCTTTGAGCTCCTTCACGGTATCCTGCACTGCGGCCCATGGAAGCGCGTTGACTTCCTTTTGAAAGTTGGCAAGGAAGGTGCTCGCAAATGCGGGACCGCTGCTGGAGCCAGTTTCGATCCACGCATTGAGCAACGGACGAGAGAGGATGCCGTCCGTGATTCTGGCTTCAGGCTTCTCCTCAAGATCGCGGACTTTGTTGATGGTGGCAAGTGCACCTTTTGGGTCGCCGGCAAGGATTTGCGCGTTGAATTTTGCCAGGAGATAGCCGCGCAGTGTGGGCTTGTCGTCGATCTGATAACTGGCCAGGATGGAATCGATGTCGGCGGTTACTTTGCGGGTGAAGGCGTCGAAGGTGGCGTCGTCGGCTGCGAGAAGATCGCTGGCGCTGCCGGTCAGCGGATAGCTGATTCGGGGGAGATCGGCGTCGCTGGTTACCTTTTTCTTCGCGGCTGCTTCCTGTGCTGAGGCCCGATAGAAAAGCATGGACGCAAACAGAAACAGGGCACAAGCTAGTGGCTTCATCCAATGGGGCATACGATACCTCACAGTGGGGGACGCAGCTATGGGAGCACACTTTGGCTTGCTGGACCAGAGAATTCTTATTCGATGGATTAATAGGGAGTGCGCCGTTGGCGGCGTCAACTAAATTCGCATGCCGGGAGATGCAAAAGCCCGCTGCGGAGTGATCCGCAGCGGGCTTTTGGGGTTGACTGATTGCGCTTGGCTCAGCGCGGCCTGAGGGAGCGGATTGCTTCGGGCAGGCGCGCTTCGATCAGGCGGGCTCGCTCGGCCGCCATGCCGCCGAGATAGGCAGAGGCTGGCGTGGTTACGAGCACCAGGATAAAGGCGATAAGAGAGAAGCCGAGGCCGGCGAAGGCTGCCGAGACCAGCATCTGGTACATCGAAACCTTGTCCAAGCCGAGGATGTTGAAGGCGACATGCTCCATGAACTTGACGCGCTGCAGGACAGCCAGAGCGAAGAGAAAGGAAATCATGGAGAGCGCCGTGAGGACAGCCAAGGTTCCATCAAGAGATCGATGGAATTTTTGCCGTGCTTTGCAGTGTGCGCATTCTATGAGGTGCTGTTCGTAATCTCGGCGCATCTCGGGAGTAATGCCGGAGATGTCATAGCGCCAGCTACCCAGAATGGCTCCAACTACCCTGTCGGTGCATTGGGTTCTTGCCATAGAGATTAGACTCGCTTTGCCGCGGTTTTGGTTCGCATTTTTAACACTTCGTGACCTAGGTGGACCTCAACAGGTTTGAGTGTCCACAGCTTGTACGGTTGAAGAACCGGACAAGTTCCTGGAACAAGGAATATCCCACTATTGTAACCTATGGCGGTTACGAATCCGTTACGTAAATCGCCGTATGACACTCAAAAGCAAACAGGATCGAGTGGCTCGTCCTGGCTGGCGAGGTAGAGACGGTTGGCGAGCAGGTTCGGTTTGGAGACGAGTGCGCGTTCGGCGGCGAGGCGGGCCAGCTCGGGCAGATTGTTGCTTTCGGACAGATGGGCGAGGATCAGGTAGGTCGCCGTGCCGTCGTATGTCTCTTCGAGGAACGCGGAGGCGGCGGCGTTGGAGAGATGGCCGACGCGGGACAGCACACGCTGCTTGACTGACCATGGGTACGGCCCGTCGCGGAGCATTTCGAGGTCGTGGTTGGACTCGAGCATGATGAGGTCGCAGCGGCGGAGCTGGGCCTGGACGTTGGGCGGCATGTAGCCGAGGTCGGTGGCGATGGCGAGGCGGATACCTTCGGCGGTGAAGACGAACCCGACGGGGTCGGCGGCGTCATGAGGGATGGTGAAGGGGCTGATGCTGAGGTCGCCGATGGAGAAGGTTTCGCCGGGGCGGAAGTAGGAGACGCTGGGAAGATGGGCGGGATTAGGTTTTGGCGCCTCGGTGACTGTTTCCGACGGCGGATTCAGGTCGGCGCAGGCTTGAAGAGCGATTTCCTGGGCAGGGGACAAGCTTACCTCGGGGGCTAAAGCCCCGGTCGTTGCATGGGTGTTATGTACGGGCTGAAGCCCGTACCCTTCAGCGGATAGGTTTATTTCGCCGTTCGTAGCGCTATGGCTTGGTTCAGATAGGATATTTGCGGCTTCGGCGGCCTGCTTTTGTTCGCGGTATTGCTGGGCCCATTCGGCGTAGGTAATGCGTTTTTGTGGGGTTACCTGGCGAACCCAGGCGCGATGGGTGGCTTCGGTGAAGTAGACGGGGATGCCGAGCTTGCGGGCGGTGACGGCGAGGCCGTTGATGTGGTCCTGGTGCTCGTGGGTGACGAGGATGGCGTCGAGGGTGCTGGGGTCTTCGCCGACCTGCTTCATGCGGCGGAATAGCTCGCGGCAACTGAGTCCCGCGTCTACGAGAACACGTGTGGAACCGCCCGTGCCGGGGGTGCAGGAGACGATCGAGCTGTTCCCTTTTGAGCCCGAGGCGAGGACGGTGAAACGCACCATCTTATGAGCATAGTCCTGTTCGGTGTGGAATTGAGGGACGGAATCGGGATGGGATTTGCGAATTCGTAACTGACCCGTTAATAGGTGTAAAAGCCGCGGCCGGATTTGCGGCCCAGCCAGCCTGCGTCGACCATGCGAACGAGGAGCGGGCAGGGGCGGTATTTGGGGTCGCCGAGGCCTTGATGCAAGACGCGAAGAATGTCGACGCAGACGTCGAGGCCGATGAAATCCGCAAGGGTGAGTGGCCCCATGGGGTGAGCCATGCCTAGTTGGAAGACCTGATCGACGGCTTCGGCGGTTGCGATGCCTTCCATGACGGTGAAGGCGGCTTCGTTGATAAGCGGCATGAGAACGCGATTGGAAACGAAGCCGGGGGAATCGTTGACTTCGATGGGTGTTTTGCCGAGACGAACGGCTAGATCGCGAACGGTTTCGAAGGTGGTTTGGCTGGTTTGCAGGCCGTGAATGATTTCGACGAGGGCCATGACTGGGACGGGGTTGAAGAAGTGCATCCCGATGACCTGCGTGGGCCGGTTTGTCTGGGCGGCTAGTTTGGTGATGGAGATGGAACTGGTGTTGGTGGCGAGGATTGCGGACGGCGGGAGGATTGTGTCGAGGGAACGGAATAGCTCGGACTTGATTTCGAGGCGCTCGCTCGCGGCTTCGATTGCGAATTCGGCTTGGGAGAGCTGGTCGCGGTCGGTGATGAGGTGAATGCGGGCAGCGGCGGCTTCGACTTCGTCAGAGGTGAGCTTGCCTTTGGCGGCTTCCCTGCCGAGGTTGGTGCGTATGCGGGCTAGAGATTTGTCGAGGAGGGTTTGGTCGATGTCACAGAGGAGGACAGCAAAACCGGAGCGGGCGAAGATGTGGGCGATGCCGCCGCCCATGGTGCCTGCGCCGATTATGGCTACTGTTTGGATGGGGGACATTCAGGCTACTCCTAGAGTGGGGTGCGAACCTCAGGGGCTAAAGCCCCGATTCGCAGCAGTTGCTAATGTACGGGCTGAAGCCCGTACCCTTCAACTTGAGGCCACAACTTTCCATCGCATTGGAGATTGTTAAGAAGCAGGTCCTTCACTTCGTTCAGGATGACAATGCTTTGATTTTGAAGGAATTTCGGAGGCAATCAGTCCACACGGACGATGAGGCAGGTGATGTTGTCGTGGCCACCGGCTTTGTTGGCTGCCTGAATGAGGCGGGAACATAGTTCTTCGAGCTGGGCTGGACTGGATTCGGAGCTGAGGGTGGGTGTGTTCAGCAGGGACTCGATCTTTTCGTCGCTCAGTTCGCGGGAGAGGCCGTCGGAGCAGAGCAGGAAGAGGTCGCCGGGCTCTACTTCGGCTTCGATTACGTCAGGAGTCACATATTTCTGAGTGCCGAGGGCGCGGGTGATGACGTTGCGCAGCGGCGAGCGAGCGGCTTCGGCGCGGGTCATGCGGCCGAGGCGGACTTGCTCTTCCACGAGGGAATGATCGTGGGTGCAGAGCTGAATGTGGCCATTGCGGAGACGGTAGCAGCGGCTGTCGCCGACATTGAGGATCCAGACGCGGGGTTCTTCGTCGGGCAGGCCGGCAAGCAGGCCGACCAGGGTGGTGCCCATGCCGCTCAGGCGCAGATTGCGCTGGCTGCGGGAGTGGATGGCTTCGTTGGCGGCTACAACGGCTTCTTCGGCGATTTTGGGAATTGGGCCTGCAGAAGTTCCATTCTGGGTGTGGCCGGACCGGGTTTGGGAGTTTTGGGGATCGCGGCGGGCTTCTCTTTTTTCTGTGACAAGCCGGAGGACTTCTTCGACGGCCAGGGAGCTGGCGATTTCGCCAGCAGCGGCTCCGCCCATGCCGTCACAGACGAGGTAGACGCCGTGTTCGACCGAATAGCCGAAGGCATCCTCGTTGGAGGCACGCTTGCGGCCACGATCGGTGATTGCTGCGGCGGTGTATCGCACTACTGCGGTGGCCACGGAGTTCTCCCAAACGATAAGTTTACAACGAGATTTCAGAAATCGGCGAAAGGGGCGGTCATGGAGTTTTCGTTGGGTACAAAGGCAGCTCAGGGTTTGGCGAGAATCGGCTGGGATGCATGGGGTGGAGGGATCGGTGGCGCGGGCGGCAGATTGTAGACCTGGATGGCTCCGTCATTGAGGACTGCGAACCGCTGACCGGAGGGGGAAAGCGCGAAGTTGCCGCCGCCGTCGAGGACGGGCGAGGCCGGGACGGTCAGCTCGACTTTTCCGTTGGCGACATCGAAGACCTGAACGATCTGATCGCGGATATCGGAGTCGTCGAGGGGGTTGTAGGGGCCGATGGGATGGGTGACTTCGAGAGTTGCGCGGGCGAGCCGCGTACCGTCGGAGGAGGTTTCGAGGAGCGGCCAGATTCTGGTTGCGGTGCATGAGGCGTCCCACAGGCGGGCGTGGTCTTTGTCGCTGTTTCGCAGAAGAGCGGTCAGGTGACGCGCGCCGGTGGCGTTGCAGGCAGAGGCCAGGACGACGCCGGGAGAGAGTGCGTCCAGGGTTGGATTGCAGGTGGATTCGACCCATCCCAGCGATACTGTGGAGCCTTGGAAGTATTGGTAGCTCACCATCCAATTGCTGCCGCTTCCGCGCAGGGCCTCGTAGTATCCCTCGCCGTCGACGGGGAGATGGATGGCGCCGTTGACCCGGCTGAAGAGCATGACTTTGCGGTTATCCATGCGCAGGATGCGGACCAGGCTCTGGGACGTGGACTGCGCCTTTTGAAATTCGGCGTCGAACCGGTCGTTTGCCGCCATGCTGGCAGAGGTGGTGGATGGCGGGGATTGCTGAGTTGCATCGGCCTCGTCTTTTGTCTCGGCTTTGGGTGTCTCGGCTTTGGGAGTCTCCGATTTTGGGTCGGCAGCGGCGGGCTCATTGGTATCGGCAACGATGAGGGCCTGGTCGGGTGCGAACTCGATGAAGCTGACGGGGCCGGGAAAACGAAGGAATGGCTGGAGATGCAGCGCGGCATCGCCGATCTGAAGGGCGTTTCTGTCGCGGAGGATGAATTTTCCGCTCTTGAGCGGCCAGAGATAGCGGCTGTAGTCGTGCAGCTCCCAGAGAGCTTCGGCGGTGACTTTGCCGTCGGGGAGCGAAAGTGTTACCGCGCGAATATGCCGTTTGTCCTGCAGAGGCTGGCCGGGACCGGCGGGTTCGCGGGCGATGAGTCCGGGGACACGAAAGGTGAAGAGCAGGGTGTCTTCGTCGAGAAAGTTAAGCGAAACCTGGGCAAAGCGGTCGCCGAGATAGAACGCCGCGGGCGGGGCGAAGCCTAGCGGAGCTACGGGGATGGCGAAACTGGGGGGAACGACGTTTTGATCTGCGGCATGAGCCTGCTTCTTTTTGGCATCGGCCGAAGCAGAAGCGGAGGCGAGCATGGAGGCGAATGGATCCTGGGCTTGGGCCTGGGCGCGAGAAACGCCGACGGCGGCGAGGGCGAGGGCCAGGGCGATTCCTCTGGGGATCAGGAGCCTGAAGCGTAGGCCGGGGCTGAATGAGCTTGTCATCACCGCTCACCATTGTCGCTTATCCGGGGCGAGGATGGGAGCCGGTTTGAGACAGGTGTGCGACAGTTGAAAGGATGGATCAGGAACGGACACAACAGGGACGGACACCACGCAATTTGAACTGGCTGGGGTATGGCGCGTGCGCCATGGCAGGCTGCCTTTGGGGGACAGGATTTTTCTTTGGAAAGCTGGCGCTACGCGAGATGGGCGTGGGGCATATGGTGCTGTACCGGTTTCTGTTTGCCAGCCTGGGCATGCTGCCTATCGCCTGGACGGCGAGGCCGAGGCGCGAGTTCCAAAACGGGTTGGTGGGAACGATAAGACCGGCCTGGACGGCGCGAGAGATTGGTGTGCTGCTGTTGTCGGCGGTGCTGGGGATTCCGATCCAGTTTCTGTTGCAGTTTGAGGGACTGGCGCGGACGACGGTGAGCCACGCTTCGCTAATGGTGGGAACGATGCCGGTGCTGCTGGCGCTGGGGGCAACGATCTTTGCTGGAGAGCGGCTGGACTGGGTGGGATGGCTCGCGCTGGGCGGTTCGACGGTAGGGGCGGCGTTGATTGTATTGGGCGGGCATGAGGCCGGAGCTGCCGGTGTTGCTCCGTCGCTGACCGGGGATTTACTGGTGGTGCTCTCGCTGACGATCGCGCTGGGATGGATCTTGATGAACAAGAGCCTGATGCTGGTGCATGGGCCGCTGGCGGTGACGGCATACGGAATCCTGGCAGGAACTCTGATGCTGGCAGCCTGGGTGATTGCGGTGGATGGTCCGCCGCCGGTGGCTAGGGTAAGCATGACGGCGTGGCTGGCGCTGGCAGCGAGCGGGGTACTGTGTACGGCGACAACAACCCTGCTTTGGAACTGGGGAATACATCATGTTCCGGCGAGCCGGGCCGGGGTGTTCCTGAACATTGAACCGGCACTTGGTTCGGTGCTGGGCGTGGAGCTGCTGGGTGACAAACTGGGGCCGTTTGCGTGGGTCGGGGGTGGGCTGATTCTGGCCGCGGCAGTTACTCTAACGGCTCGGGGGCATGACTTTGACCCGGAAGTACTATTGGATTAAACCAATACATAGGTGTCTTCTACTACCAATCGCGCAACTTTTGCCGATAAATGTGCTCATACAGGTAGGTAGTTTGTGGAGGCTCCTATGGCTTCTCTCATGTGGAATCACTCCTGCAGCGTTGGCGTGCAGGCAATGGACAATCAGCACGGTATTTTGTTGGATGCTTTGAATGAGCTTCGAACGGCTTTGCTGAAGGGCACCGAGTCAAAGGTAGTGCGAGCGATGCTGGCGCGAGTCTCCGAGCTGATGCGGCTCCATGCGGAGAGCGAAGAGCGTCTGCTGGCGCTTTATGACTATCCTGGGCTGGCTGCGCACAAGGCAGAACATCAGAGACTGCTGGGACGGCTGGCACAGTTTGATGTTCGCTTTGAACAGCGGCAGTCGGGCGCGGTGTATGAGCTGGTGGAGTATCTGCGGAAGTGGTTTACGAATCACACGGGTGTTTCCGGGCAGAAATATGGGCCGTGGCTGCAGAAGTGCGGCGTGCAGTAGGGATTTGCGAGAAGCCTCCAAGAGCAGTTGTAAACACCAACAAGCATTTGCCCTGCTTATGAGTTAGGTCAGACCTGTTAGCATCTAGCTAACTTTTCTGAGGAATATCGAACTTGACTCACCGGCATGACTTATCCTTCGAGTCCCATCCTTCTGGCTTGACTGAAGACCAAATAGAGAATTTAGAAGCGCAGTTCGCCGAACAGCAAACAATCGTAAACCTCTGCTGTATACCGTCTGGGCTTGCATTCCTCTTCGCTGCCCACGCCTCGTTTGCGGCGATCACTCAATCGCTCACGAACTCCGACGGAATTCTTGGATTTCGAGTCCCATGTCAGCCTGTCATCTGCTGGTTTTTTGCTGGCTTTGGGGCAGTCAGTCTATGTTTTGAGATCACTCTTCAGGTATGGGCTCTCTTCGTTGGCCATACAATGGTTAACCTTTATGCCGACTGGGACAGCAGGCAACCCAAGAAATCCCGTGGTGGGATCATATATTACGATGCGCGCAGTGCTCTCCGGTGGCTGTCGCTCCTGATCACACTTCCAATTGGCGTATTGACCGTTCTTGCCTTAAATATGCACACTACCTTTGGCGATGACGGCATTCACGAATTCGGGTACGCTTTCGCGAGACCAACCGTTCACTCTTACATGAATATCCGCCAAGTTGGTCTCATCCGAGGAGTCTTGGGCAAGCACAACAAGTTCATCGAGAGACCTTTCGTTGTACTCGATTTCGTGGACGGCCATCGTTGGAATCAGAACAACTGGGACGACTCGTCGGCGGCCACGGAGCGAACAATTCAGGCAGTTATCGAGAAACACACCAGTGTGCCTATCGCCGATGTTCTAGTCATCGAAGACCTACCGAGCCCAAATCACTGACACAGCCAAAACTGGTCGAATTAGCCTTCAAACGTAAGTTGCGGCGAGATATAGGCGGGCGTGAAGGGCTTGGGTTCGCTGGCCAGATCGTAAATCAGGCGCTCCAGAACGAGGCGCTTGTCGGGTGGCGAGGAGCGGAGTTCGAGGTCGGCGCGGGCGATTAGGCGCAAGGCGCGGCTCAGATCGCGGCGGCTCTTGTAACGGCGGGCCTGACGGATCAAATCATCGGCGGCGAAGGGCGGCATTCGGAAGCCTTGCCAGAGCGCCTGCCAGATGGCTCGGGAATCACGGACGTTCTTCTCTAAAATTACAAGCATCTGGCGGAAGGTGCGAGCCAGCATATAGAGATGGCCAATAGCGGCTTCTTCGCCAGCCTCGGAACTATTCAACAAGCCATGCAGCAGAGCCAGAGCGCGGGGGCGGTCCTTGGCGCTGATGGCGTCTGTGAGTTCGTATAAAGAGCGCTGCTTGGCGCTCAAGACCATGGTTTCCACGTCACCGAGGGTGATGCGGCCGCGACCGTAGCTGAAGAGCAGAAGCTTTTCTAGTTCGGAGGCGATGAGCATCATGTCGGAGCCGAGGGCGTCGACGAGTTCGCGGACAGCGTCGGGGTCCATCTTTGTGCCCTGCTCCTGAGCGGTGGCGGCGACCCAGCGCATGGCATCGGAGTCTTCGACGCGGGCCAGCTCGACAATGCCGCAGTGGTCACCGAGGGTTTCGCGCAGGCGCTCGAAGCGATTTTTGTCTTCCATGTCCATGCGCCGCGGGTCGGCGGGGATGCGCAGGTGGTCGGCGATGAACAGAATGAGCGCCTGCGGGTTGGGCGACGCGAAGTAGCGGTTGATTTCGGCGAACTCGTCTTTTTTTGCGCCGCGGGTGTAGAGCTGCTTGAGGTTGCGGACGAAGACGACCTGGAATGGCGCCATGAGAGACGGGGTGCGGGCGCGATCCAGGATTTCGAAGATGGAATGCTCGGTCAGGTCGAGTTCAGAGAGGCAGAAGTCGCGCAGGTCTTCGGGGACGAAGGCTTTGAGGACGGCTTTGCGGCAGCGCTCGTAGAGGAAGGTTTCGTCGCCGACGAGGACGTAGCCGGGTTTAAGCGCGCTGTTATTGGTGGCTGCGGCGGCGATATCGGCGGTGAAGCGGTCTGCGGCGGCGAAGCCGACTCCGGGACGCGATGTGCTCATTGAAAATGGCCCTCGGCGATGTGTCCCGGATTCATTGGTTTAAGGATACCTGTTGCCGGGGTCGGCGGGCGGTGGAAATCTGGGGCGGAATTGGGGTGATTACCATTCGCGCTGCGATTTTTCGGCTTTGGTCAAAAGCTTTCCAGAACATCCGCAACGAGGGCGCGGGCGAAGTCGCGGGAGAGACGCTGGACGGCGGCTGGGCTTTCGTCGAGGAAGCTGGGTAGATCGGTGGTGGCCTGATATTCCTGGCGGAAGACGTAGTTGTTGTTCTGGTAAAGGACGCGGCCGTCGCGCGCCTTGAGAGTAACGGCGGCTACGAGGGTGATCAGGTAGCTCGAAGACTGCTGCGTCTGGGAGTTGTAGTTCAGTGGAGCGACGGTCTGGCTCAGGATGGTGCCGTGGAGAGTGGCGTCGGCATCGGAGTTGTCGTTGGGAGTGACGACGAGGCGGGTGCGCGTGGCGAATTCGCGAATGACTGCCGTGGTCATTTCGATTTCGGTGCGGTTGGAATTGGTTCGGGTCGCGAAGACGGGAACGGCGAGGGTCTTTGTACCGGGCGGCAGGTGGGTGGCGGAACCGACGGCGTGGTAGCCACAGGCGGTCAGGCCGAGGAGAAATGCAGCGATGGAGATAAGGACGGCGGACCTGCGCATGACTCTTTTTAGTGTACCTGCGGATTTATGGATTCAGCGCAATCCCACCCTTGGCGCAAAGAGCGCGCCAAGAATGGGCCACCCAGATTCAGTCTATTGAAGCAGGATCATTCAACCCAGGCTGTGGCGAGTTTGCCGAGGCCTTCTTCAGGAAGCGCGAGGCCGTCGGAGCGATTAGAGAAGTAGCGCTGATTGATTTCGATGGAATCGAGTTGCTCGGTTCGCTGAAAGCCGGCGGATCTGAGTTCGTTTTCCATCTGTTCTGAACGGAAAAAGAGACGGAATGGTTCTCCGGCGGCGGCTACGCGGGCGGCCAGGGATTTGCGGGCACGCTGAAGGGTGGGGCTGAGTTCTTCGTCCGAGAGGGCGTAGTCGAAGGTGATGCCGCTGCCTACGGGCATGGCCGCGATCAGATCGAGGGTCGAACGGAAAGCGGGAAGAGTGAGGTAGGGCACGACTCCCAGCCAACTGAAGAAGGTTGGAAGATTGGCGTGGAAGCCGCCTTCGGCGAGGCCATCCTTTAAGGTGCGGTGTTCGAAATCGAGAGGGACAAAAGTGAGATTGGCCGGTTCCGGGATAGCCGCAGAACGCAACATGCCTCGCTTCCACTCCTGAGTGGCGGGAAAGTCGACTTCGAAGACTGCGAGATTTGGGAAGGGATTGCGGCAGGCGAAGGTGTCGAGACCGGCGCCGAGGACGACGTACTGGGTTGCACCGGCGGCGACGGCAAAGGCCAGGTTGTCTTCGGCGTAGCGGCTGCGGGCAACGATGAAGGCGCGAAAAGCTCGCGCCCTGGGGTCGGCGTGGCGCACCGGATCGGCGTGGAAGGCAGTTCCGAGGAGCGGCACGGCGAAGGGATCGTCGAGGATTGCGGGGCTATCAAGAATCAGGTGGGCGGCGCGGCGGCTGGCGACGGCCAGGGCGGTCATGCTGGATCGGCCGGGGCGCATGATGTCAGTTTAAGACAGCCGGTGCGTGCGGCGTAGGATGTTTCCATGAACTGGATTTTCTGGTCGTTGCTTTCCGCATTGTTTGCCGCTGCTACCGCCATTCTGGCCAAGATTGGCGTGGCGCATATCGATTCCAACCTGGCGATGGCGATCCGGACGACGGTGGTCGTCGTATTTGCGTGGTCGATTGCGCTGGCGCTGGGCAAGCATGGGGAGATCCGGCAGGTGGATGGGCGGGCCTGGCTGTTTCTGGCGCTTTCGGGCCTGGGAACGGGGCTTTCGTGGCTTTGCTATTTTCGCGCGCTGCAACTGGGGCCAGCTTCGCGGGTGGCTCCGCTGGATAAGTTGAGCGTGGTGCTGGTGATGGTGTTTGCGGTTGTTTTTCTGGGAGAGAAGATGTCGCCGTGGGCGGTGGTGGGCGGGTTGATGATTGCGGGGGGCGCGGTGGCGATGGTACTGGCCTAGATTGTTGGGAATGATCGCTGAGAATGCAAAAAGGCCACCCTCGCGGATGGCCTTTTGATTGTTGCCTTTACGGGTTGATTGATACTTCCGTGGGTTATGCCGGGGAGGGTGAACCTTCGGGGAAGCCGGGGCCACCGCGTCCAGACTCCGGTTTCAGGACTTGCTGAACGCTGCCGCCGCCCTGATCGCTGGGCGATGCGAGGGATGAGCGGACTTCGGGAAGTTCGGTGCCTTCGATCAACATGCGAACTTCTTCGGCGTCGATGGTCTCGCGTTCCAGAAGAGCATTTGCAATGCGGTGCATGGCGGGCTGGTTGGCGTCTACGAGCGAGTATGCGGATTGATAGGCCTCGTCGATCAGGCGGCGAACTTCCTGATCGATCTGGCGCGCCGTTTCTTCGGAGAAGTCACGGTGCTGGGCGATTTCGCGTCCGAGGAAGATCTGTTCTTCCTTTTTGCCGAATGTCAGCGGACCGAGGCGGCTCATGCCGTACTCGCAGACCATGCGGCGGGCTAGATCGGTTGCGTGTTCGATGTCGCTGCCAGCGCCGGTGGACATCTGGCTGAGGAAAATCTCTTCCGCCACACGTCCGCCGTAGGCTGTGGCCAGACGGGTTTCGAGGTACTCGCGGGTATAGTTGTGGCGGTCGCCGGGAAGGTAGACGGTGACGCCTAGGGCCATGCCACGCGGGATGATGGTGACCTTGTGGATGGGATCGGTGTGGTCGCGAAGGACGGAGACGAGAGCATGACCGGCCTCGTGATAGGCGGTGACCTTCTTTTCTTCGTCGGTGAGCAGCATGGACTTGCGCTCGGCACCCATGAGGACCTTGTCCTTGGCGATCTCGAGGTCGTACATGGTGACTTGCTTGCGGTTTACGCGGGCGGCGTTCAACGCAGCCTCGTTGACCATGTTGGCCAGATCGGCGCCGCTGAAGCCAGGTGTTCCGCGGGCGAGGACGTTGAGGTTGACGTCGTCGGCGACGGGAACCTTCTTGACGTGGACGCGCAGGACTTCTTCGCGGCCACGGACATCGGGAAGGCCGACGACTACGCGGCGGTCGAAGCGGCCGGGGCGCAGAAGGGCTGGATCGAGGACGTCGGGACGATTGGTTGCGGCGACAAGGATCACGCCGTCGTTGGATTCGAAGCCGTCCATTTCGACGAGGAGCTGATTCAGGGTTTGCTCACGCTCATCGTGTCCGCCGCCGAGGCCTGCGCCGCGATGGCGGCCAACGGCGTCGATTTCGTCGATGAAGATGATGCAGGGGGCGTTCTTCTTACCTTGTTCGAAGAGATCGCGGACACGGCTTGCGCCGACGCCGACGAACATCTCGACGAAGTCAGAGCCGGAGATGGAGAAGAACGGAACGTTGGCTTCGCCTGCGACAGCGCGGGCGAGCAGGGTCTTGCCGGTGCCGGGAGGTCCGACGAGCAGGACGCCCTTGGGAATACGACCGCCGAGCTTCTGGAAGCGCTGGGGCTCGCGCAGATACTCGATGATCTCTTTCAGTTCTTCCTTGGCTTCGTCAACGCCAGCGACATCCTTGAAGGTCACTTTCTTCTGCTGCATGGAGAGCAGGCGGGCGCGGCTCTTGCCGAAGGACATGGCCTTGTTTCCGCCGGACTGCATCTGACGCATGATGAAGAACCAGATACCGAGGATCAGGACCAAGGGTCCGATCTGGAGCAGGATCGGCCAGAAGAGGTTGCCCTGTGCGTCCTTGATGGTGGTCTGAACCTTGTTCGCGTTCAGGAGGTCGTACATATTCGGGTAGTTGCTCGGGACCTCGGTGTGGAATTGGGTCGATTCCTTGCCGTCGCCTTTCAAGTGACCGTGTACTTCCATGCCCTGCACGGAGACGTCATTCACCTGGCCTTGCTGAACCCTCTCAAGGAACGCGGAGAAGGGTATGTCCTGTTCTTTGCCGCCCATCACGGCACTCTTTTGCACGACTCCAAAGAGCAGCACGAGACAGATGACGATGAATGCCCAGAACATGATTGTCTTAACGGTCGAATTCACCAGGACTCCTTTTTGTGGCATGGGAGAGAATTGCGTGGGGACTCCCAAACCGCTTGCTGCCCATTAGACGTCTTGACACGCCTGAAAGAAACAGGAAGATGAAAACAATCCCCATTCAATCAGACAGCATGCTCGACGCATACCAGCCAGTCCACTGATTGTACTCCTAACTGGGCAAATCTGGCACTCCGCATGTGGTCCGTTTGGGGCAGGCTGCAGAACGAAAGAACCATCGGAATGGAAGACTTGGCTTGCTGGCGACTGGAACCTGCGAGCTATCTCGGTAACGGAATATTCCGCAATTTCGTTCCCGGCTTCCGGGTATATCGGCGTTATATCGACGGAAAAATATGACTTTACGAAAGTTATTGTTCGCGAGGGAAGATTTTTCCGATCTTCGCTACTCCTCTTCGGCTGTAATGGTCATTTCGGAGTGGGGCGCAAGCTCCGCGCCTTGCATCCAGATGATCTGGCCCTGCCATTCGACGACTGGCCATGTGGCGCGGGCGGTGCCGGTGACTTTGAGGCGCTCCAGGACTTCCTTGATCTTGCGGGGGCCGCTGGAGTAGCGAAGAGTGACCCGGTCGCCGGGACGCCAATTGCGGATGGTGGCGGGCGCGACGGCACCGGCTGCCTGGGCGCGGAATCGGCGGCCGAATGCGGTGGTTTCGCCGGGGATGGGGAGCTGGAATTCGGTAGGTTGGCTGGATTCGGCTCGATTGGCGGAGCGGGCTGCTTTCGCGGAGTGGGGCGCGAGGCGGAGTTCGCGGGGAGTGCGCTCGGCGGTGATTGGGCCGGGAAGCGCGAGTTGTTGGCCTGACCGGCCTTGGAGTCCCAGTTGGCGGAGGGACTCGGCGGCGTCGAAGCTGAGGGAAACTCCTAGCTGGGCGGCGGCGTGGCGGAGCAGACGGCGTTGCATGGCTACGGGTTGCGCGGCGAGGCGTACCGTGTCGATGGCGATGGCGCTATCGGCAGTGCTGGCGCGGCCGCCTCCGCGGACCGGACGGCCAGAGAGGAGAAGTTGCGGGGCGAGACGGGCGATTTCCGATGCCCACCAGGCTTCTTCGTCACGGGCGAGGGTGGCCATGTTGTTGAGATGTTCCCGGATGCGGGGGTTCCATTGTTCGAGTTCAGGCAAAAGCTGGTGGCGGAGGCGGTTGCGGGTATAGGTGGGATCTTGGTTCGAGGCATCTTCGCGCCACGGTTGGCCGAGGATGGCGAGGTAGGACTCGACCTGGGAGCGCGTGGCGCTGAGGATGAGGCGGAGAATGCGGCCTTCGGGAAACTGGACGACGGGGTGAATGCCGGATAGGCCCTCGGTCCAGGCGCCGCGGAGGAATTTACCGAGAACGGTTTCGGCCTGGTCGTCCAGGGTGTGGGCGGTCGCGACGGCGTCGATTTGATGCGAGGCCATGAGTTGGCGAAACCAGGCGTAGCGCAAGCGGCGGGCGGCTTCTTCGATTGATTCGCTGCTTTTGCCTGTCTCGGGAGCTCGGGTGGCTTCGGCTGCCGTGTCGACCTGATGGGTATGGAACTGGATTCCGAGGGATTGGGCGAGTTCGGCGGCAAATTGCTGGTCGCGGTCGGCCTCGACGCCGCGCAGGCCGTGGTGGAGGTGAGCGGCATGGAGGACGATGCCCAGTTCTGCCGCGTGGGCGGCGAGCGCCCGAGTCAGAGCTACGGAATCAGCTCCGCCGGATAGGCCGACGGCGAGGCGCAGGCCGGGTGGGAGCATGGTTGTGTCGAGCGGGATTGAGGGAATTGGAGCAGGATTTGCCACTGGATGATGGTAAATCCAGTTGCTACAGCGGCTGGAGTCTGTCTCCCAGGCCTCGCGTTGTATACTCCGATGGTTATGCAGGTATTTGCCATACTCCCGGCGGCAGGCGTTGGGACGCGGATGGCCGCGTCTCAACCCAAGCAGTTTTTGGAATTGAACGGTTTGCCGATCCTGATCCACTCGCTGCGGGCTTTTGCGGCGGCGCGGCGGGTGACGGCGATCTACGTGGCTGTACGGCGAAACGAGATTGAGCGCG
Source organism: Acidicapsa acidisoli (assembly GCF_025685625.1). Taxonomy (NCBI): domain Bacteria; kingdom Pseudomonadati; phylum Acidobacteriota; class Terriglobia; order Terriglobales; family Acidobacteriaceae; genus Acidicapsa; species Acidicapsa acidisoli. The sequence goes on from NZ_JAGSYI010000002.1 coordinate 738,337, forward strand.
TCGAGTCGCAGGTTGGCGAGTATGGCGAGAAATTTGGATTTGCGGGGCGCGTCTTTGTGGTGGAGGGCGGCGATACCAGGCAGGAATCGGTGGTGAACGCGCTGAATGCCATTAACGAAGGACGGGGCGGCGACGAGGAAGACATCGTTCTGGTTCACGATGCCGTGCGGCCGCTGATTGACGCCGCGACGATTGAAAGGACGATCGATGCTGTCGCGGAACATGGCGCTGCGATTGTGGGCTTACCAGCGATTGACACGGTGAAACAGGTAGAGCGCACGGCTCATGGAGCGCTGGTGACCTCGACGATTCCGCGGGAGTTTGTGGTGCTGGCGCAGACGCCGCAGGGGTTTCGTTGCGGACTGTTGCGCAGGGCCTTTGCGGAGGCGACCGCCGATGGCTTTGTCGGCACGGATGAGGCCAGTGTGGTGGAGCGTGCCGGGCACGCTGTCGCCGTTGTACCCGGCTCTCAGGTTAATCTGAAGATCACACAACCCGGCGACCTGGCATTGGCGGAGTTCTACCTGCGCCAGCGAGGTTAGCCGAAAGAGAAAGTCACAAAAACCATGGACACACGTATTGGCTTTGGCTGGGATTCGCATGCATTCAAGCCGGGCGTTCCGCTGCGCATTGGCGGGCTGACGCTGGATCATCCTGAGGGGCTCGCTGGACATTCCGATGGCGACGTACTGCTGCACGCGATTACCGATGCGCTGCTTGGAGCGGTGGCGGCGGGCGATATAGGCAGCTTTTTTCCTCCGGGCGATCCGCGATGGAAGGATGCGGATTCGGCGATTTTTTTGAACCTGGCGATTGAAGAGATTCAACATGCGGGATACGGCATTGTGAATGTGGACACCACCCTGGTGCTCGCCGCGCCGAAGATTTCTCCGATTGCGGGGGAGATGCGTGTGCGGGTGGCGGAGCTGCTGTGTATCGATCTCGATCAGGTGAGCATCAAGGCCAAGACTCCCGAGGGATTGGGCCTGGATCATGTGGCGCAATGCCATGCCGTAGTGCTGCTGGAGCGGGTGCGTGACCCTGAAGATCTTAAGAGCATGTCGGCTGTGATACAGAGCCAGCGCGAGTTGGAGGATGTGGTCGAGGATCTGCTAACACAGGTACATGGGGTGCCGAAGCGGACCGAGATCGTGCCCGCCTTTGATACGGACGACATTACTTAAAGGCAGGGAACAGAGATCGGGGAACAGCGAACAGATACCGGGGGATCATGCGGATTCGTGTACTTACGATTGCTTTGGTGCTGGGCTCGGTCTTCCCTGCCCTGTACGGTCAGGCGAATGAAGACTGGCGGACACCGGCTGAGTTATCCGAGTATCGCACTACGCCGGATTATGCCGAGACGTTAAAGTATCTCGACCGGATTACGGCTGCTGCGCCGGGTCAGGTGAAGATTGAAGACTTTGGCAGAACTGGCGAAGGGCGCGATCTGAAGATTGTGATTGCTTCGAAGGATGGGGTCTTCGATCCGGGGGCGATTCATGCTTCGGAGCGGGTGATTCTGTTGGTGCAGAATGCGATCCATGCGGGAGAGATGGATGGCAAGGATGCCTGTCTGGCGCTCTTGCGGGATATGGTCGTCAATAAGTCCCGCGCTTCCCTGCTCGATCATGCGGTATTCGTCTTTATTCCTGTTTATAACATCGATGGGCATGAGAGGCGGTCACCTTATAACCGGATCAATCAGAATGGTCCGGAGGAGATGGGTTGGCGCGGGAATGGGATGAATCTCAATCTGAACCGCGATTACATGAAGGCCGATACGCCGGAGGCTCGGGCTTTCCTGAAGTTATTTCACCGCTGGCTTCCGGATTTCTTTGTCGATGACCATGTTACGGATGGTGCGGACTTTCAGTATGACGTGACTTATACGATCGATGACGGGCCGGATGTTGCGCCGGCGACGGCGAAGTGGATTCGGGAGACAGTTACACCAGAACTGGAACGGCAGGTGGACGCGGCTGGGCATGTGGCTTCGCCTACTTACATTACGCTGATGGATGATACCGATCCGGCGCAGGGATTAGGGTTCAACGACAATCCTCCGCGGTTTTCGACGGGGCAGATCATACTGGAAAATCGGCCGGGGATGCTTGTCGAGCTGCATATGCTGAAAGATTACAAGACGCGGGTTACGGGAAACTACGAGATACTGCGGGCTCTGCTGGAAGTAATGAACCAGGATGCGGCAAAGTTGATCGCTTTGAATGCGCAGGCCGATAAGGATGCGGCGAAGCTGGGTGCGCATCCACTGGATAACTCGAAGTTTCCTTTGAAGCTGGAGTGGAACGGCGAGACGACACCATTTCTCTTTCGTGGATATAAGTACACGCGGGAATTGAGCGCGGTTTCCGGGACAATGTGGGTGAGTTATTCGCATGAGCCCTGGAATGCCACGCTGCCGTTTGCAACCGGAGTCAAGGTATCTGTCGCAACTACTCCACCCGCGGCTTATATCATTCCACGGCAATGGACGCATGTGATCGATGTGCTTGCCGCGCATGATGTGGTAATGCGGCACACAACTGCCGATTGGACAGGCAAGGTTGAGCGTTACCACTGCGATGGAATGGTGTGGCAGGGACCGCCGTTTGAGGGGCGGCATCCGATCTTTGCGGGAGAAGGCGCTGGTAATGAGCCGGGGAAGTTCGGCAATTGCTCGCTGACGACGGAAACGGCCAGTTTTCCTGCGGGTTCGGTGGTGGTAGCGCTGAATCAGCGGCTTTCGAAGGTGGCGATTCACTGGCTGGAGCCGGAGGCTCCGGACTCGGCGATGCGGTGGGGATTGTTTGACCCGATCTTTGAGCAGCGGGAGTACGGCGAGGGATATGTGCTGGAGAAACTGGCGCGGGAGATGATGGCGAAAGATCCCGCGCTGAAGGCGGAGTTTGAGAAGCGAGTAATGAACGACGCGCAATTTGCAGCGAGTCCGGAGGCGAGGCTGGAGTTCTTTTATGAGCGGTCGCCGTGGTTTCTGGAGAATCGCGTCGGGTTGTATCCGGTGGGGCGGTTGCTTTCGCTGGATGGAGTGCCGGTGGAGTAGCTCATAAATGCGGTACCTGGTAGCGCAGAATCTGTTCGTCCACGGTGACGAGCGTTATGCTTTCCAGATATGTCTGAGCAACGAGCAGACGGTCAAATGGGTCGGTGTGAATCGCAGGCAGACTGCCTGCGGTCTCCGCATGTTCTACAGAAATCGCTAACGCTTCAAAACGATACTTGGCAATCGCATCTGCAATAGAACCGGCGAAAGCCAGCTTGCCGATTTTGCGCTTGATGCCAATCTCCCATGCGCTGGCTGCACTCACATAGATCTGGTTCTCCGGCAGACGGATGGCGTCTCGATGCACGCTTTGCAAACGAGAATCGTTTTGAGTCCACCAAAGGAAGATATGTGTATCGAGCAGGATCTTCATCGGTTCAAAGACCGAAGTCGCGCAGGACTTCATCCGGCAACGGCGCGTCGAAATCATCTGCCAGATACGTTATGCCGAGGTAATTTCCGCCAGGTTCTCGCGGAGAAATAGATTCGGGGCCTATCGGGACAAGCTTGGCCAGGGGTTTGCCGCCTTTGGCGATGATGATTTCTTCGCCGTGGGCGGCGCGCTCGACGAGGCTGGAGAGCTGGGTCTTGGCTTCGTAGAGATTGAACTGCGTGCTGGCCATTGCAGCCTCCTCTAGCAGGTCGCGTTGACTTCATTGTGAACTGATTCTCGTAGTTGGTCAAGTTGGTCAAGCCGATCTGTCAGGCGGGCGCCCCAGGCGTCTCCCTGCTAACATCAAGAGTTGGTAATCATGACAGAACTGAACTCATCCCCTGCTCCTATTCGCGTTCGAATCGCTCCTTCACCCACGGGTGATCCTCACGTTGGAACGGCTTACATCGGCCTTGTGAACTATCTTTACGCGCGGCAGCGCGGCGGGCAGTTTGTGCTGCGCATTGAGGACACGGATCGCGCCCGCTTTGTGGGGACCAGCGAACAGATGATCTTTGACGCGTTGCGCTGGCTGGGCCTTGCGTGGGATGAGGGTCCGGATGTTGGCGGTCCTTATGGGCCGTACCGCCAGTCGGAGCGGACGGAGATTTATCGCAAGCACGCGGAGATGCTGCTGGCGAACGGTACTGCTTACCGCTGCTTCTGCACGGCTGAAGAACTGGAAGCGAGCCGCAAGCAGCAGATGGCGGCGAAGCTGCCTCCGCGCTATGCGGGGACATGCCGGGCGCTGAGTGCAGCGCAGATTGAGGAGAATCTTGCGGCGCAGAAGCCGTTTGTGATTCGCATGAAGGTGCCGACGGAAGGATCGACTACGTTTACGGACGAGTTGCGCGGCGAGATCACCTTCGATCACTTCAATGTGGACGATCAGGTGCTGATGAAGTCGGATGGTTTTCCGACGTATCATCTGGCGAACGTGGTGGACGACTACCTGATGCAGATCACCGATGTGATTCGCGCGGAGGAATGGATTTCTTCCACGCCGAAGCATGTGCTGCTATACCAGGCCTTTGGATGGCCGATTCCGCGGTTCTGGCATATGCCGCTGCTGCGTAATCTGGACAAATCGAAGATCTCGAAGCGGAAGAATCCTGTTTCGCTGGTGTATTACCGCCAGGCGGGGTTTCTGCCTGAGGCTGTGCTGAACTTTCTGGGATTGATGGGCGGCGGGATGCCTGCCGACATCAACAACGCGACTGAGAAATTCACGCTGGCTGAGATGGTGGAGCATTTCGATGTGAAGAATATCCGCACGGCAGGGCCGGTCTTTGATCTAACCAAGCTGAAGTGGCTGAATGGCGAGTATATTCGAGCGCTTGCGCCTGCGGATTTTTATGCGGCGCTGCGTTCGACGGTGCTTTCGGATACCTATCTCAGCGAGATTGCAGGGCTTGTTCAGACGCGGGTTGAGACGCTGGGACAGTTTGGCGATCTGACGCACTTTTTCTTTGCAGACAACATACTTCCGGTGCAGGAGGTGTTTCTGCCGAAGAAGCGGACGCTGGAGGAGACGCTGGCGTTTGCCGCAGAGCAGCTTGCTGTGCTTGAAGCTGTCGATTGGTCGACCGAGGCGCTAGAGCCGACACTCAAGAAGCTGGGCGAAGAAAAGCAGTGGTCGGTCAAGGAGAACTTCATGCTGCTGCGTGCGATTGTTACGGGCGGCACGATGAGTCCGCCGCTGCTGGAGAGCGTGATTGTCTTTGGGAAGGCTCGCACGCTGGATCGAATGCGGCGTTTTCTGGAGGCGCAGAAGGGCCAGAAGAAGTAGGCAGTCAAGTTACCCAGTCAGGCTATTTCTTTAAGAGCGGTTCGCGGTCGATCTGGTTGCCGTCCAGCAGGATTGTGTTGATGCGGCGGGCGTTCCAGATGTTGACGGTTGGATCGGCGTCGAGGATGAGGATGTCGGCACGGCGGCCTGCGGTGATCTGGCCGAGTTCGGTCCAGTGAAATTGATCGGCGTAGTTATTGGTGGCGGCGGCGAGTGCTTCGCGCGGGGACAGGCCGAGGCGCACCAGCATCTCCAACTCGGTGTGCATGGAGATGCCGGGCATGGTGCCCATTGCGGATGCTCCGCTGGCGGCCAGGTAGTGCGGATACGCCTCGAAGATGGCCTGGTTGATGGCCCAGAGTTTCGAGGCTTCCAGATCGGCCTTCTTGCGCACATTCTCTTGCAGCCATCGTTGGGACGCCATCGGCAGGTGGCGGCCCCAAGACGGGATTGGGTAGACGGCCTCGCCGGTCTTTGGATCGGGCGGAAAATTCAGGTCCCGTGGGTCAAGCAGTTGCGCTGCAGGTTCTTTCCAGAGATTGCGATGACCGGGCAGGCGCAGGTAATAGAGGCTGAAGGTGGGCATCAGCGCGGTTGGGTGCGCGGCGAGAAACTGGGCGTAGAGGCGCAGGCGGTAGTCGGTGGGCGGCAGACGCTCGGCGTAACCGTAGGCGGTGCGGCTGGCTGAGCCTTCGGGGTCATCCATGAGCGGTTGCTGGAGTTCGTCGGGGATGACGCCGAGTTCATACCGGCTCATGTGCAGGAGAGCATCGACGCCGGCTTGAATCGCGACTCGGTAGGGAGTTGAAACGAACTCGCCGTAGGTGATGAGGCCCATCTGATGGGCGTGCTCGATGATCCATTGGGTGTTGGCTGCGGTTAGATCATGACCCAGCCATAGGACTCGCGTGCCGAGTTTGGCGGTGTCGGCGAGTTGGCGGGCGGTGTCGTCCGGGCTTAACTCGACAGAGTGGCCTGGAGAGCCTTTCGGGTCGGCGAGCTTCCTAGCCCACCCAGGTTGGCTGATGAGCAGGCTGAAATCGTCGGTAGAGCCGATGCTGTCGACGAGATAGAGGTGAGGGGTGGGGTTCGCTTGCTGATCGACGTGGCCGCGGCGCTCGTCGCTGCTGGCTACGACCGTCGTGACGCCCATGTAGAGGTTAGCATTGGCCTGGCCCTGGCTGTTCATACCGGCGAAGCCATCGATGAGGCCGGGAATGAGGAATTTTCCGGTGCAATCGATGACGCGCGAGCCCTTGGGGATGGGCAAGGCAGAACGGGGACCGACGGCGAGGATGTGCCCGTCGCGGATGTAGACGATGGCGTCCGGGATATCGTTGGCGGAGTGGCCCCAATTGGTGACGTCAATGATTGTTCCGCCAGCCAGGACGAGCGGTGGCGCGGGAATTGATTTAGGTGGGGCGAGTTGCGAGGCGTGCGTGGAGGCTTTTGGACTCAGGGCCTGAGCCGGGAAACAAATCGCAGGCGCCACGAAGATCGCGCACAGAGATCCCAGAATTGATTTTGGGATCAATCTTGGATTGAACAGGCCCGGCAACAATCGCGGCATTCTTCGCGTAAGAGGTGGCATCTTGAGGGTGTTCCTCATATTGTTGCATGGCGACACCAATAGGTGGCGGCGCCTAAATCATCCGCTCGGTTGATTCAACTTGATCGGGTTGTCTTCCGTTGTCCTCTTTGGGACTTCCGAAGCAGTTGTTGCGGCCCACTACAGGTTTATCATCGCAGAGCGCTACGCTCCTGCTGATTGCGGCAGGAGTGCAACGAAAGATTTGACGAACTCGCCGTCAGATTGCGACACGCGTGCGATGCCTGATCCCAGCCAGCCAAGGCTGGAGCTGCGCATACGCGGCGTCGGCGGTGATGCCGTAGCGGGCGCGAAGCTGGTCGACTTTGCCGTGTTCGATGAACTGGTCTGGCCAGCCGATGCGAACTACGGGAACGCTAAGCCCGAGCTGGTTCAGCGCTTCGATGATCGCAGAGCCGAAGCCGCCGCTGAGAACGTGATCTTCAAAGGTCACGAAGGCGCTGGCGCGGCGAGCGAATCGTTCGATGGCTTCGAGGTCGAGAGGCTTAATGAAGCGCGGGTTGATGACTGCGGCGGAGTAGCCCTCGCTGTCGAGGCGCGAGGCAAGTTCCTGCGCCATGACGATCATGGGACCGAGGCCAAAGATAGCCACGTCGGAGCCATTCGCCAGCACCTCGGCTTTGCCGACGGGCAGTAGCGCGGGGCGGGGTTTGCGAGCGACGCCGGCGACGACTCCGCGAGGGTAGCGAATGGCGCTGGGGCCGGGGATTTGCAGGGCGGTTAGCATCATGTCGGCCAGTTCGTCTTCGTCTTTGGGAGCCATGACGACGATCTCGGGAATGTCACGCAGATAGCCGATGTCGAAGAGGCCGTGATGGGTGGGGCCGTCGTCGCCTGAGAGGCCGGCACGGTCCATGCAGAAGACGACGGGCAGCTTTTGCAGGCAGACGTCGTGGACGATGGGATCAAAAGCGCGCTGGAGGAATGTCGAGTAAATGGCGCAGACAGGCTTGAAGCCCTGGGTGGCCATTCCGGCGGCGAAGATGACGGCGTGCTCCTCGGCGATGCCGACATCGAAGTAGCGCTTGGGATGGTGCGGCCGGAAGTGGTCGAGCGCGGTGCCGTTGGGCATGGCTGCGGTGATGGCGACGACTTTTTCGTCCTCGTTGGCGAGTTGAACGAGGGTATCGGCGAAGACTTCGGAGTAGGTGACCTGTCCAACGGGCTTTGTTTCGCCGGTTGCGGGGTTGTACGGGCCGAGACCGTGGAATTTCTTCTGGCCGTCGAGGGCTGGCTGGAAGCCTTTGCCTTTTTGTGTCAAGACGTGCAGGAGGACGGGCCTGTTTTCTGTCTTGAGGAATTTGAAGGTCTCGATGAGCAGCGGGAGATTGTGGCCGTCGATGGGGCCGTAGTATTTGAGGCCGAATTCCTCGAATAGCATGGAGGGCCAGAGCATGCCTTTAGCTGCTTCTTCGGCTTTGCGGGCGACATGGACGACAGCTTTGCCGCCGAAGCGTTCGAGCAGGCGGGTGGCGGAGTCGTGGAGGTGCTTGTAGCGCTCGTTGGTGACGATGCGATGGAAGTATCCGGCGATTGCACCGACGTTGCGGTCGATGGACCACTCGTTGTCATTGAGAACGACGATCAGGCGCTTGGTCTGCTCGGCAATGTTATTGAGCGCCTCGTATGAGATGCCGTTGGTGAAGGCGGCGTCTCCGGCGAGGGCGACGACGTGGTTGCTGCCGCCGTTGAGGTCGCGGGCCACGGCCATACCGAGGGCGGCGGAGAGTGCGGTGCCTGCGTGGCCGGCTCCATAGGCGTCGTGCTCGCTCTCGGTGCGCAGCATGAAGCCGTTGAGGCCGCCGGGCTGGCGGATGGTATCAAATTGTTGACGACGGCCGGTGAGGATCTTGTGGACGTAGGCCTGGTGGCTGACGTCCATGGTTATCTTGTCTTCCGGGGTGTTGAAGGCGATGTGCAGGGCCATGGTGAGCTCGACCACGCCGAGGTTGGGGCCGAGGTGACCTCCGGTGCGGGACAGCGTGTGGATCAGAAACTCGCGGATCTCGGCCGCCAGGGTTTCCAGTTGAGCGGGGGTGAGGCGCTTCAGATCCTGCGCCGATTGGATGGTGTCTAACAGTGTCGCCATTCAGCTTCCTTCCGCGTCCATTTCGGGACTGACTCGGGACGAGGTCGTTCGGCATTGGCTGAGTACGGCACCGCCTTCCCAACCGGGAGGGCGAAAAATCAAGACCGAAAGAAAAAGACCCCACCACGCAGGGGTCTTGAGGCAGCCAAGGCCTCCCTGATTATAACAATTCTGCAATTTTGACTTCGCACAGGCTCAAACGTTCGACGACGTCGTTGCAGCAATAGTCACATATAGGACGCTGCATTTCGAGTGCGGAGAGCAGATTTTGTTTGCGGTAGGATATGGGTGCGGACTGGCGCAGATGAGGGCGAGATCGGGGCGAGATGAAAATTGGTCGGGTTGGAATATTGGCTTTGATTTTAATGGCGGGATCGCCTGCTCTCGTCCGGCAGGCGATGGGCCAGGTGCTGGGCAGCGGCGTGCTTACGCCGGGGGCTGCGACGGATGTCCCGAACCCGCTGGCGGATACGACGATGAGACCCGGAAAAGCGATTCTCTTCGACCTCGAGGCGAAGTTTGCCAAAGCAACGGCTGAGGGCGGGGGCAAGGCCTTTGCGACCTGGTTTGCCGAGGACGGGGTGTCGCTGGCAAACGGCCAGGCGCCGGTTCATGGACGCGATGCTATTGCCAAACAAGCTACCTGGTCTCCGAAGGATTACCAGCTTTTGTGGACTCCGACGGATGCGGTGATGAGCGCGACCGGAGACATGGGCTACACGTGGGGTCACTATGAAGGACACAGCCGCGATGCGGATGGTAACTCGAAGGTTACGTCGGGGCGCTATCTGACCATTTGGCGAAAAGAGCCGGATGGCGCGTGGAAGGTTGTGCTGGACGCGAGCAACGATGAACCAGCCAACGCGGGCGACTGCTGCAAGCTGCCGCCTGGCCAGTAAAGTCAATAAAATAAAGCATTACGAAGGTTTTAACGGTACTGTATTTAGATCGGGAATTGCCTGCATCTGACATTACTTCTGTTGGATGGGTGCCGTGGGGTTTGCTGACCCGTTTGTGCGAGTTCCAATTCGTTGCCTTTCAGCCATACTGAATTTCGTTGGTAAATGGCCGTCATGTCTCTAATTGAAGATAAAACCCGGCCGGAAAGCCGAGTTGTGGCTTCGGCTCCGGAGCACGAGGTCTTCGACCGTAATCCGGACCCCGCTCTGGAGGAGCTGGTGCGGCTGGCGGCGGTGCTTTCGGGCGCGGACTATGCGTACCTGGGCTGGCTGGATTCCCGCAAGTTGTGGTTCAAGTGCACCTATGGCTTTTTGGCGCGGGAGCAGGAGCGGACGACGACAGCCTGCCAATGGATGATGCAGCAGGGCGCACCGTTGCTTTTGCGGGACACGGCTGAGGACAGCCGTTTTCGGGCCGAAGGGGTCGAGCTGGAGAATGCGCTACCCTGCCGGTCGTATCTTGGCATTCCGCTGATTGGGCCGGGAAACAGGATTATCGGAACTCTGGCGGTATTGGCGATTGAGCCCGGACGTTTCAGCCCGGAGCACATCAGCCTGATCAGCATTCTGGCGCGCCAGGCGGTGACACGGGTTGAGTTATACAACCGGACTGCGGCGCAGGAACAGGCGCAACGTTCCCGGCAGCGGCTGGAACGGGCGCTTGCGATTGAGCGGAATTTTGTGTCTGCGACGCTGGATTCGATTCCGGCGCTGGTTGCGGTGCTGGATACGGCGGGGCGGATGGTGCGGTTTAATCGCCCGGCGGAAGAATTGACCGGATTGAAGCTTGGCGAGATTGTAGGCCGGCCGTTTGTGGAAGAAGTTCTGGTGGAGCGCGAGGCCAGAGGCTGGGCGCAGGACAAGGTTGCGCTGGCGTCTGCGGGGCAGACGGTTGGACCTTATGAGAATTTGTGGCGGACCGCGCACGGTTCGCCGCGAAGGGTCAGTTGGACCCTGCGGCCCTTGATTGGACCGGGGATTGGATCTGGAATTGGGCCCGGCAGTGGAACGGGTGCTGGCTTGGGACTCGACGCGGGGACCGAGGTGCAGTACCTGATTGTCAGTGGCCGGGATGTGACCGGGCAGCGGCAGGCAGAGCAGGCGCTGCTGACGAGCGAGACGCGGTATAAACAAGTGGTCGAGAACAGTCTTGGTTTCGTTTTTACCTGTACGCTGGAGGGCCGGCTGACGTCGTTGAACACGTATACGGCGGAAAGTCTCGGGTATCGTACGGAGGACCTGATCGGGAAGCCTCTCTCGGGCCTCTTGAGCAAGGCGGGGTTGGAGAGCTTTGCCGAGAGTCTGAAGACGGTGATCAAGACCGGCGAATACCAGGGAACGATTCCGATTCTGAGCAAGGACGGAAGTGAGCGCCAGATTGCTTTTCGCAGCCGCCGGATGGATATACCCAGCAACTCCTCTTTTGTGCTGACGCACGGGATGGATGTGACCGAGCAGAATGACGCCGGAGATCAGCTCAACCTGGTGAGACGTCAGCGGGAGTTAATTCTGGCCGCGGTCGGCGATGGCATTTACGGGATGGATCTGGAAGGAAAATTTAGTTTTATCAATCCAGCCGCGGCGAAAATGCTGGGCTACACAGCAGAAGAGATGCGCGGAAAAGATATTCACGAGTTGATTCACCACAGTCATGCCGATGGCACCCAGCATTCCAAGGCGAACTGCCCCATTCTCCTTGGATTGCGACGCCGGGAGGGAGTTCGCATTCGAGATGATGTCTTCTGGCGAAAAGATGGGACCACGATTCCTGTGGAATATATTGCAAGTCCATTGATTGATGAAGGGGCAATTGCCGGTATGGTAGTAGCTTTCCAAGACGTATCAGAACGACGTCGGCTTGAGAAGATGAAGGACGAATTCATCTCCACTGTGAGCCATGAGCTGCGCACCCCACTGACTTCCCTGCGCGCATCGCTGGGACTGATCTCTTCCGGCTCGCTGGACAAGCGCCCGGAGAAGCAGAAACAGATGCTTGAGGTCGCGATCGGCAATTGCGACCGGCTGGTGCGGCTGGTCAACGACATTCTGGACTTTGAACGCGTGGAGAAAGGCGGTATGCCGCTGCACTGCGAGGTGCTGCAGGCGGGCGACATTCTTCGACGCGCGGCAGATGTCGAACATGAGGCGGCGCTCAAAGCGCAGATCACTTTTCGATTTGATACGCCATCGAAGGTGCTGGTTTATGTGGACCAGGATCGCATTTTGCAGGTGCTCGCGGAGCTGGTTTCCAATGCAATCAAGTTTTCACCTCCGCAGACGATCATCAAACTGACGGCACAGGCGCTTAAGCGCAACCTTGAGCGTAAGTCTGAGAGCGGTCTGGATGAGGTTTGCATCATCATTGAGGACCAGGGGCGCGGGATTCCGCAGGACAAGCTGGATATGATCTTTGAACGATTCCAGCAAGGCGATGCGTCCGACTCGCGGGCGCTGGGTGGAACGGGATTGGGTCTGGCGATATGCCGCCGGATCGTGCAGCAGCATGGAGGCCGCATCTGGGCCGAAAGCGAACCGGGTAAGGGCAGCCGGTTCCTTTTTACGGTGCCTGCGGGCAAGGTGGAAAGCAAGACAGAATCTGCAACAGCGCCGTGAGAGAATTCCCTCGGCAGAACCTGAAGCCAAGGGGGCTGCCTGAGGGTCATTTTCGATGGCGACACGCCCCAATGTTCTCAATCTTTTGCTTGGCCGGCCCCTCGCAACTTCGGAGGAACGCGCGGAGCATATTGGCCCGATTGCGGGTATCCCCATCTTTGGGCTGGATGCGCTCAGTTCGGCTGCGTATGGACCTGAAGCGGCATTGACGCTGCTGATTCCGCTGGGACTGCTGGGCGTGAAGGAGATTGTGCCGATCAGTCTGGCGATCCTCGGGCTGCTGATTCTTGTCTATTTCAGCTACCGGCAGACGATTGAGGCCTATCCGCAGGGAGGCGGCTCGTTTACCGTTGCGAGCGAGAATCTGGGGGATGGCGCGGGATTGCTTGCGGCGGCTGCGTTGATGATCGATTACGTTCTCACGGCGGCGGTGGGAATCTCGGCTGGCGTGGGCGCGCTGATCTCGGCTGCGCCATCGCTGCAACCGCATACGCTTGCGATCTGCCTGGGAATTCTCGCACTGCTGACCCTGGTGAACATGCGCGGGGTGCATGACACGGGCGTCGTGTTCATGATTCCCACATACCTGTTTCTGATCACGTTGCTGATCATCATCGGCGTGGGCGGTTGGCAGATTCTGGCGAGTGGCGGGCATCCGCATCCGGTGACGCCGCTGCCTTCACCTGCTCCCGCGACAGCGGCGCTCTCGCTTTGGCTGCTGCTGAAGGTTTTTTCTTCCGGTTGCACGGCGATGACAGGGGTGGAGGCGGTGAGCAATGGGGTGATGGCTTTCCGCGAGCCGGCCTGCGGCAATGCCAAGAAGACGCTGACGATCATCATCGCACTGTTGTGCGTTCTGCTGCTGGGGATTGCCCTGCTCTGCCGGGCGTATGGCGTGGCGGCGACCGACCCGGATGGGGCACATTACGAGAGTGTGCTCTCGATGTTGACGCGGGCGGTGATGGGGCAGGGATGGTTCTATTACTTGACTATCGCATCGATCCTGCTGGTGCTGGCGCTGTCGGCTAATACGGCCTTTGCGGACTTCCCTCGCCTGACCCGTGCTATTGCCCTGCATAACTATCTTCCGCATGTCTTTCTGCTGCGCGGGCGGCGATTGCTGTATTCGTGGGGAATTTATGTGCTGGTGGCGCTGACTGCGACGCTGCTGATTATCTTCGGCGGGGTGACGGACCGGCTGATTCCGCTGTATGCGATTGGGGCTTTCATGGCCTTTACGCTTTCGCAGGCGGGGATGGTGATGCATTGGCGGCGGCAGGGGGGCGCGTCCTTAAAAAGTGTAGTGAACGGCGTGGGTGCGCTTGCGACTGGCGTAACCACGCTGGTGGTGCTGGTGACGAAGTTCGTCTCGGGCGCGTGGATTACGGCACTGCTGATTCCGGGGATGATCCTTTTGATGCGGGCAGTGCGGCGGCACTATGACCGCGTGGAACGGGAGACTGCGCTGGAAGCGCCGTTGATTGCAGCCCACGTTGAGGAGCCGATTGTTGTGATGCCCATTGACCGCTGGAGCCGCATTTCGGAAAAGGCTCTGACGTTCGCTCTGTCGCTATCATCCGATGTCCGTTGCGTGCACATTCAGGTCGGTGACGAGGACGACAAGATCAGCTCCGATTGGCCAAAGCTGGTGGTAGCTCCTCTCGAAGCAGCTCAAAAGCCCGTGCCGAAGCTGGTGGTGCGGAAGTCCTCGTTTCGTTATATTCTGCAACCGCTCCTAGATTACATTCTCGAAATCTGCCCGGCGGACGAGGCGCAGCGGGTTTGCGTACTTGTCCCGGAGCTGGTGGTGCGGCACTGGTGGGAGAACCTGATGCACAATCGCAGGGCCGATCTGCTGAAAGTGCTGCTTCTGGTGCGCGGCAACCGCAATATCGTGGTGATTAATATTCCCTGGTACCTGGACAAGGAGAAGCAGACCGGATGAGGGTGCAACGCGAATTCAGACTGTTAAGCTGAATGAGAGCCCCGGTTTGCCGTTTGGACCGTCTAAACGATTTAAGCAATATCGATCAGGCACATCAGGCAAATATTTGAGTTGAGGGATGGATTTGAGGAGATCTTTGGTGAAGGGTAAGTTTTTGCTGTCTGCTTTTGCGTTGTTGCCCATGTCTCTTTTCGGCCAGGTGGCCAAGCCTGCGGCGGCGGACACGGCTCCGGAGTTTGCGCGGTACGAGATCTTTGCTGGAGCGGACTATTCCAGCGCAAACCAGGTGAAGAGTTCTTCGGCCCTGGTCGGCTTCAATGTCGGCGCGGATGCGAAGCTCAAGAAGTGGTTTGGCGGGGTGGTGGATTTTGGCGACTACGGTGACTCGCACGGATTGGTGACGCCGACGGTCACGACATTTCTGGCCGGACCGGAGTTTTATATTCCCTCCGACAGGCTCACCGGATTTCTGCATGTGATGTTTGGCGGAGCGCACACCAGCAACGCGGGCGAAACGCCGGATATTTCGTTTGCCTATGCCTTCGGCGGCGGAATTGAATACACCGTCAAGAAGCATTGGGCCGTGCGTGTGTCCGGGGACGACATTCTGTCCTCCTTTGTTCAGAGCTATGGTACTTCTGGCGAATCTCCGCACACCCGGGCGAATGGTCGCGCCTCCGGCGGCATTGCTTACCGTTTCTAGCCATTGGACTCTCGTTATTGCAAGGTCGCCAGCCAGTTGAGTACAGCGACCTGAAGGGCAATGCGCTGATCCGAATAAGAGTGGTCTGTCTGGAAGTGTTGCTCGGTAACATGGGTGCCGCCCAAGGCTCGGACCGTGGTCGCAAGGCGAGTGGCTGCGGGAGAGAGGCCGTCGTCTGAGGTGATGAGCAGGAGCGGGCGGTTGCCGAACATCGCGGCGTAATCGACAAAATTCCACTGCTTGCGGTGGGAGAGCATCTCGTCAGCGAGACTCTCTGCCGTGCAGCCCGCCAGCGGCAGGATGTCGTTGTCGGCGAGGCTCTTGAGGAGCCGGGTGCGATTGGCGGCTTCGTGGTCCGCCGGGACATAGCCGCCTGCCCAGTCACTCATGTTGGCTGCTGAAATGAGCCCGATTCCAAGGATTGCAGGGTCTTGCGCGCCTGCGTAGGCTGCCATGAATCCGCCCATGCTATGGCCGACGAGGGCGATGCGTTTTGGGTCGGTGCGCAGGCGAGTTGCGTTGGCCGGATCGCGCAGGTAGGCTATGGCTGCGACCGTGTCTTCGATGGAATTGGCGAAGGAAAATGAGCCCGGCGAGCCCCAACTGCCGCGATAGTCGAAGAAAATGGCGTTCCAGCCAGCGCGGCGAATCGATTGAGCTAGATCGAGGTTCTTCTCATTGCCCGGGAAGCCGTGAAGGACGATTACGACCGGGTGCGGGCCAACGCCGGAGGCCAGATAGGCGATCGCGTTCAGTTGCGCGCCATGGCTGGGAATCTGGAAGGCATCCATTTTGGCGGGATTCGCCTTGTCTGCGGGTGGGTCGGCGGTCAGAGCCGCGGGCGGTTGCTGAGCTGCGGCTGATGTGGATGCGGCGAGAGTTGCGGTGAGCAGGACGGCCGAAAGCTGGAACCTGAGCATAGCTGCCATTGTGCGGCATGAGGATGGCCGCGTCCAGCGAAGCCTTTCATCGTGGCGCTGTGCGGTGCTATTCCTGATGGAGTGCGCGGGCGACGTCCAGTTTGAGGGCGCGTCTGGCCGGAACGAGAGCGGCGACCACAATGATCGCGAGAAGGACGCCGATTGCAGCGGCGTAGCTGGCGAGATCGAGATTGCTGACGCCGTAGAGCACACGACGAAGTACGTGCGAGAGTGCGGCGGTGAAGCCAACGCCGGTGATCAGTCCGAAAAAAACTGGCCAGGAGAACTGACTCAGCACGGATGCCAGAACTTTAGAGTGACTGGACCCCAAAGCGATGCGGATAGCGATGTCTTTAGTGCGCTGAGAGACGGTGTACGCGACCAGGCCAAGAATCCCGAGGCCCGCAAGGAGAACGGCGACACCGCCGAGAAGACTTACGATCTTTGCGATATTTTCGGAGCCACGGGTAGCGTCGCGGAACTCGCCTTTGAGAAGGCGGATGTCCGGAAAGAGCTTTGGATCGAGGCTTTGTGCTATAGATCGGATTGTTGGAGCTAGGCTTTCAGGCGTGCCGGCCGTCTTGACTAACACGACCAGATCGGTCATGTCCGCCTCCTTCGCTGCGTGATATAGCTCGACAGTGTCGCCATCCTGCATGTCGATCAAGCGCGCATTGGCTACGACTCCGACGACCGTATCGCCGGGGCTGGAACCGCTGGCGTCCTGCTTGCCGAGAGGGTCTTCGCCGGGCCACTGTTTGCGGGCGAGGGTGTCGCTGATGATGACCGCGTGATTCTCCCCAGGAAGAAAGTTGCGTCCGCGCACAATCGGAATCTGCATGGTCGAGAAGAATGCGGGATCAACCTGAAAGGGGAAGATGCGTACCTCATGCCCGTTAATAGTGTTGGAGATGGTGGAGACACGGACGTGCCCAAGAGGCGGCATGGAGGTGAGCGCAACAGAGGTGACGCCGGGGATTGCGCGCAGGCGATCTGAGAATCGTTCGAGATAGTTGCGGGCTTCGGCTGGCTTGTAACCATGGGTTCCGAGGCCCGGATCGATTGCGACTACCTGCTCG
This sequence comes from Acidicapsa acidisoli, assembly GCF_025685625.1. Classification (NCBI taxonomy): domain Bacteria; kingdom Pseudomonadati; phylum Acidobacteriota; class Terriglobia; order Terriglobales; family Acidobacteriaceae; genus Acidicapsa; species Acidicapsa acidisoli. The sequence continues at coordinate 755,540 of NZ_JAGSYI010000002.1, forward strand.
TAGCCGAAGCCGGGGTTTGTGTAAAGAGCGTGTTGCAGGGCCCGTACCAGCAGGCCTGCGACGATGAGGAGCACGCAACTTGCTGCTATCTGTGCGCCGAGCAAAACCTGACGGGCGGTGGTCTTGCGATGGCGCTGGCGGGCGATCTGCAACGCAGGTGCAAACCCGAAGAGGACGGCTGCGAAGAATCCGATGCATACGGTGAAAGCGATGACGCGCCAGTCGGGCGTTGCTGTCATCCACAAGGGCGCGTCGGCATGGACGATGGTGATGCGCATGACCACATAGCCAAGAAGCAGCCCGGCGAAGGAACCTAGAGACGAGAGCAGCAGGCTTTCGGTAAATAGCTGGCGGAAGATGCGGTTGCGGTTGGCGCCAATGGCTACACGGATACTAATTTCGTGTTCCCGGGCAACGCCGCGGGCGAGGAGCAGTCCGCCAAGGTTGGCGCAGGCGACCGCGAGAATGAGCAGAACGAGGGAACCGGCCATGGTTACGGCAGTTAGCAGTTCGGGCTGCATCAGTTGATCGTGGCCACCGGGATCGCTGCGGATGTATTCGTTGTCCCAGATGTCTTTCGGATGGATTTTGCGCAGTTGATTGGTGAGTGCGAGCAGTTCCTGTTCGGCGGCTTTTGCAGAGACGCCGGGGGCGAGCCGTCCCCACATCTCGGCTGGCCCACTTGAGCCCTCGTCTGTGAGGGCGGTGTTGCCCTGGATGAAGTAGGGAATCTGAAGGATCGGGAACCAAAGATCGGGGTGCTGGCCGCCGAGAGACGCGAGCGCGTTGGGGGTGACTCCGATGACTGTGGCGGGCTTGTGATTGATGTGGACGATCTTGCCTGCGATGTTGGGATCAGAACCGAAACGCCGTTGCCAGAGGCCATAACTGAGGACCACGACTGGAGCTGCGGTGGGCGCATCGTCCTGTTGAGGATCGATGAGGCGGCCGAGAGCCGAGTGGGTGCCGAGTTCGGAGAAGTAGTTGGCAGTTACGAAGTTGTCAGAAACCGGCTGGACATCGTTTTCGAGCTGCAGGCCGCTCGTACCCAGGGTGCCGATCACGGCAGAGAGTGTCTTAGCGTGATCGCGGTAGAAGATCATTGACGAGTAGGAAATCGTGTTGGTGGACGCATCCGGAGAACGGCGCTGGAGGCGGACGAGCGATGCTGGATCGCGCACAGGTAAATATTGAAGAACCATGAGATTAAAGAGGCTGAAGGCGGTTACGTTCACGCCTATTCCGACGGCCAGAACAAGGATCGCGCTCAGCGTGAAGCCGGGTGAACGGCGAAGCGTGCGTGCGGCGTAGGCCAGGTCCTGAAAGAGGCGGTCGAACCATTCAAGCCAGGTCCAGCCCCAGGCTTCCCGGGCTTGCTCTTGCAGACGGACTTGGTTGCCGAAGGTGCGTTTCGCTTCCGGGCGGCCGGCGCGCTCGGCCATTTCGCGGTGGAAGGCCATTTCTGCTTCGAGTTCGCGGCGCTGGCGGTTACGGGTAAGCAGATAGCCGATGCGGCGGAGGATTTCTCCGATCTTTTCCATGGTTGGGCCTTTCGTGGACCTTGCCTCTCAGGCGGTGCGCAGTACGGATTGAATGGCCTGGGTTACGCGATCGTAGTCCTTGAGTTCCGCTTCAAGTTGCTTTTTGCCAGCAAGGGTGAGGCGGTAGAAGCGGACTTTCCGGTTGGTTTCGGAGATTCCCCATTCGGCCGAAGCCCAGCCTTTGAGCAGGATTTTTTGCAAGGCGGGATAGAGCGAACCTTCTTCGACCTCCAGAACCTCGCTGGAAAGGACGTGGATGCGCTGGGCGATGGCGTATCCGTGGAGTGGGCCGGAGTGGAGGACGCGCAGGATCAGCATGGCCAGGGCTCCGGAAGGCATTCCGGACTTAGGCATTTCGTTTTTAGGCATAGCATTCACAGGCATAGAATGGCTATGCCTATAATCAAAAGTCAAGGATTATTTTTGTACGCAACGCGATTCTTCTATTTTCGTGAGAGGTTGAAGGATCTATGCGGGAGGCAATTCGCCTATGTCTTCATTCCAGATTTCAGGATGTGCTGCGATATAGCCGGACAGCAGGTCGACGCACTCCTGGCTGTCGAGGTCGATGACGCGGATGCCGTTTTCTCGCAGCCACGCGACACCTCCCTGGAAGTTGCGGCTTTCGCCGACGACGAGGGTTCCGATGCGGAACTGACGGATCAGGCCGCTGCAATACCAACAAGGAGCGAGGGTGGTGACCATTACGAGGTTACGGTACGAAACCTGACGGCCCGCGCGGCGGAAGGCATCGGTTTCGCCGTGGATGGAAGGATCGCCGTCCTGGACGCGGCGGTTGTGTCCGCTGCTGAGGAGTTGGCCCTGCTGCGTGAACAGCGCTGCGCCGATTGGGATTCCGCCTTCGGCGAGACCTTGTTGGGCTTCTTTGAAAGCTACCGTCAACATTTGTTGAAACAGGCTGTCTTCTGAGTGTGATACGGGATCTGGCAACTTAGTTTCCTTGGAATTCGTCATCGGCACTATCATGCAGGATACGGTATGACGGTGAGAGTTTTGCGTGGAATCAATCTTTGTGGGTTCGTGTAAGAAATATGTAAGATGAACCCCAAGGGCAGCGTGGAATCATTTCAGAAGTGGGCTGATCGTTCCCGATGAGCTGACACACGATGTATTGGAGAAGAGCGATGGCAGACGGACCAAAATTGCGAGACGACCAGCACTTGCTGGGGTTAGAGCCACTCACAGAAGCGGCGCACTCGGAAGAGCATGGCCTCAAGGGGCGGGTGAGCCGGCGAAGCTTTTTATCCGGGCTCGGAGCAGCGGGATTGGTCGCGAGCGCTTCTCCGCTGGCAATGGCTGCGGGAGTGGAAGCGCCAGCTGGTGCACAACCGGAATCAGGTTCGTCCGCGGCAGCATCGACCGTGCTGGTGAACGGGAAGAGCTACGACCTCAGCGGGCTAGAGCCTCGGGTTACCCTGTTGGATCTGTTGCGCGAGCGAATTTATCTGACTGGCACCAAGAAGGGATGCGATCACGGTCAATGCGGGGCCTGCACGGTGCATGTCAACGGGCGCAGGGTGAACTCGTGCCTGACGCTGGCAGTGATGGTTGCAGGCAAGGAAGTTACAACCATTGAGGGCCTTGGACAGCCGGGCAATCTGCATCCGATGCAAGCGGCTTTTGTGGAGCATGACGGCTATCAGTGCGGCTATTGCACTTCGGGACAGATTATGTCTGCTGTGGCGCTATTGAAGGAACCGATTGGACCTACGGATGAGGACGTGAAGCACGGTATGGCTGGCAATATTTGCCGTTGCGGAGCTTATCCGAATATCGTGGCGGCGGTGCAGCAGGTGCGCGGCCATGCTTCCAACACAAGCGTTTCTTAAAAAACCTGGAACCGAATCAGGGGGTTACGATGCATAACTTTACTTATGAGCAGCCTTCTACTATCGACAAGGCTGTTAGCTCAAGTGGGCGTTTTATTGCTGGTGGAACGACGCTGGTGGATCTGATGAAGCTGGGCGTGGAGTTGCCGTCTGCTTTGGTGGATGTGACGGCGCTACCGCTGGACCAGGTGGAAGTGCTGCCGAATGGCGGGCTGAAGATTGGGGCGATGGTGCGCAACAGCGATCTTGCGAATCATCCCGAGGTGCTGAAGAACTATGCGGTTCTGTCGCAGGCACTCCTTTCGGGCGCCTCGCCGCAGTTGCGCAATATGGCGACGACGGGCGGAAATCTGCTGCAACGGACGCGGTGTCCTTACTTCCGCGATCCTAGTTCGGGAGCATGCAACAAGCGCGATCCCGGCAGCGGATGCGCGGCGATGGAAGGTCATCACCGTATGATGGCGATTCTCGGAACGAGCGATCATTGCATTGCTACACACCCTTCCGATATGTGCGTGGCGATGACAGCGCTGGAAGCTGTGATTCATGTACAGGGCGCGAAGGGCACGCGGGAGATTGCGATTGGCGAGTTCTACAAGCTGCCGGGGGATACTCCGGAGATTGAGAATGTGCTTGAGCCGGGCGACCTCATTACGCATGTCACGCTGCCTCCTGTTGCCGATACGAAGCAGGTGTATCTGAAGCTGCGCGATCGTGCTTCGTATGAATTTGCGCTGGCTTCGGCTGCGGTGGTTGCGCATGTGGAAGATGGGCGTATTCGCTCGGTGCGCGTGGCGATGGGCGGAGTGGGAACGCGCCCGTGGCGTTCGCATGGGGCGGAGGTGGCTTTGACAGGGAAGGCTCCGAGTGTGGCGACCTTCCATGCGGCTGCGGAGGCGGCACTCAAGGGAGCCAGGACGCATCCGGAGAATGCTTTCAAAGTGGAACTGGCGAAGCGCTGCGTGGTGCGCGCGCTGAAGATGGCGACTGCTTAGAGCGGAAGTACGTAAGGAGATTTAACAATGGCTAGCGTGTTTGATGCAGTCGATGAAACGGGCAAAGTCGTTACAGGAGCTGCGGTGATTGGCGCTTCGGTGCCACGCATTGACGGGCCGCTCAAGACGACCGGATCTGCGCAGTATGCGGCAGATTTTCACTTTGAAGGGTTGGCTCACGCGGTGCCGGTGCAGAGTACGATTGCCAGCGGAAGCATCAAGCGGATCGATGTATCTGTCGCGGAGAAGATGCCTGGAGTTCTGCTGGTGCTGCATCATGGCAACATCGACAAGCTTTATCGCGTGGTGCCGAATGACTTCAGTGCGACTTCGTCGGAGGCGCGGTCGCCGTTTGAAGACGAGAAGATTTATTACTGGGGACAGTATGTTGCCGTTGTGGTTGCCGAAACGCTGGAGCAGGCGACCGAAGCTGCGCAGGCTGTCAAGGTTGAATATGCGACTGGGCCTCAGTCGCTGAATCCAAGCCTGAGCGACTACGCGGGTAAGCGTAAATCGGGTTCGAAGCGCGGGGATGTGGACGGGGCTTTTGCCTCTGCGCCGTTCAAGGTCGATCAGAACTACATCACCCCGGTGGAGACTCACAACCCGATTGAAATGCATGCGACGGTTGCGACGTGGGACGGCGAAAATGTGACGCTGTACGAAACTTCGCAGGGCGTAGTGAATCATCGCTTAGCCATCGCGCAGATTCTGGGCGTGCCGCGTGAGAATGTGCAGGTCATTACCAGATTTCTTGGCTCGGGATTTGGCGGGAAGCTGTTTCCATGGCCGCATTCGGCGATGGCGGCGGTAGCTGCCCGGCAGTTGAAGAGGCCGGTGAAGCTAAGCCTTTCGCGGCGGATGATGTTTTCGAATGTGGGCCACAGACCGCGCTGCGAGCAGCAGATTAAGATCGGCGCGACGGCCGAGGGCAAGCTGGTTGCGCTGCGGCAGGACTATCTGAATCACACTTCGTTTATCGACGAAATTGACGAGGGCTGCGGCGAGGCCACGCCTTATCTGTATAGTGTGCCTAATCTTGAGATTACCTCGGCGCTGGTGCAGCGGAATATCGGCACGCCTTCGCCGATGCGTGGTCCGGGCGCGGTGCCGGGGCTGTTTGCGATGGAATCGGCGATGGATGAGTTGGCCATTGCGCTGAAGATGGACCCGGTGGAGTTGCGGCTGCGCAATGAGCCGGTGAAGGACGAAGGGACCGGGCAACAGTTCTCTTCGCGGCATTTGAAGGAGTGTCTCGAAACCGGGAAGCAGAAGTTTGGATGGGACAAGCGAACGCCAGCGGTCGGTTCCATGCGACGGGACGGCAAGATTCTTGGATGGGGAATGGCGGCGGCGAGTTGGGGCGCGTACCGTTTTGGCGCTTCGGCAACAGTGGAGCTTTGCGCGAATGGACGCGTATGCGTTCGCTCGGCTACGCAGGATATCGGGACTGGAACCTATACGATCTTTGCGCAGGTAATGCAGGAAAAGCTCGGCGTTCCATTCGACAGGATCGATGTCTTCATGGGCGATTCCAGTCTGCCGGAGGGGGCGATGTCTGGCGGATCATGGGCAACTGCCAGTTCCCTGCCCTCGATTTCGGCGGCGGCGACCAATGCGAAGAAAACACTGCTGCAGTTGGCAGCCTCGACGGCTGGCTCGCCTCATGAGAATGTGGAACCAGCAAAGCTGGAACTAACCTCGGGTTGGGTTCATGCCGCAGACAAGCCATATCACACGGGAATTCCGTTTGAAGAAGTGGTCAAGCTGGCACGGCTGAGCGGTATTACAGGCGAAGGCAAGACGATTCCGACGTTTGAAGATCCAAAGGCGAAGGATCTATCGCTGCACTCGTACGGCTGCCAGTTTGTGGAAGTGGAGTGGGAGCCGGAGATTGCGCGGCTGCGCGTGAGCCGCGTAGTTTCGGTGATTGACGGCGGCCGCATCATCAACCGCAAGGCGGCGACCAACCAGATCATGGGCGCGGTGGTGATGGGCGTGGGCATGGGCTTGCTGGAGCAAACTGTTTACGACCAGCGCAACGGACAGCCGATCAATGGCAGCATGGCCGATTACCTAGTGGCTACTTGCGCCGACTCGCCCAGCATTGACGTCACTTTCCTGGACCATCCTGACCTGGCAATGAACGAATACGGAGCGCGCGGGGTCGGGGAGATTGGATTGGCTGGCGTCGCGCCGGCAATTACGGCGGCTGTTTACCATGCAACCGGAGTTCGCGTGCGGGAGCTGCCTGTGCGGATCGAAGACCTGCTCAAGTCGGATATTCGCGAGGCCTAGTCGTTTTCTATGACCGATCTCGAACAGATATTGCCGCTGTGGCAGGACCTCCGGAAGAGTGCGACGGAGTACGTCCTGGCCACGGTGGTGAAGGTCGAAGGTTCGGGATACCGCAAGACTGGGGCACGGATGCTGATTGCGGCCGACGGACGCCGGGTGGGGACGATCAGCGGCGGGTGTCTGGAGGCCGAGGTTGCGCGCAAGGCCTTCTGGCGGACCGAAGATGGGCCGGTGGTGCGGCGCTACTCAACCAGTGCCGAGGACGGTGACGTTCCGTATGGGATGGGTTGCGGGGGCATTGTCCATGTACTGTTGGAGCGGAGCGCAACAGCGGATGCGCTGTTGAAGCGGCTCGCGGTAAGTTTCCACGAACGAACTCCTTTGGCAATCTCTACCGTGCTCGACGGAGAATGGATTGGGCACCGCGCGTATTGCGGGTCTGAGCTAGAAGAGGCTGGCCATGAGGCCGGCGCCAAAATTGGCGGTGCGCTTTCCGAATTGGCATACCAGAGTTTTCAAGGACAGCGGTCTTTCGCCCATACTGTTGAGACCGGAGATGGGCGAATGGCCACCGTCGGCGTTGAATGGAATGCGGCGCGACCGGGGCTCTTTGTCTTTGGGGCGGGAGACGACGCGATACCGCTTGTCCGGCAGGCGCGGCAACTGGGATGGTATGTTGCTGTGGCCGATGGACGCTCTCATCTGGTAACGCAGACGAGGTTTCCGGAGGCGAATCACTTGCAGGTGCTGCGTGTGGGGGAACCTGCGCGGTTTACAATTCTCCCGACCGACGCGGCGACGGTTATGACCCACAGTCTTGAGCAGGATACTCGGATACTGACAGGATTGCTGGAGGAGGAGCCAGCTTATATTGGCGTGCTAGGACCGCGCCGGCGCACTTACGATATGCTGTTCTCTATCGCCCAGGATAATGGCGTGCCGGATGTCAGAGTCGATTCTCAGGTGGAACGATGGATGGAGCAGCTACACGCGCCGATGGGACTGGATCTTGGCGGAAATAGCTCGGCGGAGATTGCTCTCGCTGTAATTGCGGAGATTCAACAAGACAGGCATCGGACGAGCGGGTTGTCCCTGCGGACCATAAGAGCCCGCCACGCCGGGTTACGTAAGATCACCGCTTAATTAGCGCATATTATGCCGTTCGGTAGAACGCGCTCACCATGATCCTGAATGGCAACTTACCTGGCGGACACATTTACTGAATTTGTTTACTGATTTGCTGCTCGGAAATAAGTTGCTCGAAAGCGGACAGGCCGCGCAGGCCAGCGAATTCCTTGTCTGCGAGGACCTTTTTGCGGTCGGTGAAGCCTTCGTCGATGGCCATTCGCAGGTATCCTACCGCGCGGTCGGGCATTCCAACGCGTGCGTAGCTCTTGGCGAGATAATAGTTCATGGCACCGCGCTTCTGGGTTGGAGTGGGTTCTCCAATGCGCAGCTGACCTACTCTCTCGAACACTTCAGGATCGATGCCCAGCGCGGCTTGATAACAATCCCAGCCTTTCTTGAACTTATTTTCCGCCAGCAGATCCGTGCCCAAATTCTTGTAAATCAGGGCCGACTTAGGCTTGATTTTGAGCGCCTTGCGGTACATATGTTCGGCGATGCCATACTCTTTCCGGGAGTAATAAACCGAGCCGAGATTATTCATAACATCCGCATTTTTTGGATCCAGCTTTAAAGCCGTCTCATAACTCTTTTTGGCTTCATCTGTCACGAACATCTGCTGCTGAGCGATGCCGATCTTGTTCCACACGGCGGCCGACTTGGGGGAAACCTGCATGTATTCCTGAAGCGCGGCCTGAAAGTGCTTGCGTACCATCTGGAGGTCGCCAAGCTCTTCTGGAGAGAGTGCAGACTCTGCTCCGACGCTGGCCGAGGAGGGTTGAAAGACAGGCACCTGGGCGGGAATTGCGCTTTGCGCCATGAGAAGGGGGGTGAGCCCGGTCAGAAACGCGACAAGAGACCATGCAGCATGAAGCCGAGCGTTACGCCAGAAACGATCGAAGCAAAGAGTTGCTGTTGCCATGTCTGTCACCCCGGCCTCTGAATTGCGGAGCGCAAGTCACTTGTCCGGAGACCTCGTCTGTCGATGAAAGGGCTTCACTTACCTACCAACGAACACCCTTCTCAAACTTTCGCGGTGAATTGTGACAGGATTGTAAGAGAATCGTCAAGCTGCTAGCGCACACCCGATAAACAGGCATGACCAGTTTTGGGCTCGGAAGCGGAGCCGAAACGCGCTGATCCCTGTCAACTGGCAGGCCGACCGGGAATCGTGGACGCAAGTTGCTAGTCGTACCCACACGGCTGCGGACATCGGCAGGCAATCGGCTGGAAGCTGTTCAAAAGGCATATCTTACCGAGAATTGCATCTGGCGAGATTGCAGCAGTGATGCGCTTCTACCTCCGATATAGATTGTATATATGCCGCAGTTGGCACTGATGGCGGGGATAACCAGCCAAGCGCTACCTGCGCCGGTCGCGATGCAACATCGCGACAGAACCGGATGCGCGCCTGCGATACTGAGTCGCTACCGCTATCACGGGATTAAGCCGAACGGGTCTTCCCCTTGTTTAGCGGGGGAACCGACCTGGCGCCATTCGTTGCCACTTCAAGAAAGGCGTGAGCTGCGCGGGTCAGGGTTTTATCCTTGCGAAACACGAGGGCTAATTCCCGCTGTATCCGCATCCCATCCACCTTTATCGTTTTAAGAGCACCTGCGGATTCATCGGCGAGCACGTTGGTATGCGGGAGGAATCCCATGCCAATTCCCGCGCCAATCAAGCGTTTCAGTAACTCGCTTGACTCAAGCTCCATTGCTATTCTTGGTTGCAGGTCCTTGCTGTGAAAAAAGTGGTCAATCTTCTCTCTTTGCCTGCCGTGCTTCATCATCAGCAATGGGTATTGAAGTATCTCATCTAACTTAACGGTATCTCTTTCCGCAAGAGGATGTGTCGTAGAAGTTACAAGTACAACTTCATCCTTGTGGATGTTATGTACCAGCAAACGGCTGTCCTTGACCGGGAGAGATACGATTCCAAAATCCACTTCGCGACTGAAGACGGCCTCAAGGGTCCGTGATCGCTCCGAACGAACGATGCTGAGATGGACGCGGGTGTACAGTTTCTTGAACTGGGCAAAGACTGCGGGGAGTACATAGAGGCTGGTCGCCTCGCTAGTGCTCACGGAGATTTCCCCGCGCGGCGAATGATACAACTCGCTTACGCCGGCAAGGATATGACTATGGCACTGCAAGCAGTGCTCCGCAAAGGGCTCAAAAAGACGCCCCGCAGCGGTGAACGTGACCTTGCCGCCCTCGCGATCGAACAACCGGGCGCCCACTTCATTTTCGAGCGAGCGAATCTGCGCCGAGATCGCCGGTTGAGTGACACCAAGCTTCTCCGCAGCCCTGGAAAAGCTCTTCAGCCGGCTCACGAGTTGAAATGTCTTAAGTTGCTCAAAGTCCATAATTAGGTAGGCCGCTGCAATGTGCATCTGGGAGATAGGAGCGCTGGTTTAGAGGAATCGACCTTGGCCTGATGATAAATCATTCTTATTCTCCGGACAAACAATATCATCGCCGACCGTTCGCGAAACCCTCTGACTTAAGATGTCGGGACAATACTTGCGTGAGCCCGCGACAAGACACCTCATTGAATGTCGAGATTCCCACGAGAAGTGAGAGCGCAGCTTCTACGCCTCATTTAGAGGAAATGATCGCCCGGAGACGGCGCACGTTGCCTGGTATCTGGTCACGCGGGATACTACCGAAGCCGAGGATGAATCCGTTTTGATGTTTTTCGCCGAGATAAGACGGAGAAAGCGGCCATAGCCAGAGCCGTTCGCGGGCGGCTCTGGCTGCTATCTCAGTGTCGCGCAGTCCGCTCTGTAGCGTCATAGTCAGGTGCATACCGGCTTCCGCTCCGTGAATCTCCAATTCATGCCCGAATTCGGCTTTGAGGGATTCGACGAGGGCTGTTCGCTTTTCGCCGTACGTTTGGCGCATTCGGCGAATATGGCGCGTGAAATGTCCTTCATTGATGAAGTCAGAGAGGACTTCCTGGTAGAGGTAGGGGGGGAAGATATCCATGACATGGCGCACAGAGACAAAACGCTCCACAAGATCGGGCGGAATCACGATGTAGCCAAGCCTAAGGGATGGAAAGAGAACTTTGCTGAAGGTTCCGATATAGATGACGCGCTGGTTCACGTCCAGGCCATGCAGGGAGGCGATAGGGAGGCTCTCGTACCGGTATTCGCTGTCGTAGTCATCTTCGATGATCCAGGCTCCCACGCTCTGCGCCCAATTGAGGAGCTGGAGACGGCGCGATGCACTCATTGTTACTCCGAGAGGGTACTGGTGTGAGGGAGTGACGAATGCAGCTCGAGCCTTACGGCGCGCACGGATGCCGGCGGGCACATTCATGCCTTCGTTGTCCACCGGTATTGGAACGGGGACGCAGCCTGCAGCCATGAGCACGCTGCGCTGAAGGCGATAGCCCGGTTCTTCGACCCAGACTGGATCGCCTCGATCGAAGAGCACTCTCGCTGTGATATCGAGCGCCTGTTGTGAACCGGAGACGACCATGATCTGATTTGATTCGCACTTTACGCCCCGGGCGGCACGGAGATAGTCCGCGATCGCTTCGCGGAATCTGTCTGTTCCGAGCGGGTTTATATGGTGGATGGCATTCGCATGCGGGTTGCGGCTGTGGCGGGCGACCAGGCTCGACCATAACTGGAACGGAAACTGATCGAGTGCCGGCTGATGAACGCCGAAGGCGCCCCAACCGCGAACTGCAGGGTGATTATCGAATGCCGGATATAGAAGCGAACCGCGTGCTACAGAGCGGGGACCAGAAGGTTTTTGAACGGAAGCCTTTGGAAGCAAAACCGACATTCGCTGTTCGGGCAATGAGGACGAAACGAATGTACCCGAGCCGACGGTGCTCTCGAAGTATCCCTCGGCGAGCAGCTGCGCGTATGCGTTGAGAACGGGAAACCGGGAGACCCGTAGCTCAACCGAGAGTTCGCGGCTCGACGGAATCCGTTGGCCGGGGCGCAACTCCCGCCGCAGGATTGCGGAACGAAATCCGTCATAGATCTGCTTATGCAACGGACTCGGGGATTTGCGGTCGACTGCTATCGCAGGTAGGATGCCAGACGCTGTGCGGTTCACAGAAGCATTATAGTGGCCAGCATCTTTTTGGTTCGAGTGGATATGGCTACTAGCCACTCTATTTCAGAAGATCAATTGCACTCGATGCTCTCAACAGTTGGCGAGCGGTCTATTTTAAGAGATTCGTTCGATTAGGCTTTGCTGCGTCTACGGGCACAATTCCCTTCTGCGAGCCGCCGTCGAGCAGCAAGGGCAAACTGAGAGGTGGGCGAAAATGGATGCAGTCTCCTTCATGCAGCGCCAAAAAGACAATTCCGCCGATGAGCACAGGCTGACGGATGCTCTGGGGACGCTCTCCGGGCGAAGACCAAAGGCTCTGTTGCCGATCATGGTGGGCGGTTTGGCGGCAGGAGGATTGGACCTCATCTCCGCATTCATCACGTATGGTTGGGGCGTGCCGCGCGTGATTGCAGCGGGACTGCTTGGAATCAAAGCGATTCACGGCGGCCTTTTCGTCTACTTTCTCGGTGTCGCTTTGCAGTTTTTCATCGCGTTGTCCGCGGCTGCGATTTACTACGCCGCAAGCCGAAAGCTTGAGTTCTTAAAGGACCATGCGCTCATTTGCGGATTGTTTTATGGCATCGCGGTTTTCCTTGTCATGAATCTGATCGTCGTACCGCTTTCCGCGTTGCACGGTAGGGGACCTTTTGGATTGATGGCACTGATTCAGGGACTGGTGGTGCACATGCTTCTCATCGGGCTTCCTATTTCTTATAGCGTGAGAAGATTTTCGGAGTAAGCGTGTTAGCCAAGATCCGATATAAGTCTGGAGGATACAGGGTTGGTCACGATAGGTAAGCCTGGCAGGTTTCTCTTTGCTATCTCCATTGCGGCATTCGGTGTTCAAAATATTATCTGGGCTCGCACCGGCGGGACAGTGATGCGGATGATTCCCTGGCTTCCGAGTATGCCGCTGCTGGTATATCTCACGGGTATCGCATTCCTTGTTATAGGAATCTGCATGACGGTCAACCTGAGAACCCGGCTTGCTGCAATTCTATTGGGCATTTTGTTTCTTCTTAGCGAAATCTTCCTTCAGATACCCAGGGCAGCCGCGAGCCTGCTGGATCTCAGCCTCCGCACGGTAGTTTTTGAGGTTTTCAGCCTGTGTGCGTCGGCTTTGTTCCTGGCGGGAATGCTACCGGCACAAATCAGATTCGTGGACCGCTGGCAAGGTGCGCGGAGGGGTTTGATCCTGTCGGGCCGTGTCTTTCTGGCGGTGTCTTCTGTTGTCTTCGGCATCAGCCACTTTCTGATTCCGAGCTTTATCGCCACTCTTATACCGCCGTGGATTCCGGGACCGGGATTATTCTGGGCATATTTCACAGGGATCGCCTTTGTTGCGGCGGGTATCAGCATTGCGACCAATTGGATGGGCAGTTGGGCAGCGGCGATGCTTGGAACGATGTTTCTTCTTTGGTTCCTGCTGTTGCATTTGCCGCGAATCATGAGTTATCCGCGTTCGCACGATCCGGCGGAGTGGTCGAGCGCCTTTATTGCGCTTGGTCTTTGCGGAGGGTCGTGGATTGCAGCGAGTGCGCTATCCAGTAAGCGGCTGAATGCATTCACCGGAGGCTCGATCTAGCCCACCGGCACCAGCGAGGTATCGACGGGTTTGTAGGTTGGCGCCATTTCCATTCTTACTGGTGTCGGTGTAGGCGATAAGTGCTGTATCTGCTGGCTGGACTCGAAGCGTACGAGCGCATCTTTTTGATCAAAGGTGAAGGTGAAGTTCTGCATTGCGCTGGAGCCGAAGTTTGCAAGCGGAAAAGCGGGATTGATCTCGACGAAGGGCCGCAGGAATATGTAGTTACCGAAGTGGAGGTCCGAAGTAAGGCGGGCGGCTTTGAGTTCGAAGCGCGACGAGAGGGATTGTCCAATGCCGAAGAGCGATGGCGCGTTGTCGAAGTTGAGATGAGAGGCAATCTTCTCGGGAAGGCTGAGTCCGGTGCCGCCGGAGTCGATTTGCGCGTCAATCTGAAGCGATCCGATGTGCAGTGGGACGATCGGGATGCCGTCGGGCATGCGGAAGGGCAAGACGGATCGCTCACCGTCCGGCTCCAGCGATCCGGAAGAGAGCGCCATGCGATGGTTTGGATAATCCAGGGTAAGGAGATAGTCACGAAAGAGCTCGAACCCGAGCAACCCGTCGCAGACGCCATCGGCGTCGCTGAGAGAATGTCTTGCGGCCTTGACATCGCGGAAGACGACGCCGGCAACCTCAAGGGATTGAATCATAACCAGCGGCACTCTTTGTCCGCCTTGTTTGCTGGCGTCGCTCAGGTGGACATAGCCAGTGACAGGCAGCCCGAGTTCGTCGGCCAGTTCCCCGGTTACGAATGCTTCGGCGCCGGTTCCTGTGTCGATGACGAAGCGGAAGGGACCTTTGCCGTTGACCGACACCATGACAAACGGCTTGTCATGGGTCAGTTCCATTGGGGTCGACAACGGGACGATCTGAGAAGCAGTCTTAGATGCGGTCTGGGCTGCCAGTGCCGCGGCGATGAAGCCCGCAGTTATCACGATTGCACAAATCCGGGGAAAGAACCTGGACATAACTGTGCCCCTTACGGCCTCTGCTTTCTATGCACCCGACCGGCAAACCATCGAAAGGTAGGCAGAAACAGCATCGCCTTGAATTCGGGAAATGCGGTCCTGTTTCTGCCCCATGCCGCAACGGAGGAAGCCGGCATCCTCTCAATTTATGACTCGCCAAGCAGGAAGAGGCAATAGCCACTCTGACGCTGTTTGCCATAGCCACAGGTGAACTTGAAAGAGGAATGGACGCGGCCGGTGAGAGGTAAGTCACTTCCATTGAATTTGTTGGAATAATTTACGCAGACGCTTGCCTTTGGCGGGATGGATCATTTCTACGAAGCTGACGCGTCCCTCTAGATGGAGTTGGAACTGGGGACGGGATTCTCGGTTCTGACTTTCCGGACCATTGCGGATGCAGTTATGGAGGATCGCTTTGAGGCGGTCGAAGTCGCCGCGCACCAGATTGACGTGCTTATTTACAACGAGGCCGGCAAGATATTGGCGGACGCCCTGGCGCATGAGGCGCGTCTTCCGATGATGGACGCGAAAGCCTTCCTCGGCAAGGATTGCGGCGGCTTGGATGGCAAAACGCGGCAGGCATTTCTCGAAGACTTCGCCGCCGGAGAATGCCAGGTCGTCGGCATAGCGGGTATAAGTTGCGCCGCATGACTGCGCAAGGCCATTTAGGCGGCAATCGAGGTGGTACGTACAGATGTTCGCAAGCGCCGGCGATGTGGGCGCCCCCTGAGGAAGATGAGGGCGGGAATAGAGCCGTATGGCTTCGGCTATCTCTGAACGATTCAGCTTCGTGCCGAGCTCCGGGCTGCTCTCAGACCAAATGCTACGCGGTGCGGCGTTGGTGCAGATGCCGCCCAGCAGGTCGGCGACGGACTCGGGATAGCCTGCGGTGCGAAAGATGGTCTGAATTCTGCAGGCTGTGAAGGATGGGAAAAAATCCTGCAAATCCATACGGAGAACCACTCTCCGGCCCGCGTGAGGGGCGGCAAACGTCTTGATGGAACGCCCTTTGACGAATCCGTGCCCCGTCGGATGAATGGGGATGTTGTCGAGGATTTTGGTGAGAATCTGGCGCTGGATAATCTTAAGATGCTGCTTTGGCGATTCGATGAGCCGAAGTCCGCCCGAGTTCTTGCCAACGACTCGATAGTGATAATGACATAGGCGGGAAGCGCTGTTCGCGGCACCGTTGACGGAGCCATGTTTCGGTCCGAGCCCTTTCAGATTGGCGAACCATTCCAACTCCGAGACGCTGAGATGAAGCCAGTCGGCGAGGGATCTCACGGATTCGATGGCGGGGATGCTCCAGTTTACGGCGGATGGGACGGGTTGCATCCGTTGGGGCGCGGCGAGCAAGTCGGCTACGGATAGCTCGGGATATCGTGCGAGGGCGCGATGTAGGCCGTGATCGCGTTTCAGGAAGTCCAGGACCTCCTGACGTCTTGGCCGGAGCTTGTTTTCGAAGTTCTCGCGGTATCTGCGCGCCAGGGGCGTCAGCCAGCGCCATTTCCTGCCGAGGGTCTGGCTGCAACGGAGGACGATTTCGTCGACGGAAGGCTCACCGGCGAGGATCGACCTTGCCAGCGCAATCAGCAGCAGCGGATTGGGCGCTTGAGTTGACAGTGGAATGCTCCAACGAGTCTGTCCTTGCGAGAGCGGATCTGCGCATTCGCGCAGCGAGGCTCGCGCGACGAATTCCCAGTCATTCACGATTCCCTGGGGTAGCCCCAGAGAGGCCGAAGTCGAGCCGCGAGGCCCGAGCTACGCCATGCTTGGAGCACTCCACCGTCAGCAAGATGATAACAAGACGGCCTTGGATAACAAACGGTCTCATTTGCGAATGTGCGAACCGAAGCATCCGCCTCTTACCGACTTTGAAGTCGGCTTTATTCTGAACCGAAGGCGATGAACACGGATTGGGCCAACTCGCGCATTTATGATTGCGAACATGAGGAACACAGTCCGCTGGGGAGTACTCAGCACCGCAAATATCGGTCTCAAAAAAGTCATCCCTGGAATGCAGCAGGGCCAGCAGACGAGCGTCACGGCCATCGCGTCGCGCGATCTTGCAAAGGCTCAGGAGGCGGCTGCCGCGCTGGGTATCGCCAAGGTGTATGGGTCTTATGAGGAGCTGCTTGAAGATCCCGAAATCGACGCCATTTACAATCCGCTGCCAAATCAACTGCATGTACCGTGGACGATCAAGGCGGCTGAGGCGGGCAAGCATGTTTTATGTGAAAAGCCGATCAGCCTGACAGCTGCCGAGGCGGAGACACTGCTGGCTGTTCGCGCGCGAACGGGTGTAAAGATCGGTGAGGCGTTCATGATTCGCAGCTATCCGCAATGGCTGCGCGTTCGGGAGTTGCTGGACGAAGGCCGCATCGGAGAGCTTCGCTCGATCATGGGGTGTTTCAGCTATTTCAACGTCGATCCAGCCAATATTCGGAATATCGTCGAATCCGGCGGCGGCGGTCTGATGGACATTGGTTGCTACATGATCCATGCGTCGCGCTACGCCTTTGCGCAGGAGCCGGATCGCGTGGTTGGGCTGGTCGATCGCGATCCCGTGATGCAGACGGACCGGCTAACCTCGGCGATGCTCGATTTTGAAGGCGGCCAGTCGATTTTCACCTGCAGTACGCAGCTGGTGCCTTATCAGCGCATTCACTTTCTTGGCACGCGAGGACGGATCGAGTTGGAGATCCCATTCAATGCTCCGCCGGATCGGCCTACCCGGCTCTTTATCGACAGTGGCAAGGATGTCTTCGGCGGCGGAATCACGACAGAGACCTTCCCTGTCTGCGATCAGTACACGCTGCAGGGAGACGCGTTCTCGAAGGCAATTCTCGAAGATACCGAAGTTCCTGTTTCTGTAGAGGACGCGATTGGAAATATGGCTGTGATTGAGGCTATCTTTGCATCGGGTGCTTCGGGGCAGTGGGAAGCGCCGAATCGATTCAAGAATCAGCACCCCTGAAGGTGAAGCTTATCCGCGATATACGCCGAATTTCGTTTCTCGATTCGCATACCGAGGGCGAGCCAACGAGGCTTGTGCTTGCAGGAGGCCCCGATCTTGGCGCGGGCCCGATTGCTGCGCGGCTGGAGCGGTTTCGGCGGGAACAGGATGAGTTTCGCTCGATGGTAGTCAATGAGCCGCGCGGTTCGGATGTGATTGTAGGTGCGCTGCTTTGCGAGCCAGTCGATGCGAGCTGCGCGGCTGGAGTGATCTACTTCAACAACGTGGGATATCTGGGCATGTGTGGCCATGGCACGATCGGATTGGTCGGTTCGCTGGCTTATCTGGGGCGAATTTCGGCTGGAGTGCACCGCATTGAGACGCCGGTGGGTGTGGTGTCGGCGACTCTGCACCCTGGCGGCAAGGTCACGGTGGGGAATGTTCCGGCGTATCGATTCCTGCGCGGTGTTTCGGTTGAGGTTCCGGGACATGGGAGGGTGACGGGCGATGTTGCGTGGGGTGGAAACTGGTTCTTTCTGGTGGAAGACCACGGCAAGGAGTTATCGCTCCGATATGCCGAGGAATTGACAGAATTCGCGTGGAGTATTCGGCAGGTTCTGGCTGCTGCGGGGGTGACTGGGGCGGACGGCGCCGAGGTCGATCACGTGGAGTTGTTCAGCCATTGGGATAGTGGCGATGCCGACAGCACGAATTTCGTTCTGTGCCCCGGCAAGACTTACGACCGCTCGCCCTGCGGGACGGGTACTAGCGCGAAGCTGGCTTGCCTTTACGCAGACGGGAAGCTTGCGCCGGGCGAGGTTTGGAGGCAGCGCGGTATTCTTGGCGGGGTCTTTGAGGGAAGCTTCCGAGTGCAGGGTGATGCAATCCTGCCGAGCATTACCGGTTCGGCTTATGTGACGGCAGAGGGCTCGCTGCTGGTTGACCCTGAAGATCCATTTCGCGTGGGGATTGGCAAGTGAGGACGAGTTACGACGCGGTTGTCATCGGCGCGGGTATCGTCGGCGCAGCGTGCGCGATGGAGTTTGCGATTGAGGGCATGAGTGTCGCCGTGGTTGAGCGAGATGTTGTTGCCGGGGGTGCTACGGGCGCGGCGATGGGGCATGTTGTGGTAATGGACGATTCGCCGGCGCAATTTGCGCTCACACACTACTCGCAATCTCTCTGGCATGAGCTTGCTCCGGAACTGCCACTGGACGTCGAATACTATCGGCCGGGAACAATCTGGGTAGCGGCTGACGAGGAAGAGTGGGCTGAGGTTTGCCGGAAGCGGGAGTTCTATTCGGCGCATGGCGTTGCAGCGGAGTTGCTTGATGCAAAGCTCCTCGCCGCGGCTGAGCCAAATCTGCGGCGCTCCTTCCTGGGTGGCCTTCTTATGCCTGCTGACGCAGTTCTGAATCCGTCGCGTGGGGCAGCTTATCTTCTGGACAAAGCAAAACAGCAGCGGGCTGGAGTGGATGTTTTTCTCGGTCAGACGGTAATTTCGGCTGGGGATGGCGTTGTGTCATTACGGGACGGAACCCGGATTCATTCGCCGGTCATTGTCAACGCGACTGGCGCGGTTGCGCCTGAGCTGATGCCGGGGATTGCGGTGCGAAAACGCAAGGGCCATCTGATGATTACCGATCCTTGTCCGGGGTTTGCCAATCATCAGTTGGTGGAGCTGGGCTACCTGAAGAGTGCGCATACTTCCGAGATGGATTCGGTTGCTTTCAATGTGCAGCCACGCAGGAACGGACAGTTGCTGATTGGGTCGTCACGGCAGTTTGATTCGGAGGACCCAGCTGTTGAGCAGCACATGCTGGATGCGATCATGGACCGGGCACGGCTGTATATGCCGGAGATTGGTTCGCTGAAGGTGTTGCGGGCGTGGACGGGTTTTCGCGCGGCAACGCCGGACAAGCTGCCGCTGATTGGACCAAGCGAAGATCCGACGGTGCTTCTCGCCACTGGACATGAGGGTTTGGGCATCACGACATCGCTGGCGACTGCGCGGTTGCTTGTCGATTTTATTGCGGGAAGACGGACCTCGACCCCGATTGACCCTTATCTGCCGAGCCGGATGACGAAAGACTCTTCCAGTGTGGGAAATGATTAAAGGAGAGACACGATGAAATGGCAAGGCGTATTGCCCGCGATGACGACCTGCTTTGATGAAGAGCTGAAGGTCGATCACGCCTTCATGACGAGACATGCAAGTTGGATGCTAGACAGCGGCTGCACGGGAATTGTTTCGCTAGGTTCTCTGGGCGAAGCGGCGACGCTCAACTTTGATGAGAAGATCGCGATCCTGAAGAACATGGTCGCCACCGCGAACGGACGCGCGCCGATCGTCGCGGCGATTTCCGCGCTGTCGACTGTGGAAGCGGTATCGCTGGCAAAGGCTGCGGCGGATTGCGGATGCGAGGGACTGATGGTGCTGCCGCCTTATGTCTACCTCGGAGACTGGCGGGAGATGAAGGCGCATGTGGCCGCAATCTTTGAAGCCACGCCGCTCTCGTGCATGCTCTATAACAATCCTGTCGCTTACGGAACGGATTTTCTTCCTGAGCAGATTCACGAGCTGGCGTCTGAACACCCTAACATGCAGGCCGTGAAGGAATCGAGCACGGATGTGCGGCGTATTGCGGCGATTCGCGCGATTGAGGATGGACGTTTGCAGATTCTGGTCGGCGTGGATGACCTGATCGTCGAAGGGATCGCTGCCGGCGCGACGGGATGGATTGCGGGACTTGTAAATGCTCTGCCTGTCGAGTCTGTCGCGCTCTTTGATCTTGCTACTCAGGGACGCGCCAGGGAATGCACTGGGGAAGCCTTTGAACTTTACCGATGGTTTCTGCCGTTGTTGCGTATGGACACGGTGCCGAAGTTCATCCAGTTGATCAAGCTGGTTCAACAGGAGGTGGGTGAAGGGAGCGCGCGTGTTCGACCACCACGTCTTGAACTAACAGGGAGCGAGTTGAATGCCGCGTGTGCAGTGATTCGTGCAGCGATTGAGAACCGGCCAAGCCTTATGGCCAAGGTTGAATAGAATTACGCAATTTTTATGGACGTATCGGTAGCCTGAATGGATAAGCCATGGTTTCCGCACTCGCAGTAAAGCGGCTATTACGAATCCTGGCGTCTACGTGTATGATCGCGGCGATCACGTGGATCGCCTATATCCTGCATGCGAAGGCCTTCATTGCGGGATTCCTATACCTCCTTCTCGTTTTGCCGATTGCATTTCTGTGGGGCTTTGTTGAAGCGACGATCGCATCGATCCTTGCGGTTTCCTGTCTGGATTATTTCTTTACTCAGCCTCTGCTCAACTTTTACATGTCGGACCCGCAGGACCTGTTTGCCCTGGCGGCCTTTGAGACGGTTGTATTGTTCATCAGCCGCCTGGCGGCCCGGTTGCGGAGACAGGCTTTGGAGACAGCGGAGCATCAGGCCAGCGCCGCCCGGCTTTACGCGATGAGCAAGGAGCTGCTTTTTATCGATCGGGGAGAACCGGTCGGCCCGCAGCTCGCACTACTGATTGCCGATGTCTTCGATGCTGCAACCGTAGCAATCTGGAACGCTCAGAGTGCGAAGCTGGATGCGGCGGGAACGCAGGGCATCACGGAAGACGAGATGAGAGCGGCCCATCTGCGCGAAAGCCCGCAGGACGATCACAAATCGGGCAAGCTCCTTCGCCCGCTCTCGCTCAGATCACGAAGGCTCGGGACTCTCTGCCTAGTGAGCGGTCCGAATAACAGGATCGATGGGCGAAGCGCGGACGCGATTGCTTCCCTGGCCGCCATCGCTATGGAGCGGGAGCGCGCGTTTCTGGCAGAGAGCAGCGCCGAGGCGTCACGACAGAGCGAGCAGCTTCGTTCCGCTGTTCTGGACGGGCTGGCGCATGCATTCAAAACACCGCTTGCCACAATTCAGGCAGCTAGCTCCGGTCTTGTCGAAATCGGGAGGTTATCTGCGGTCGAAGAGGAGCTCGTTGCTGCGATTCAAACAGAGACGCAGCATCTCACGGATTTGACGACCCAGGCGTTGCAGACCGCAAGACTGGAAGACAAGCAGCTCAAGGTCAACAAAGAGCGCATACTCGTCGAGACATTCCTCCACACGGACTGGTCACAATTTGCGCACGGGCTGAAGGGTCATCCATTGAAAATTGAAGCACCGGATAAAGGCTGCTCGGTTTGGGCCGACCCCAGGCTGTTGCAGATGGCGCTGTCGCAGTTCCTCGATAACGCGTCTAAATATGCCGAGCCGGCATCGCCGATTCGATTGTGCGCGGCGGTTACGGACTCGGAGACGGTGTTCAGTGTTCATAACCGGGGTTCGTACATCTTTCCGGAAGAAGGGGAAAAGATCTTTCAGCGCTTCTACCGTTCCCCGGACTCGCGTTATCGTGCGCCGGGGACGGGCATCGGTTTGACCGTCGCGAAACAGATCGTGGAAGCTCATCTAGGCCACGTCTGGATGGAAAGCGATGTGCACAGCGGAACTACGTTTTATATGGGTTTGCCACACATTCATCGGGAGGTGCGATGAGCGAGGCTCAGGGCACGGTTCTTGTCGTTGAGGATGATGTTTCGCTGCGCCGTACCTTGCGCACAACGCTTACCGCATTGGGCTTTGATGTGGGCGAAGCGGGTACCGGCGAAGAAGCCCTGATGCGTCTGCGCATGGTGGATTATGAGGTGGTGCTACTGGACCTCAACATGCCGGGCATGGGAGGCATTGAAACCTGCCGCGCTATTCGACGCGCTTACCCGCGCCTGCCGATTCTGATGCTGACAGTGCGAGACAGCGAGGACGATAAAGTGTTGGCGCTCGAGACAGGCGCGGATGACTACATCACCAAGCCTTTTCAGATGCGCGAACTGACGGCACGCATTCGTTCCGCGATTCGCCGCTTTCGTGCGCCGGAGATGAGCACGGAGACGCTGATCGAGGTTGGGCTGATTACGCTCGATCCTGTCCGCCGCAAAGTCACCAAGGGAGATACTGCGGTGCATCTGACGCCGAGGGAGTTCAGTGTGCTGCAGTTGTTGATGGAGAACGCCGGAAAGCCGCTTCCGCATGTCAAGCTGCTGACTGCCGTTTGGGGGGAAGAATGCAGCGAGAATCGCGAGTACTTGCGCGTGCTGATGAGCACTCTGCGCAAGAAACTGGAGACAGATCCGGCGAACCCCGAATATCTGCTGACGGACAGCTACATCGGATACCGCTTCCGGGATAGATGAAAACCTCGCATGGCGGCGCGCATAGCCTCGACGGATCTTTAGATCGATATTGACTCAGGGCGGCTATGATAACTGGGATGCGAGGAGGTTCGGTGGAATGGGGTTGAGCGAGGACTTGGAGCAGGTAGCAATGCAGGAAAATGCGTTGCAGTTGCCGCGACTGGACATGCAGGTGGCATGGGAACTGGGAAGCAGCCTTAGAACTATGGCGAAAGAGCGTGGAATGTCGGTGGTGATCGATGTCCGGCGTTTCGGCCAGCAGTTGTTCTACGTAGCGCTCGAAGGCACGACGCCGGACAATGCGGAATGGGTACGCCGCAAGAGCAATCTGGTGGCGCGTTTGCACCGCTCTTCCTATGCGATTGGCTTGAGCCTGAAGATCAAGAATGAGACGCTGCTCGAAAAGTACGGACTGCCGATTGCAGACTATGTGGCTCATGGAGGTTCGTTCCCGCTCGCCGTCGCCGGAACGGGAGTGGTGGGCAGCGTGACCGTCTCCGGGCTGCCACAGCGCGAAGATCATGAGCTTGTCGTGGAAGCACTCTGCGCCGCATTGAACCGGGATTACTCAGCGTTTCGGCTTCGCGCAGAGTAAGACCTCTTCATTCAGCCGCAACAAGACCTGATATTCGGGGTCATACGCTCCTAGAGTCTCTACCAGTCAGACATTGGCGAAACAAACTCACGAACTTCGCGTCATGCTTCTTATCGGCAGCATTGCATAGCATGCCGTTTCGAGCGCCTTGACGCCGCAGTGGTGACACGGAAGTTGCAATTTGCTCTATTGGCTCCTGCGCCAATGGCGTGGTAACGTGTGGAGGTGTACATTCGTGCACTCTAGGATATTTCTTTTTGTTTGCAGTATCTTTTGACACTGGGTCGATTTGAGACTGATCCGAGGCTGGATCGCGGCTGAACCCAGTGCTTTTATTGCTTTGACGAAAGCCAGGCCGAGACGATGGATGCAACCTCCGCAGGGATGATTGGCAAGTACCAGGTCATAAGGGTGCTCGGACGCGGGGGCATGGGCGAAGTTCTTCTCGCACAGGATGACCTCGGACGCCGAGTCGCAATCAAGAGGCCATTCAAATCTGCGATGGAGGATGGGTTGGCCCGCTTCAAACTGGAAGCGCGAGCGTCGACTCTCAGCCATCCCAACATTCCCGTCGTATACGAAATGGGGATGCAGGATGGATTGCCGTTTATCGCCATGGAGTTTGTCGAAGGGGACCCGCTCGACAAGCTCATCGCGTCGAATAAGCCGCTGGAACTGATCACGAAGCTGAGCATCATTGAGCAGGTCTGCTCGGGTCTCGGCCATGCCCATCAGAAAGGCATCATCCACCGGGATATCAAGCCTGCGAACGTCATTGTGCAGCCGAATGGCGTGGCGAAAATCATTGACTTCGGTATCGCCAAGATTCAAAACCTGGAGCAGACCTCCGGCCTTACGCAGACCAGCCAGATCATCGGTTCGCTCCACTATATTGCGCCAGAGCGATTCAAGGGCGAAGCGATCGACGGCCGCGTGGATATCTTTTCCGCCGGCGTCATGCTGTATCTGCTTCTGACCGGGAATTTGCCCTTCGGCGGCGGCGAGGCCACTGCCTCTTACCGGATCGTGAATGAGGCGCACACCTCGCTGAGTTCCCACATCCGCGATTACCCGCCGGCGCTGGACGGGATTATGGATCAGGCGCTAGCGAAGGATCCGGAAGACCGCTTCCCAACGGCTGAGGACTTTGCGGACGCACTGCACGATGTCATCGAAGATCTGAAAAAGACTCGCGTCTTCCAGTTGGTTGATGATGCCGAGCGGCTCAACATTGAGAGTCGCTTCGCGCCAGCCTTGGAACTGCTCGATGAAGCGTTGAAGCTTGACCCGGCCAACACGCAGGCTCGAAAGCTGCGCCGGTTTGTCCGGGAGCACCAGGAGCGGCAAAGGCGCGCAGAACGCTTGCGGGAGATCATTGCGCGCGCAGAGGAAGCGCTTGCCGCCGAGAACTATCCGGAGGCACTGGCGCTGCTCAAAGAAGCGCAGAAGTTGGACGCGACCTTCCCGGAGCTGGCAGAGAAGATTCAGGTGGTCGAAGAGAAGAAGCGCCGCTACGAGCTGAGCGTTGCCGCGCTGACCGAGGCCGCAGCGGCCAAGGATCGCGGCGATCTTACAGCGGCGCTGCGGATCACCGAGAAGGCAATCCAACAGGATCCTGAGAATACCAAGCTGATCGGAGTGCGCGGCGCGCTGGTCAAGCAACTGGAGACGGAGGCGCTCCAAGGCAAAGTTCTGGCGCTGATCGAATCGGCACGTCGTGAGATTGCGGTGCAGCATTTTCCGGTTGCCGAACAGCTTCTGAAAGAAGCGGAGGGTATCGACCCCTCTCACCCGAAGATTGACGAGTTGCGCAGAGAACTGACCAAGGTCAGGGAGTCGGAAGAACGCCGCCAGCTTCTGGAAGAGATTCACAGGCGAATCAACGAGTTTTTGCGCTCGGACAACTACGAGCAGGCAGCCGACCTGCTCAATCGCGCCATCGACAAGCTGCCGGCGGAGACTTCCCTGCACCGGCTCAAGGTCGAGGTCGATACAGCGGCGCGCAAATTCAACGCCAAGCAAATCGTGGATGGCGCCATTGGTTCCGCCAGGGAACTCTTCCCTACGAATCCCCTCGAGGCGCTCTCTGGTCTGCAAAAGGCGATCGAGCAGATGCCCGGCGAAGAGCGGCTCGTCTCTTACGAACGGACGCTGCGACAGGAGTACGAATCACATCGCGTCGAACAACTGCTGGCGGATACTCTGCGCAAGGCCCGGGATCTGATTTCGGAGCGGGAGTTCGAAAAGGCGATCCTGGTTCTGGAGACGTATCAGCTGGAGTCCGGCAATCAGGCCGATGTGGGCGACCTGCTTACCTTTGCGCGGAACGAACTGGCAGGAAAGCAACGCCGCATGCTGGTGGAGCGGACAACAGCCGAGGTCCGTTCTCTCATTCGAGACGAACGACTGGAGGATGCCATTCGCGTGCTCGAACCTGCGATTCGAGATTCGGGCGACGCAACGCTGACGCGCCTTCTAGAAGAGGTCCGAGAGCAACAGGCCTCCGTTGCGCGCAAGCTCGAAGTATTGCAAAAGCGCGTTACCCTGTTGCGGGAGAACGGCGAGCTTGACGAGGCTGTTCAGGTGCTTCAGGAGCACCTTGCGCTAGCGCCGAAGAGTCCGCGGGTGCAGGAACTGCTGACGGCCGTGACAGCCGAGCGCGATCACAGACAGGTTACGAATCAAGCGATCACGGTTGCGCGACAAGCGACGCAACGCCACGAGTTCCCCGCAGCGCTCGAAGCACTGCAAGCGGTGGTGCATGCGTATGGTGACTCCGCGGAGTTGACGCGGGAGATTCAGCAGGTTGAGGCCGCGCGCGCTGCTTACGCTACGGAGATTGTCGGCAAATCAATCGAGGCAGCGCGGGCGGCCTTGCTCAAGAGCGATGCGGATGGGGCGCTGACGGCATTGAAATCTGCGAGCGCAATGATGGAGTTCGCAGACGCTGCCAAGCAAGCGGACTGGAAACGAATTGCGCAGGCGGCCAAAAAGGCTCTTCAACAGCCGGCCTCGGCTACGTCGGCTGGCGCCGAGTTCATCGGAGCGATCAGCGATGCGCCGGCTGCAAAATCGCGCACTCCTCTCATTCTGGGTGTGGCTGGCGCGTGCGTGGTGCTTGCGGGCGCTGGTGGTTTCTTCTGGTGGAAGAGCCAGCCAGCACCCCAGCCGGTTGGTCCGACTGAGGCGCATATTCGAATCGCGAAAGCTCCTCCCGGCGCACTGGTTTCGATTGACGGGGGCAAGCCGCAGCCTGCCGATGCCAACGGTGAGTTGATGGTCCAAGTGCAACCCGGGTCCCATGTGCTGGACGTTTCCAAGGATGGCTTCGATCCCTTTACCGACAAGATCCAGGTCGGCGCGGGAGAGACGGTGCAGGATTATGTCTCGCTGACCAAACAGCCGGTCGCGGCGAAGGCGGGAACCTTCTCGCCAGCGGGAAACCTGCCGGAGTTCAAAGTCGCGGTCGATGGGAAGAACAGAGGCTTGATGCGCGCAGGCGCGCACCTGATTCTGGAAGAAGGCTCGCATAAGATTCGGTATTCGAACCCGGATGATTCAGACTCCCAGGAACATACGATCCAGATCGCGGCGGGTCAGAATATCGCGGATACCTTCACGCTAAAGCCGCCTGCGCCTCCGAAGCCGGTTCAGAATACCCCACCGGGGGTGTTAGCCGGCAAACTCGCGATTCAGACCGTTCCGGGCGCACAGATCGTTGTCGATGGACAGCACAAAGCGACAGCCGACGGTTCGGGCAATTATCTGTTCGATAGCCTGCCCGCAGGCCAGCATGTGGTGGATATTGCTTCGGACAAGTACCAGCCGGTTCAAGGGCGCCAAGTCAACGTTATCGGCGGCCAGACCCAATCGCTCAACGTTCAACTGACTCCGATACCGCAAGCTCCAACAACGGGTGGACTTGCGATCCAGACGACTGCTGGCGCGACGGTCTCTATCGATGGTCAACGCAAAGGCGCTGCGGATGGCTCGGGCAGGTTTGCGTTGGATGGTCTGCAGCCCGGTCCGCACTCGATTGACATCTCTTTGGACAAGTACCAGGCGATGCAGGAGCGGTTCTCCGTCACAGCAGGACAAACCCAGACCGTCTTTGCCCAGTTGCAGCCGGTACCGCAGGAACAAGCCGTTCAGCCGAAGCCTGTGGATACCAGCGCGGCGGATACACAGGCAATCCAGGAAGCCCTCGAACGGTTTGAGGCGGCATTTGACGGCCGCAGCGTCGCCAAGCTGCAAACGGAATGGCTGGATATAGGCAAGCAGCGTGGCAAGCAGCTCGACGACCTTTTCCATAACTTCGACTATGCGCAGATTACGGAAAAATGCTCGGGAACACCAACAATTTCCGGTGGAAGCGCCGAGTGGAAGTGCAACGAGCTGGTACAGTTCCAAAAGGGCGTTTGGCTGAAGGCACAGCCCAAGACCCTGTATTTTGTGAAGCAGGGTAACCGTTGGGTAATGAAAGATAAGTTGCCGTGATTGGATGCTGAGAAGTTATCGGTAAAGTATGTCCGCCGCAAGGCCCTGAATTCCGTAATCTTATATAAACCATCAAAGGCATAGGAAGCAGCGTGATTCAAAAGAGCACGCTGCTCTACTTTCGCGCCCCAGAGAAGGTCTACCTTGTTTTGAAGCTGTAGGAGATGCCGCCGGAAGGCGAAGGATCCGGGCGCAGACCTACGTTGTTCAATTGCAACAGGACATTTCCGTAGAGAATCAGCTTCATCTTTCGGAACGGCTTCCACTTAAGGCCGCCGCTGAAGTTTGCGGTCGTGTACGTATCCTGAAACGTGTTGACGGTAGTCAGCGTTGCCGAGGTGGTACTGGGAGTTGGCGGCGTGGCGTAATCCAAGGATACTGTTCCTGTGGCAATCGAATTCGCGTTCGCAGACTGAGTGGAAATCACATCACCGGAGATCGTCAGGTGACGGTTGACTCCGTAGTCCGCGCCCCCGACGAATTGAACTCCTCCCGGTAATTGCCGGTTCGGACCAGTGCCACTGGGATTCAGCAGTACCGAGTTGGTGTTCCATTGGTAGGCAATCTTGGCATGAGGGGATACGCGCCACTTGTAGGACGTGAGGGCATAAAGATTCACGCCGTAGGCGCCCGAGCCAAGATAGTTCAGGGCGTCTCCGGTTGGCAGGCGAAGCACGCCGCCGGCTGCGAGCGAGCCACGCCCACCGTCCCCGCCACTCCACAGAACGTGCTTTACATTGATGGCCACATCGCCGATGCCATTTGCGAAGCCAGGAACATAGGTGTTTCCAATTCCGTTGGTGGAGACGATCTGGCCCTGCGTGTTCAGGTTGTAAGCGGTCGCGCTGATCGCTCCCGCGCCGATCGAAACTCGTGCGTAGGGAACAATGACGGTGATGTCTGTGTTCTTTGGTAGCCCATATGTGGCCAAAGCTACGTATTGGTTGTATTTGAAGCTGATGTGCTGCTGCTGTTCGATGTACTGATTCGAGCCGTTTCCAGACGCGAAATATGCGAACGGCACCGATGCCAGGTTGATGCCGTCCAAGTGATTGAAGGTGAACTGCTGAAAGTTGAAGCCGAAGACAAGGTTCCCGCGACCGACGGAGTCCGGACGGTCAACAAGAATTGGGCCGAGATTATCAAACACCTCCGGATTGCCCTTCACGACGAGCACCGCTGTTCCAGGAGCCGAGACGGCAAGCGGCAACTGGCTCAACTGAGCGCCGATGGAACCGTCGATTGCCGCTGCCGTCGCAACGCCCGTCAAGCCCGCATTGCCGACACTTGCGTTGGTGGTGAATGGAATCAAGCAAACCAGTGGGAGTTTCCCGGTGGCGCTGCAGTTGACCTGCGCCTGCGCACTCATGCATCCCGCGCACCAAAGTAAGAGAACCATTAACTTGCTCTTTGTCATCGTCATATCCTCACTCAGTTTGCGATCCTCGACTTTGCCGTTGGACCACGTTAATCCGCTCCAGAACACACTTCAATCCTTACCTAGAGCAGCGAAACTGCGCTGCCAGGCTTTGCTTACTGCTCGATCAACAGCGGAACCACCGCCACGGTTGTTGTATTTCCGTTTTGAGTGCTTTCAATCTGAATGACATAGGAGCCGACCACTCCCACCGTTGAAGACGCGCGGGTGAACCCCCCGCTGCTGCAGCCTACGCCGTGCATTGCGGCGATCGCGAGCAACACCATTCCGAGGTAGCGCAACCAGGTCTTCCGTCGCCTTCTTGCCCCCGGCAACAGACTCAATGCGAACAGTAACGGGACACCCATCGCAGCTGCCGCAAAGACTGTCCGTGAAGTGGCCACCTGTGCTGCGGCCGCCGTGCCCGCCGTGACGGTAAAGCTGTAGGAGTTCGGACTTCCCGAGACCGGAGTAATCGCAGAAGTCTGAATACCTATCTCGGTCATGGGAATGACAGTATAAGTTCCATTGCTGTTGACGATGCTGATGCTGCCGATAGACAGTGACGCGCCGCTTGGCAAGGGCGACGCAAGGTTGAACGTTGCCGTATCTGTACCAACGATGGGTGTGGTCGCCTGAGTCGCCAGGTTAATAACACTCACAGAGACCGCCACTATATGAGTCAGCGTCGGTACCCTTGCATCGCCGATTGTCAGTTGGACCGCGTATGTACCAATCGGAGCCGCAGAGGTAGCGGTTATCACGACTACGCCTGTTGCTGGCGTCGGGGACGGTTGAGGTGCGCAGCTCAAGCCCTGAATCGCGTTGCCGGACGCGTCCGGCGCTACATTGCAGGCGATGACCGCGACCGGATCGCTGAAGCCGTTCAAGGCCGTGGAGGTCAGGTTAATCGCGGTCGGACTGAACGGATCTGTGAGGTTCGTGTTCGCGGTTGTGGACGAGCCCTGTGTGAGGGTGATCTGGCCAGGCGTGATCGAGGACGAGAAGTTCTGCACTGTTTGCGTGATGGGGGAGCTGGTGCTGCCGCCGAAGTTCGCGTCCCCTGCATACGTGGCTGTGACTGCCACGGTACCGCTCACTGTATTCGGGTAGCTGATAGTGCAGGACTCCGTATATGGAGCCGCTCCTCCTGGGGGCAGAGCCGCAGTCGCGATGCAACTGTACGAAGCACCTCCCTGCGTCAGGGAAAAAGTGACTGGGCCGGTCGGAGCAGTCCCCGCAAATGCTGGCGTGACGGTCGCGGTGTAGGTGACGGCCTGCGTAACTACGGTGACCAACGTGGATGAGGCCACGCTGATCGAGGTCGCGGTCTTGTTCACCGTTTGGCTGAAAGGAGTAGTGGAAGAGCTCGTTGTAAAGTTGGCGTCTCCACTATAGGTGGCGGAGATACCGTGCGGGCCGGCTGTTCCAAGAGTGGCTTTGCATGGGGGAACACTTCCGTCAGCGGCTAAAACCGACGTGCAAAGAGTGCCCGAGACCGAATCGGAGAATGTTACGGAACCGGTTGGCAGCGTTAAACCGGCGTCGGTAACGGCAGTGGGGGCAATAACCGCGGTAAAGCTTATCGATTGATTCACCGAGGACGGGCTCGGGGTGGGCGCTGAGACCGTTACAGATGTGCCCGACGCATTCACGGTTTGAGCCACAGGCGCCGCAGTTGACCCGACGAAATTACTATCGCCGCTCGTATAAAGAGCCGTGACCGTGTAGGTGCTTGCTGCCGGGAATGGCGCAGTGCATACGGCTGAAGTGGTCGACCCAACAGTTTTCACGGTTTGCGGTGTGGAGCAGAGGATGATAGTGGTTCCAGCTTGAACGTAACTGAAGGTAACCTTGCCGGTTGGATTAGTCGTCCCGGCGAGCGCTGGTGAGATCGTTGCTGTGAGTGTTACAGGTTGATCCACGGTCGACGTGGAAGGCGAAGCAGTAACGGCTGCGGTGGTGGCAGTCGGATTGACGATCTGGTTCAGTGCGTTGGAGGTTGCCGGCTGGAAATTCGAATTCGAGGGTGCGAATGTAACGACGATTGTGTGAGTCCCGGCAGTTGGGAGGGCGGCGGTGCAGGAGGGCGCGACGCCGCTCGCGAGTGCGAGCGACGAGCAGAGCACGGTCTTGTTGAGGGTGTCGGTGTAAGTGACGGCGCCCTGAGGAATCGCTGAACCAGACGTGGAAGCTGTCACCGTGGCCGAGAAGGTGACCGGCTGATTGACCGTCGAAGGCGCCAGGCCGGAAGTAACTACGACCGAGGTGGCTGCGGCGGTGATCGTCTGCGTGTAGTTGGCGGAGGTGCTTGAACTGAAATTTGTATCAGCGGATGTAAAGGCTGCGGTAATGATATGCGCGCCCGACGAAGTGAAGGCGAAAGAGCAGGTGGGCACGGTAGCCGTCCCCGAGATCGGATTAGAGCATAAGGTAGTTGCCGGAGTTGTGGAGGTATCGGTGAAAACGACCGTTCCCGCCTTGGGCAATACGGAGCCGGGGAATGCCTCACCTAACGTCGCCGTAAATATCACCGTCTGATTGACGGTCGAGGATGCAGGCGATGATATCAGCATGGTTGTGGTGCCCGACGGCTGCACGTTCTGAGTTACCGCAGCCGAGGTGTTACCCGTGAAGTTGGTATCTCCACTGTACACAGCCGTTACACTGCGCATTCCTTCTGTGGCAAAAGGCGCGGAACAGGCGGGAACGGTGCCGTTCGAGGCGATCGTCGAGGTGCAGAGCAAAATGGGTTTGCCGGAAGTGGTGTCAGAGAACGTGACTGTACCCGTCGGCAGCGTCAGACCGCTGTCTGTGACAGACGGCGTGACGACTGCGGTAAAGCTGACGGACTGATTGACGGCAGATGGTGCGGGCGTGAGCGTCGATATAGCTACGGTTGTGCTAGTGCCCGTTACCTTTTGCGTCGCAGTCACTGGAGTTCCCGCAGTGAAATTCAAATCTCCGCTGACATAGGTCGCTGTGACTGTGTAAGTGTTAGCCGCAGTGAATGGAGCGATGCACGTGGCAGAGGTTATTCCGGCTGTCGTCTTCACTGTCTGGGCTGTCGAGCACAGGACTACCGTGGAGCCGCCCTGAACATAGCTGAAGGTTACCTTTCCAGTTGGATTGGTCGCTCCGGAAGGCGTTGGCGTGATCGTAGCCGTTAGAGTCACAAGCTGGTTCACTGTTGAGGTCGAAGGCGAAGTTGTCAGTGCGACTGCCGTCGTACCGGCGTTCACGACCTGATTCAACACACTCGATCTAGCGGACTGGAAATTCAAATTTGAGGGAGTGAAGGCAGCAACGATGGTGTGAGTGCCCGCAGTCGGCAGCGTTGCCGTGCAAGACGGAACATTGCCTGTGCCCGTCAGGGTAACCGTGCACAGAAGAGTGCTTGGTGTGGTGAAAGTATCCGTGTACGTCACCATGCCTTGTGGGAAGGCGGCTCCAGCACTAGCGGACGTGACGACAGAAGAAAAGGTCACGGACTGATTCACGGCCGATGAGGTTGGCAACGAGGTGAGGCTGATGGTGGTGCCAGCAGCAAGAACGGATTGCGCATAGCCAGCGGAGACTGGACTGGAATTGAAATTCGCGTCCGTGGAGTTGAATATGGCCGTGATTATGTGCGTTCCGGCAGACGTGAAGGCATAGCTGCATGTAGGCACTACGCCTCCGGTCACCGTATTGGTGCAGAGCACTGTGGCTGGGGAAGTAGTGGTATCGGTATATACAACTGTTCCTGTCTGGGGTGATGCGGTACCGGTGATGGCAGGTGTGATCGTAGCTGTGAATACTACCGTTCCATTGACACTTGAGGTAGCCGGTGACGAGCTCAGCGTGGTCCTGGTGTTTGTGGGACTGACAATCTGGGTTGCTGTTGCCGCCGACCCGGCCTGGAAGTTCGAATCTCCGCTATAGGTCGCGCTGACAGAAGCTCCAGGCGAAGGAATGGCCTGACTGAATGCGTAGCTGCAGGTGGCAATATATGGACTTGTTGTACTGAGAGAAACCGCTGAACATAGAGTCGTAGAGCCCTGCATGAAGGTAATTGTGCCGCTCGGGGTAACTTTCGGATTTGCGTTGTCTGAAAGTTGAACAGTTGCTGTGAACACCACTGTCTGGTTGACCGAGGAAGTTGGCAGTGAGGAAGCCACCGTCACCTGCGGTAGGGCCTTGTTTACCGTTTGCGCCAGTGTTGGCTGGGTACTTACGGTGTAGCTTGAATCGCCGTTGTAAATGGCGCCGATCACATCGGCGGGAGCCACCAGAGAAGAGGTCGTGCAGCTTGCGGTCCACGAGGAACTCACGAGCTTGATTGTCTGTGGTGGGCAATCCGTGCTTGGCACTTTGTTTATGGTGAAGCTCACCGTTCCTGACGGAAGCACAGGCGTCAAGGTCGCTGCGCTGAGGTTGGCGGTGAATGTCACCGCCTGGTCTACGGTCGGAGCGACGGCGGAGGAGGTCAGTCCGAGAGTCGCAGGCAACGCATTGACTGTCTGACTGAAGCTTACCGCAGTAACGCTGTAGTTGCTGTCACCTGCGTAGGCGACCCCGACCGACTCCGCAGTTGCAGAACCGGCCAGACTGCTGGTGGTGCAGGTCCAGGTGCCTCCACTATTCCTGGCGACAGATGTGCAGCCGGCAATGGCGACGTTATTGACGGTGAAGCTCACTGTCCCGGTAGGCGCGATTGGAGTCAAGGGATTTGAGCCGGCGCTAAGGGTGGCAGTGAACGTGACCGATTGGTCGACGTTGATCGTGCCAGAGGATGATCCGACACTCAAAGAGGCGCTCTCAGGGTTCACCGTTTCGCTCACTGCGTTGGAGGGCGTGTTACCTGGATTCGTGGTGTCACCACTGTAGACGGCGGTGATCGAATCGGTTCCTGTAAGGAAGGACGATGTCGTGCAGCTGGCCACTCCACCTGAATTCAGCGCCGTGGTGGCCGAGCAGTCGGGAATGAGCGTGGCTACGCCGCCGTTATTGGCGCTGTAAAAGCTGACCGTACCTGCGGGACTGCCAACAGGGCTGACGGTAGCCTGAAGAACGAAGGCCTGGTTGACCGCCAGGGTTGTGGGTGGTGTGACAACCAGCGAGACAGTAACGCCTGAGGTTGGCGTCTCTGGCATCACATTTGCGAGTACAGTA
Organism: Acidicapsa acidisoli; assembly: GCF_025685625.1. Taxonomy (NCBI): domain Bacteria; kingdom Pseudomonadati; phylum Acidobacteriota; class Terriglobia; order Terriglobales; family Acidobacteriaceae; genus Acidicapsa; species Acidicapsa acidisoli. The sequence goes on from NZ_JAGSYI010000002.1 coordinate 789,846, forward strand.
ACGTCCTTGCCCAGTGTGGCAGATCCGGTATTGCCATTGGCGGTTGCCAAGCTGGCGCGGCTTGAGTTGGTGGAAGTAACAGCGGCGAGCGCTTCAGGGCCTGTGCCGACTGGCATGGCGAAGGAAGCAGCCAGTGTACCGTCTCCTTTTCCGTACAAGACGCTTACGGTGGAGTCCTGAGTATTCGCGACGGCCACGTCCAGTTTGCCATCTCCGTTGAAATCAGCGATGACCATCGAACCCGGCGCGTTGCCGACCGCATATGGGACTGAATTCTGGAAACTGCCGTCGCCTTTGCCTCTGAGGACGGCCACTGTGTTAGCAGAAGAACTGGAGACGAGCAAATCGAGCGTACCCTGTCCGCTCAGATCTTCCAATGCAATGGAAGATGGGTTATTCCCAGCCGGGACGTCTGCTGCCGCCTTGAACTTGCCCGTTTGGCTTCCGAGAAGCACGCTGGCTGTACCGGAGGATTTGCAGGATACGTCGATGCCGCAGCCATTGGCGACAACAATATCAAGGCTCTTATCGTTGTTCAGATCGCCAACGGCAAGCGATACCGGCGAGTAGCCCACGGGATATATAGCGGAATTGCTGAAGCTTCCGCCGCCCTGTCCTAACAGAATCTCAACACTTCCCGCTTCTGTACACTTTGCGCTTCCGCAATCCTCAAGCACGGCGAGGTCCGGCTTGCCGTCATTGTTAAAGTCACCGACGCCGACGGCGATCGGAGCACTGGTTACTGAGGCCGTGAAGGGTTGTTCAAAACTCCCCTCTCCCTTGCCTATCAAAACCGCGACGGTCTTGTCCTGACGGTTGAGCGCAACGATATCCGGGATCTTATCTCCGTTCACATCCACAAGCGCGACTGAAACGGGGCCAAAGCCGACTGGATATGTATCCGAGGGCTGATAACTGCCGTCCTTATTGGCGAGGAAGACAGTAACCGAACCACCCGAACTGCAGGTTGAGTCTGATCCACAATAGTTGGTCACGACGAGGTCCGGCAGTTTATCGCCGTTGAGATCGGCAGATGTCACAGCGCGTGGCTGCATGCCGGAGGGATACGATCGCGCGGCTTTGAAGGTGCCATCGCCGTTGCCAAGCGCAATACTGACCGATTGAGATAACGAGTTGATTACGGCCAGATCCAGGTGGCCGTCCCCATCGAAGTCACCAGATACTGCGGCCAGCGGACTGTTCCCGACCACAAAGTCAACCGAAGTCTTAAATGTTCCGTCACCGTTGCCGCTGAATACGCTGAACGTATTGCTGCCGCTGTTGACCGCAACAAGATCGGGGATTCCGTCACCATCCACATCGGCCGCAATCGTAAAGATGGGGCCGGTGCCAACAGGGTATTTAGCCGGCGACGCAAAGCTCCCATTGCCTTTGCCAAGAAGGACGGAGAGCGTCTTGGCTCCTGGCTCTGTAACTGCGAGATCGAGATTGCCATCGCGGTTGAAGTCCCCCGAGACGATGGACGACAGTGAGCCGGAACCAACAGGCACATCGGCAAGAGCACGAAAACCGCCGCTGCCCGTTCCCAGCAGAATGGTGACAGTTCCATCCGCATTCGCGAGGGCTATGTCAGTATGGTCGTCGTTATTGAAGTCGGCGACTGTGATTGCTGTCGGCGTCTTAATTAAGGACGTGAGAATCGGCTTTTGCAGGTTTCCCTTGCCGTCGTTGAGCAAGACCGCCAACGATCCACCTGTCCTACTGGTTACTACAAGATCCGTCCGACCGTCTCCATTGAAATCTCCGGCGGCAAAAAAGGCCGGATCGAAACCGAGGGCGAGAGTTTGCTTCGGCAGCAATGTCCCAGTGCCGTTACTCGTCAGGATACTGATCGTTCCCTTCGACTCATCCCCGACAACTACCTCCGGCTGTCCGCTGGCGTCGAGATCGGCCACAACAACAGCGCCTGGGTGCGAGCCCGTCGTGTAGTCCACGCCGGAAGCGAACTTGCCATTCCCTGCCCCTAGAAAAACCGTGACCTTGCCAGTGATGGAATCGGTTGTGACCAGGTCAAGCTTGCCGTCCTGATTCAGATCGCCTGTGGCTACGTTCGTCGGCGATCCGGAGAGAGCCAGCGAGGGCGCAATGACGAACGGAACGGGCGCAGTCCCGCTTATCGACGAACCAGCAGTCCCTGACTCGGCGGATTGCGCGGAGATGCCGGTCATCAGACAGGCATTCGAAACCAGCAGAAGCACTATAGCCGAGGCAATACTTCCAGAGAGGCGAAACCACTTTTGAGGATTCATACCGATTCTCCAAGCAACAAAGCTAAAGACCTACATTGAAACGCAACCAGAGTTTGAAAATATTGCCCCGCTCAATTCAGGGCTTGAAATGGACGAAAAGCGTCCCGTTCGCATAAAAAACGAAGGAAGAAGTTAGATGGAAAGCAACCGTGCGAGGTAGCAACCACTCAATTCGCCGACGCAGGTTGCAGGGCGGTGCAGTAACTTTGTTAAAACCGCAACAATCGATATGCCTTTCCTCACAATGTTACCTGGCAGGAAAAATTTATCGTTTCCGAACGGAAGTACCGAAAGTAACACGCCCCTATACCCAAGTCAAAACAAAAAATGAACGTGGTTGGACAGTGGCAAATCGTCTACAGCAATCCGGCTGCGCGCACAGCAGGTGGCCGGTTTCTCTGAATGTCAAAGCGTGAGATCTGAGACTGAGGTCTGAGAGAACGATAAGATAGACAAGGCTTTACTAGATCCATTGGGGGCCTTCCCATGATATCGCTCTTCTTCGTTGGGGACAACATACAAGGACACGAGTGCTCCCACAAGATGAAACGTCTCAGGATCAGTTCTGAGTTATGTTCCAGACAAAGACAAGCTCCGCCTTTCGGCGACTTTGAAGTCTTCTCGTATTGAGAGCTTCTGGCGTACACTCGTTTTTGACCCGAAAGGAGCCCTGCCATGCCGCTTCAGGTGTGTATGGGAGCGATGATGCAGTGTACCTTTGGCGCTGCGCCAAGTTCACTGGTTGTTCTGCCCACGAACAAGGTGCTTACCGGCGAGGTGCCGGATGCCAACATCATGGACCACATCCCCATGACCAACATCATGCCGTTTGGCATGTGCATGTCTCCCTCCAACCCAGTGGTCGCAGCGGCCACCGCAGCAGCTCTGGGAGTTCTCACGCCAATGCCATGTATTCCCAACACGCCGGCGCCCTGGGTCCCAGGCGCGGCAACTGTCATGCTTGCTAACTTCCCTACCCTCGATAATGTCTCCCAACTCATGTGCATCTGGGGCGGCGTGATTACGTTCAGCGACGCAGGAGAAGAGACAGTCATGGTACCTTGAGGTGCCGTGCATCTTCTTCGACTTTGCTCTGTGGAATTTCGGCCACCAATGCGCATCCGAAGGATTTTCATCGATTTTCTGCGCGAAATGGTTTAACTTGCTCCGGTGGCTTTGGTCCGCCCATGAGGCCGGTTGTCATGACTCAGACAGCAGCATATACCCTCGATTTCGCGGCAGCCACGGATATCGGCTGCCACCGCGGTAACAACGAAGACAGCTTCGGCTACGATGCCGAACTACATTTGTATGTCGTCTGCGATGGCATGGGCGGAAGCGCCGCCGGAGAAGTGGCCAGCGGAATGGCTGTGCGGGCCTTGATCGAATCATTTGAGTCGCTTGCCCTTCAAGCGGTGAGCAGTGGCGAACAACTCTCCATAGAGCAGCGTCTTCTGTATTCCATCCATGAGGCAAACCGGGTTGTCCGTTCGGCCTCCGAATTGAATCCTGAACTTCACAACATGGGTACGACGCTGGTCTGCGCCTGTCTGAATGAACACCGCATCGTGATTGGAAACGTCGGCGACAGCCGCGCTTATATGATCCGCAATGGCGTTTGCACGCAGATAACACTGGATCACTCTCTGCTGGACGAACAGGTGCGCCAGGGACTGATCACGCCAGAGATGGCGGCGGCATCCAACTTGCAGTCCGTGATCACCAGGGCCATCGGCACCGCGAACGAGGTCGAGGCGGATCTCTTCGCTGCGGAACTCAATCTGAATGATATGTTCCTGCTGACCTCGGACGGGTTGACGCGCTATGCGAAGCCCGAGGACATTGCTAAGGCTGCTTCTCCCGACGCGGAGTTGACGACAATCTGTCAGAGCCTGATCGATCACGCCAAACAACGCGGAGGCGCGGACAACATCACCTGCATGATGCTCCGGGTTGTCGAAACACCACCTGCTTCGCAGAGTGCGCCAGACTTAGCTTCGTAAATCAAATCTATTTCGGCTCGCATTCAGCGAAACACTCTTGCAGCGCCCGACGGATCAGCGTGATCCGTCGGGCGCTGTTTTGCGAAGAAACCGCGTAACTACTTGACTACGGGCGAGACGCAGGTCAGACCGGTGAAGTATCCGGGCAGGAATAACTCGGCTCCTGGTCCGGTAATTTCAAAGCTGACAACTTTTGTGGGTGTTCCGGATTGATCGACTTTCTGGCCGGCAAAAGTTGTGACAATCGGGAAGTCGAGTCTAACTCCAGCCGGAGACTTGGTGGGCTGGCCTACTTTGGCCAACTGGAACAGAGACCACGTCCCCTGGAAATCGCCGCCCTGGCTTGTGTCGTAGAAGACAGTAGCCTGATGGGCGCTTACGCCATTCCACGTGTAAGAAGAACCATTGGGAATCTTCTGACCATCCACTGCAATCGACGCGGTTCCAATACCCTTGCTCGGCAAAAAGCGCGGCGTAAAGCTGAAGGTCGGGTTCTGGCTGCCTGGTGGATAAAGCTTCGAAGAGACCGCGGCCGCATGGCTGAAGAACTGCACAAACTTCGGGTTCACCGGTTGCGGCGCACTCGGTGCGGCGACATACTGCCCTCCCTGCGGCACCAGATAAGCCTTGAGGGCGGTGTTATAGATCGACCATAACGCTCCGGTGTCAGGAGCGAAGACCTGGTTGACCTCGGGCAATGTGGCCATCGTCGTCGAGTTCGGATTGAAGGGGAACTTGCCGAGGAGCGGATTCAGGGCTCCACAGATCTTGGCTCCAGCACCGTTGGCAGGTGCGCCCGGGCTCGGTGCGAGCTTGGCAGCGCATTGCACCGGTGCTTGCATCAAACCGAGGACTGTGGCTTCGGTGTGGAACTGCGAGTCGACGTTGAAAGACTGGGCGGCCTGCTGCGCAGCGATGCCTGCGGCCGAAGCCGCCTGGATGACAGGCGCAAATGCAGTCGGATCAGTGGCCGCCGCGGGGTTCTGAGCGACCAAGTCCAAAGCGCCCGAGAGAGCAAGCAGCGCATTCACATAGCCGGTGCTCCCTGGCCCGATGAAGCGGTCGGTCGCGTTGGGATCGACCAACGCCTGGGTCGGTTGGAAGGTGGATTTGATCTGCGGATCGCCGACAGCGGTGTTGTGGGAGACCGTATAGAACAGGGCAAGAAGCGGCGAAGCGGGACCAGCCAGCGCATTGAGCCTTGTCGGAGCCTCATGTACGTTGCCGCAACTGACCACCTTTGCGTCGATGAGGAAGGCATGCCACTCCTTGATGAAGTCTGAGGAGTACTGCGCAGCGAGATCCTTGCTCACGGAAGCCGTGTTGAGAGACTGTCCTGCTTGATCCCCCAAGACCCAGGTTTCGCCCTGTAAGTAACCTTCGGGATGCTGAAGGGCGTTTTGCATGAAAGCGAAGCCGGTTTTTGTGAAGGCTCCGCGCACCACATGGCCGTCCGTTACGGAGGCAGCCGAGCCGGGATACTGCTTGTTGAAGTCGATGTTGGAGCCGGTCTTGTCGGCGTCGTTGAGCATCGCCTGGTAAACGCGGGTCTCAGCCAGGAAGTGGGAGAGATAACCGCGCGTGTGGCTTACAACCATGGTGTCGGGGTTGATCGAATATGGAGGCTGGCGGACCAGTTCATTGGCGTAGAAGTCGATCTGCTTCTGCGCAAGCTGCTGTTGGTCTCCGTCGATTTGCCGTGATCCTATCCAATATTGGAGGAAAACCGGGGTAAGAAACTTGGCAACGCTCTTATCTGGATTGCTCGTGGTAATGAGATACGCCTTGAGCGGGTTATATGCAGCTAGATAAGACGAGGAATCGCTGCTGGTTGCTGGAACATCCGGCAAGGTGCGCATGTAACCGACAAAGCCCGCCTGCGTGGGGTTGAGCAGCATCGGACGGAAGCGGTCGAAGTAGATTCGCCTTGCCTGCGCGTCCAGTTTGGCCCCTTGATACAGACCCCAGCGATAGCTCCATGGGGCACCGTTCTGCTGGTAGCCGTCCAGTTGAACAATTGTTTGGCGCAACTGATCGAGGTGTTGCAGATCGCTCAGACTGGGCAGCGATGGGGCAGTCGCAGCTGTAACCGGCAGGGCCTTGGCCGCGTTTTGAATCTGATGTTCCAATCCAAGATTGTTGAAGAACGAGACCAGGAGCAGGACGGTGTACACCGCGAAAAGAAATGCCAGCGTTCCGAAAAGAATGCGGCGGAAAAGACGCGCCGGAGCGGTCTGCTGCGTAGCTGAGAGCGCGCTCTTATCGCCAAGGATAATTTCAGGAAACAGTCGCGGCAGAAAGGTCCATTGTGGCACGCGTGATGCGACCATCGTGGGCGGAGCAGCAGTGCGTCCGGGCGACTGCGATTTACCCAGAGAGATGTTGAGGTATTGGGTTGCGCCTGCGTCCTGCGAAACGCGTTCCTCGGCGACGGGCGCATTGGCCATTCGCTCAACTATCTGCGCGCGGATGCCGGTGAAATAAACGCCGCGCAGATAGGGATTAGCACTTAGCTGGCTGGGCTTGCACAGCTCCACCAGATATTGGTTCAGGTTTTTGCGAATCTTGCCAAATTCGCGAGGAAATTCGTAGACGCCGGGCGCGTTCCGCGGCTCGTTTTCGCGGTCGAGCATCTCAACGCGGAACTCTCCGAGTTTGTACGTAAGGCCGTCGAGAACAGCGGCAACCATCCGTGTCGCCTGATCGGCGTAGACACCGGCTGAAACATCGGTTTTCGGCAGTGGAGAACCGAGAATCTGGCGGACTTCCACATTCGAGAGATTACGTACGTACTCCTCGAAGTGAGGAACACGGTCCAGCTTGGTGACAATCACGTAGACGGGCAGAGTGGTGCCCAGCAGGCGGCTGATCTCGCGCAGTTGTGCGCCGGTGGCTCGCGCCGCTGCCATCAGAGACGCTCCTCCGTCGGCGAGGAGAAGTTGCTCAGCACTGACGCAGACAATCGCGGCGCGTGCGGCCGCGCCTGTGCCGAATGCGGAGCGATAGGCTTTGGGACGGGTGCGCTCAATCATCCGCGTGAGCAATGCGTTGCTCTGGCGGACGCTGGCTCCCGCTTCGAGAATGGCGGCAAGCTTGGTAAACCAAAGGTTCAGGACAGGAGTCGGAGCGGATTCGCTGTCACGCGAGGCTGTACCGGCTACCAACTCGGGATCAAGGCCGGATCGAACTACGAGTGTGGTTTTCGCCGCACCAGTTTCGCCGAGGAGGTAGATGACGGGCAAAGCGGCCAGGGTCTTCGCACCCTGCTGCGACTCGCGCAGCTTGCGATTCGCGTCATTGAGCAGTACGTCAACCTCGCCAGTGGCTCCGGCAGCATCTCCCTCCTGCCCCTCCCTTTTCTTTGCCCGGAAATGCAGAACGAGAATAACGACGGCAGCCGCGACACCAGCCAGGAGGATCAGCACGATAAAAACAATGGCCGCGACCCCCTGCAGATGGAGCAGGTAAGCGAGACCGAAGGCCAGAAGGGCGGCAATCAGAAGAACGGCGGCAACAAGCACATAGACGAGCAAGGGATCCCCCAAACAACCTTAGAAAAACTAGCCGAGCTGCGACGCTCCTGAAATCAGGGCAACCAGGGAGCCGCCGTATACGAGAATCGTCAGCAGCAGCAAAGCGATGGCCGCAATTCCCAAGCCGCGGCTCCAGCGATCGATCGCTGCGGTCTGCTTGACTTCGGGCGCTGGCGCGCCATCCGGCATGAATGCCACCTGCCCACGGATTCGATTGATCTTTTCCCGAGCCTGGTGGATGAGTGTTTGAATTTCCCCGCTCGGCCGGGATGCCCCAGCACTTCGTGCGGCACCCTGCTGCGTGGAAAAGTAATCTGTTGTACTTGTGCTAAGCGCATATTGGCCCTTGAACCCAAGCAGCATGCACAGGCAGAAGACCTCCAGGCAATCGGCGGTCTCCTGGGAATCCTGGCGGGCAAGAAGCGAGCGCAGGTGTTCGAAGAAAACCTCCCCAGCACGATTGTGGCCGAACATTTCTTCCTGCAAGGGGCGCTGAGCCCAGTCGGCGAAAGCCGGACTTTGCAGCTTGAGCACGCTTTCGTCCAGCAAAGCGACCACCGCGAAGAAAGCCAATTGATTCATCTCGCTGGAATAGCCGAGAGCTTTGGCGTCTTCCATGGCGGATTTGAGGGCGGCGCGGATGCTTGTCCGAAATCCCTGCGAGTTGGGAACCGACTGCTGAGCAAGCGAAGAGAGCCGCAGGATGGTGGTGAGCGAGTTCTCGTAACACGAGGCCAGGCTGTAAGTGCGCTGCGGACTTTCCTTCATCGATGTTTTCCCCGATAACGCTGCAATTTACCCCAAAGCCGACATTCGCGTCGCTGAATCAACTCAACGATCCGCGAACACGAAAGGATCGGTCCGGAAATCATTAAGAGCATACCTCAACCAAACGGAGGCAAGAGAAAAACTTCCGGCACGTATGGAAAGTGGCGGGGACCTGCTATGCGTTTCTTCCCAATCGATCGTTTGATCGCTTTCCGATTCGCGAACACGTTGTCTATGTAACGGGACGCCCAAACAGAGCACTCTCTCCCAGGAGAGTTTGTCGAGGGCGTGACAATCACTTTACGCAACAATCCGGGGCGTGTAAGCTTCGCAATGAGCACTGCTGCAAACTGTAGAGGACGATCTTTCGTATGACCGTGAACGACTTCAATCCGGGACAGGAGCCGCATGAGCAGGGAGAATCGCTCAGCGCCACGGGAATGTTCTTGCGTGCCCTTGAATCGAATTCGACGCCGCCTCAACAGCCAGCCGAAGCGGATGTGACAAAACCTGCCGCGCCGCAAGCTGCGCCCGCAGTCTCAGGCCCATCTCCTTCCGAACCTGGTGAGTTTACGCGAATGTTTCAGGCGTCGAACCCCGCTCAGAGCTCGAATCAAGCTCCGTCTACAATGCCGGTTCCGCCAGTGCAGCCTGCGCCTGCTTCCACGGCACCGGCTAATCCTCCGAGCCCTGCACCCGTTCCCGCCGCAGGGCCAGGTCCGGGAGAGTTCACGCGTATTTTTGTGAAAGCTGCGGCTCCGCCAGTTGAGCCATCTGTCCGAACGGTGGTAGAAGCCTCGCCTTCGGCTGTCGCACCGTCCCGCATGAAGGGTTTTTCCACTCCGGGGATATCAGACTCCGCATCTGCGGAGGGTAGCTTTACGCAGTTCTTCAAGGCTGCGTCTGCCGCCCCAACTCCTGCGCCTCCTCCGCCACCTGCTCAGAGCTTTGCACCACCCGCGCCTGCACCGGCTAAGCCTGCACCTACGAAGCCTGTTCAATCCAATGATTGGCCGAATGAATCGGCGTTCAGCGCAACCTCAAAGCCGTTCGAGCCCACGCCGAGCCCTGCGCCCATTTCCACGACTCCAGCCTCCGGCAGCGCGGCTGGCCTTCTTTCGGCGCTGTCTTCGCCGGGAGCAGGGACATACGCGCCGCGTCAGGCGGAGCCAGTTCCCTACCGGCCTGAGCCGATGCCTTCGTACACTCCTGCTCCGCCGCCGGCAGAGCCGTCGAGCATAGAGGCCGGCAGCGTTACAAGATTGATCCAGCGCCTGTCGCAGGTTCCCAAGGAAGCTCCGCCGGAGCCTCTGCCACCCGCTTCGCCTGCTCCCCTGGGCGCAAGTCCAAGTTCCGGCCCCGGAGAGTTTACTCGGATGATCTCCGGGAATGCGGTGCAGGCTGCGATTAGCACTGCGCCGTCCGCTCCGCCGGCTCCGGCAGTTGCCGCGCCTGCCGCGTCCATTCCGGCACCGGCAATCGCGGCGCCTGCAATCAAGGCTCCCGCGCCGCCGCCGGCTCCCAAGTTCGAAGCGCCTAAGCCTGCGCCGCCGGCAGTCGCCGCACCCAAGGGCAAGTTGGAGGCCATGGTGCCCATCCTGCTCGTCGTGAACACGTTTCTGCTAGTTGTCTTGCTGGTGGTAGTTATCTTCGCGATGAAAGGCAAGTAACTTCGCAGTAAGATAACTGGCTTCGCCATTGACGGCATCACTCAAGCGAGCAAGCCATTGTCGCGCAGCAGCGTGTCGGTCCGCTCAAAACTCGAAATCAGGATCATCCCCTGAGATCGAGCTTTGCCAGCCCATCTGGTTGCATCATCCTCATTGAACTTCAATTCGATCAGCAGCGCGACCAGATCGTCATAATTGTTAGCCTTGGCCGGCCGCGTAGCCAACCGGCCTGCGTAGGGAACAAACATTACCTCAAAATATGGCCGTACCCCTTCCGATCCAGGGTTCGCCGAAATGCGGAGATTCCCTGTGAGCTTCGCCATCCATCCACTCCTTGGTCTTGTGGACCTTCTTCTTGACTTCCATGCCTCCTCACCAGTCTTTCACAAGTGCCCAAGCCTCTTGTAACGAGATAAGTGTCGATCGATCGCAGCGATATTCCGCGATGAATGGACATGGAGGGAACGATGGATAAAACGGCCGGATTCTCCGGCCATCCATTACGGATGGGCGACAACAACAAAGCCGCGCTCGATCAGCTTGCGAATCATGGCCAGGCATTCGCGCCGCACCGTTTCCAGGGGAGCGTTTGCCGTGACGGCGAAACCCTGGATAGCTTCCTCGGCGGTCCGCGTACCGTCGCAGGTTGCGAGGAATTCCGCCACCAGCGGCTGCACCGTCAAGTGGAAAGGAAAACCGCTGATCAGGCGCAGGGTAAGCGACTCGGCGCGCCACTGACCTCCTGCCTGATCGCATATCTGCTCCAGTCGCACATTCGGCGAAAGCATCGGTCGAATCGCGAGCAACTGCTCGTCTTCCTCCATAGCCCGCACCAGATCGTGCGCAGCGAAGGTGGATACAATCAACTCGCCAAGATTACCAGTCGGAGTCTTGGGCACCTCTTCGATCCGCACCCAGTTGCTTCCCGAGCGACGACGCATCACTACAAGTCCATCGTGAATGGCCTCGACACCTCGCTGGCGATAGTAGTTCATGTAGCCGTCATACTGCGCGGCGTCATTCGTGGAGTCCTGCGATGTCTCTCGAATCCGATGTTGGGCGTACTCCGCTGGGTCCTGCGTCAGTCCCTTCATCACCCAGGCGTCGCAGCCAGTCCCCTCCAGCCATTCGGCGATGCGTTCCTCCCAGGGTTGACCTTTGACCTGCGCCCACTCGCAGAGCATCTGCATGTACCCACCCTCGTTCAAATAGCTCGGAGCCTCTTTTACCAGGCGGCGGCAAAGGCCATCGAGTTCCATTGAGTTATCGCAAAAAAGATAGTCGGTTTGCGGAGTTATGAAAAACGGAGGGTTGGAAAGGATCAGATCAAAACTGCGATCTGACACGGGAGCGAAACAATCTCCGGTAAGTACCTCAATGTTATTTACTTCATTAAGCCGGGCATTGAATTGCGCAAACAGAGCTGCTCTTGCGTTCAGATCCGTGGCTACTACGATGTCACTGTGCCGGGCCGCGCCGAGGCTTAGGATGCCACTTCCGGTGCCCAGGTCGAGCGTTGCGCGCGAGTGGCGGCGGACTGCGAACTTGTTCAGAAATTTGCTGGTCGGGTTAGGCCAGAGCACCAGTTCGGCCTGATGTGTCTCGAATGCCGAGGGATAATCGGACGCAACGAGAAAGTCGTCAATGGGCAAAAGCATCGCCCCGCCTACGAACCAATCTTCTTTCAACTCGATCAATCCCGATTCCAGCAACAGCGAGAGGAGCTCTTCAGGAGCCGCTTCCCGAACTGGAGATTTGTGTTGCGCACACCCCATCCAGAACCAGCGAAGCAATGCGTTGAGCAATGTTGGCGCGGAGGTGCGATCGAGCAATCGCGGCAGATTACGCAACTGGCGGGAAGGCAACTCCGCGGCGCCAAGGTGCTTGCGCAAGTTGGGTTCGGTATAGCCGGCTTCCACGAAGAAGTCGCGGAGTCGTTGGGAGTTCTGGGACGAAAGTAGCGTTAACATACGGTTCCAACCTTACCATTACCGCCAGCAGGAACAGGAAGATGTACCATGTAGGTCGATCACTCTTCGCCTCATTCGTGAATCTGTTCGCAGCCCTCCCAGTGACACGTTACCATCCCCGCTTTGCGTTGAAAACCCTAAGGTAATACGTGAAAAGATTTTGTCTTGACCAGCCATTTTGCGTGTGGTATCACCATTACGCACAAGAAATTGATCGATGGGGCTCTGAAAACTTCCGTTAGTTTTCTGCGCGATCTTCTTCTGCTACAGTTCCTTTGTTGCTCATTTTCAGAAACGTTCTCGATCCCCCTAGCCGCCAACTCCTTTACCGGAAACGCATTGGAGTGCGGCTGAAAATTCATTGAAACGATCGACCGACTTTGATCACTATCGGTAAAGGAAGGAATCATGGCCAGGCAAAGCGCACAGCACAAACTGGACCGGGTGCGGCCTCCGCGGGTGCAAATCACCTATGACGTTGAAGTTGGTGGCGCAATCGAAATCAAAGAGCTCCCTTTCGTTGTTGGAGTTCTTGGAGATTTTACGGGCAACCCGGAGCAGCCGCTTCCGAAGCTGAAAGACCGGAAATTTGTAGAGGTAAATCCGGACAACTTCGATACGGTTCTGGAGGGTATGAAGCCTCACCTCGCTTTCGCCGTAGAGAACAAGCTCAGCGACGATCCCGAAGCCGCAAATTTGAAGATCGACCTCAAGTTCCGCAAGTTTGACGACTTCGAGCCTGCCAATGTCGCCAAGCAGGTCAAGCCACTCAAGGAGCTTCTCGATCTGCGCACACGGCTGTCGGATTTGCGCGGTTCGCTGCAAGGCAACGACAAGCTGGAAGAATTGCTGCTGGAAGCAGTCGGCAATACGGAGAAGCTGGATAAGCTGAAGGGTGAAATCGGCAAAGGAGAATCCAATGGCTGATGCAGTTGCAAACCCGCAAGCCGCCGCTGCTTCCGTGGAGACACAGGAAGGCAGCCTGCTCGACCAGATAGTAGAACAGGGCCGATTTGGCGTTGAAAGCGCATCCCGCGAGCGTGGCAAGAATCTGGTGAAGGAATTTGTTGCCCAGGTTCTCGATGGTTCCATGACCATCGCCAAGGACGCCGAGATGATGATCAATGCGCGCATCGCGCAGATCGATCACCTGCTCTCTCTGCAATTGAACGAAATCCTCCATCATCCCAGCTTCCAGAAACTCGAAGGCTCCTGGCGCGGTCTGAAATATCTGATGGACAACAGCGAGACTGGAGTCGGACTCAAGATTCGCGTTTTGAATGCCTCGAAGAAGGAACTGCTGCGCGACATCGAAAAGGCGCCCGAGTTTGATCAGAGCGCGCTCTTCAAGAAGATCTACGAGGAAGAGTACGGTGTCTTCGGCGGAGCGCCATTCGGCGCCCTGGTTGGCGATTACGACTTCGGCAAGCATCCGGAAGACATGGCATTGCTGGAGGGTGTTTCGCACATCGCTGCGCAGGCACATGCGCCTTTCGTCAGCGCAGCCTCGTCTGATCTCTTCAACCTGGAGAGTTATCTGCAACTCGATGCTCCGCGTGATCTCGCGAAGGTTTTTGATAGCACGGAATACGCGAAGTGGAAGTCCTTCCGCCAGAGCGAGGATTCCCGTTACGTTGCCCTCGCGCTGCCTCGCACGCTGGGCCGCCTTCCATATGGCGCGGAGACCAAGCCAATCGATGAGTTCCGCTATGAAGAACACGTGGACGGCACCGACCACTCGAAGTATCTGTGGATGAATGCCGCTTACGCGCTGGCCTCCAAGATGACACAGTCCTTCTCGCTCTATGGCATGTGCGTTGCCATGCGTGGCGTCGAAGGCGGCGGTCTCGTCGAGGGTCTGCCGGCTCACACCTTCTCAACAGACGAAGGCGACGTTGCCCTGAAGTGCCCGACCGAAGTGCCCATCACCGACCGCCGCGAAAAGGAACTCGCCGACCTCGGATTTGTTCCGCTGGTGCATTGCAAGGGCACGGACTACGCGGCGTTCTTCAGCGTTCAAAGCTGTCAGAAGCCCAAGGTGTATGACACTGACTCGGCCAACGCCAATGCGCGTCTCTCCACGCAATTGCCGTACATCATGGCAGTCTCCCGATTCGCGCACTATCTGAAAGCGATGATGCGCGACAAGATCGGCAGCTTCATGTCGAGAGAAGAAGCAGACCGATTCCTGAATCGCTGGATTACAAAGTATGTCACACCGGATGACTCCGCTTCTCCTGCGACCAAAGCCGAGCGTCCGCTGCGCGAAGCCAGAATCGACGTCACCGAAGTTCCAGGCAAGCCGGGGTGCTATCGTGCGGTTGCATTCCTGCGTCCTCACTTCCAACTGGACGAACTCACTGTTTCGCTTCGGCTGGTTGCTGAGTTGCCCGCCGCCGCGAAGTAACTCCTCTGTGCCTCTTTCTGGACACAGGGTCGTTTTATCCTGTTGTCTGCAATCGCAAGTTTTTTTTTGAAACAGATACCCGAAGGAGATCGAAATGGCAGTTAATGCGTATCTAATCATCGACGGGCGCCCTGGTCCGAGCACGAGCAAGAAGGATGCTATCGACATTCTTTCTTTTAGTTTCGGCGCCAGCATGTCCGCGGTTATCGGCGCGGGTTCTTCCGGGGGCGAGTCCCGTTCGGGCCGCGCCAATCTCGGCGACGTCACCATCATGAAGGTGCTGGACAAAACATCCCCGCTTCTTTTCGATGATTGCGTCACGGGAAACTACCTGAAGAAAGTCGATGTCGTTTACGACAAGCCGATGGGCGACGATCAGCAGGACTACTTCAAGATTCACATGGAAGACGCGCTCATTACCTCGATTCAGCTCTCGGGTTCGAGTGAAAACCCGGTCGAGTCCATCAGCTTCGCCTTTAGCAAGGTCAAGGTCAGCTACAACCCAGAGGAAGACGGCGCTCTGAAGGGCTTCATCGACAAGGGCTTCGACGTACTCAAGCTCAAGCCGTGGTAACCCGCGGGCAAGCAGGGAAACGGTGCCACTAACAGCCAAAGAACTTTTCCAGGCAGGCAAGGTGCGGGAAGCCGAGAAGATGCTCACGTCGTATCTGCGTGAGCATCCCTCCGATACGGCTCAACGCACCTTCCTTTTCGAATTGCTGTGCTTTGAGGGCGAGTACAGTCGCGCTGAAAAACAGCTCGGAGTGCTCGCGGGCGGAAGTGTCGAAAAAGAAACCGGTGCGATTGTCTACTACGCTGCACTTCATGCGGAGAAGACACGTCATGAACTGTTCGAGAAAGAGGCCTTTCCCTCGGACTCGGCAACAACAAAGGCTCCACTCAAGGGCGAGCTGAACGGTAAGCCGTTCAACGACCTGCGCGATGCCGACCCGGATATTGGTGCGCGGCTGGAGGTATTTGCAGCCGGTGCTTACCTGTGGCTTCCTTTCGAGCATGTGTCATCGCTCGAAATGGGAGCGCCGCAGCGATTGCGCGATACGCTGTGGGCTCCAGCCCTGGTGCAAACGGCGCCTTCCTTTCGAGGAATGGACCTCGGTGAAGTATTGATTCCGGCTATCTACCCATTTTCATGGAAACATCCGGATGAAGCCGTATGGCTTGGCAGGGTAACGGACTGGTCCGTTGACGGCGATGGCCGGGAATATCCGTCGGGACAAAAGATCTTGCTCGTGGACGGCGAAGAAGTACCATTTCTTGAAGTTCGATCCCTTCAGTTTTTCCACCCCGCTGCCGCGCCCACCGAGTAGCAAAGCTATCCAGACAGGTTCCTGGCCAATATGCCCCTTCGCGAAGATATTCTCGCCCCGATTCCCGGAGAAAATCCCAGTGGGATCGATCTGCGCTACGATAACAAGCTGCTCATCCACGACAAGATCAAAGAGGCCCGTCGTCAGGACGACGATCTTTCTCAGGGCGATTGGCAGAGCGAGCGAAAGACGGCCAATTTCCCCTTCGTGGTGAAGCTGGGGCAGGACACGCTTGCGACTGTCTCGAAAGATCTTCAGGTTGCGGCATGGCTGACCGAAGCGCTGCTCCAGACCGAGCGATTCGAAGGCCTTCGGCAAGGTCTTGAACTGACCCATAAACTGATGATCGAGTTCTGGGAGACGGTTTACCCGATCATCGAGGATGGGGATCGTGAACTGCGTGCCGTTCCGCTTGCCTGGATTGGCTCAAAGCTCGACTTTCCTCTGCGCTCGACCCCGATTTGTGGAGCTGGCTACTCCTGGTTCGTTTACAAGGAATCCCGGGTTGTTGGTTACGAAGACCAGGCCAAGACCGACAAGGACAAGAAGACCCGGTCTACGATGCTGGCCAACGGCAAGATTGCTCCGGAGGTTTTTGACAAAGCCTTCGCGGAAACGCCCAAGGCTTTTTATCTGAAAGCGGAAAAGGACCTTGACGCCTGCATTGAGGCGCTTGCCAATCTCGATAAATACTGCGACGAGATGTTCGAGGACGACGCGCCGGCCTTTGGCACCCTGAAGACGGGACTTACGGAAGTCCGCCATACGATTCATCAGTTACTGGAAAAGAAGCGCGAGAAGGAACCGGATCCGGTCGAAGTCGAGTCCGTTGCTGAAGTTGCTTTAGAAGACACGCCCGCTGAGGAAGGGGACGCCGCTGCGGCTGCTTCGACTCGCGGTTTCGCAGGCTCCTTTGTGGCCGAACCTGCGGACCGTCGTCAGGCCGTGGCGAGCATTGCAGGCGCCGCGGCTTTTCTGCGCAAGCGAGAGCCATTCAGTCCGGCTCCTTACCTGTTGCTGCGCGCGCTTCGCTGGGGCGAACTCAGAACAGCTACGCGCCTCGGAGAAAGCAATCTGCTCGAGGCTCCGCCGACGGAGTTACGCCAGCAGATCAAGCGGCTTGCGCTGAACAAAAAATGGAGCGAGTTGCTGGAGGCGGGCGAACAGGCGATGGCGCTGCCGGGCAGCCGGGCGTGGCTCGACTTGCAGCGGCTTTCTGTCGCTGCCTGCACGGCCCTCGGAGCCGATTATCAGCCGATCGCGACTGCAATCCAGTCCGAACTTCGTGCCCTGTTAAACGATTTGCCCGAACTGCTCGATGTCACTCTGATGGACGACACACCCGCCGCGAATCAAGAGACCAAAGCCTGGCTGAGGGGTCTGCAAACGCCCACACCGTTGCCCCCGTCCGAAGAAGATGCGGCGCCGGAAGAGGCTCCTGCCGAAACCAATGGAACGCCCACCTGGCTTGCGCCCTCGGTCGATGCCTACATGCTCGCGAAGGATGCGCTCGCCGCTGGCCAGGAAGAGAAAGCCTTTGCCATCATGCGCGCCGAGGTGGGCCGGCAGCGTTCAGGGCGAAGGCGTTTCCGGCGCACCATGCAGATGATCGAGCTGGCCATTGCCGCCGGCAAGGACGGAATCGCGCAGCCCCTCCTGGAAGACATCGCGGCGACAATCGAAACCCACAAACTGGATGCATGGGAAGATCCCGATCAAGTGGCAAGCGATCTGCTCAAGTTGATGCGCTACAGCAAGAAGATTCAAGGCAGCTCCAGCGACAAGCAAAAGCTCTTTGAACGTATCTGCCGCCTTGACCCCGTCCAGGCGTTGAACGCGGGGTAAACGATGGCCAGGAGCCTTGGCGAAACAACGATTACCGTCTCCGTTCTGGATCGGCTTATCGATCTTGAGCCGGAAAACCGGATGGAGAATCCGCTGAGCCGTTCCCAGTCCGTGCGTCTTCTCAAGAGCGCCGTACGCCGAGATCTGGAATGGCTATTGAACTCGCGTCGCATCTGCGACCCTCCCAACGAAGCGCTGAAGGAAGTGAATCGCTCCGCCTATGTGTACGGGCTGCCAGATCTCTCATCGCTGACCATGGCTTCGACGGGAGATCGGAACCGGCTCGTGAAGCAGATTCTAGCCACCATCAACCTATTTGAACCGCGCCTTTCGAATGTACGTCTCGTGATGGTTGAGACCCCTGATGCGGCCAAGAAAGACGTGCGTTTGCGTATTGAAGCGATGCTGCGGATGGACCCTGTGCCGGAGCCGGTGTCCTTTGACACGGTCATCGAATTGAAGAGCGGCAATTGCCATCTCACCGGAAGCGACGATGGGGGGCGATGATGCGCGATGATCTGCTGCTTTACTACGAGCGGGAATTGGACTATCTGCGCAAATCGGCGGCGCAGTTTGCGGAGAAGCACCCCAAAGTCGCCTCGCGCCTGGTGCTTGAACCGACCAAGTGCGAAGACCCGCACGTCGAGCGGCTCCTCGAAGCATTCGCCTTTCTTACGGCACGCGTGCACCTCAAGATGGAGGACGAGTTTCCGGAAATTACCGAGGCGCTGCTGACGGTCGTCTATCCGCAACTGGTGCGTCCGATTCCGTCCATGTCGGTGGTTGAGTTTCAACTCGATCCGGACAAGGGAAAGCTCACCAGCGGCATGAAGATCGAGCGTAACTCGCCTCTCTATTCAAAGCCCATCGGCGGCGTCCCCTGCACCTTTCGCACTTGCTATGACACGACACTCTGGCCGCTTACGGTCGCTGCGGCGGAATTGAGCGCGCCCAGCCGGTTGAAGCCCGCAGTGAAGACAAATGACTCGGCGTGGGCCATCCGGCTTGAACTTCGCTGCGCCCGCGATGTGACTTTTCCCGCGCTCAAGCCGGACAAGCTGCGCTTCTACCTGGACGGCGAGAGCGGCTTGGTCAACATACTGTACGAACTGCTTTTCAGCCGTCTCAATCGCATCATGATTCGTGATCTGACGGCGGGTTCGCGGCTGGCGCCAGTAACTTTGCCGGCTTCAGCCCTGAGCGCGGTCGGATTCGGTCCCGACGAAGGTATAGTTCCCTACCCTTCCTCCTCGTTCGCTGGACACAGGCTGCTGATGGAGTACTTCGCGTTTCCTGAGAAGTTCTTTTTCATCGACTTATCCGGCCTCGAAGCCGTCGGCGAATCAGGTTTCAAGGACGCAATCGAGATCATCTTCCTCATCTCGGAAGTGGAAGGGGAGGGCCGCGTTCAGCGCCTGGAGTTGGAACTCTCCAAAAAGACCTTCCGGCTTGGATGCTCTCCGGTGGTCAACCTCTTTCCGCAGGTCGCCGAGCCGATCCAGTTGAATCAGCGCAAATACGAGTACCAGATTGTGCCTGACGTGCGAAGGCCTTATTCGATGGAGGTCTACTCGATCGACGAAGTCGGGGCCATCAATTCGAGCAACCAGAAGATTTCAACTTACGAACCGTTTTACTCGCTGCGGCATGCTGCGCGGAAAGAAGACCGGCCCTGCTTCTGGCTGGCTCGGCGGCGTCCTTCGGCTCGGCCAAACGACGATGGCACGGAGGTTTCGCTGTCGCTCGTAGATCTCTCGACTGCCACGGTCGATCCCGACGCTACCGTGCTTTCCGTCCGCACCACATGCACCAACCGCGATCTGCCGTCGCGCCTGCCCTTTGGCAATCAGGACAGCGACTTTGAGATGGAAGGGGCTGTGGCGATGCGGCGTATCGTGGCTTTGCGCAAGCCGACTGCGCCGGTTCGCCCCGCGCTGGGTAAAAGCACGTTGTGGCGGCTTGTCTCACATCTTTCATTGAATTATCTGTCGCTTGTCGAGGAAGGCAAGACCGCGCTCCAGGAGATTCTGCGGCTTTATGACGTGGGCCGCACGGCGTACTCGCAGAACGTGATTCAGAGCATTCTCCAGATCCGCAGCAAGCCGCATTTCACGCGCCTGATCTCCGAGCAGGGAGTCAGCTTTGCACGCGGTATACGCATTGAAATGGAGATCGACGAAGACCAGTTCACGGGTGGTGGCGCGTTTCTCTTCGCCAGCGTACTGGAACGGTTCTTTGGCATGAGCGCCTCGTTGAACAGCTTCACGCAGTTGAGTGTTACCACTCCTCAGCGAAAGGAGGGCCTCCACGAATGGGAACCGAGAGCGGGACGGAAGCTGCTGATCTGATCGATCCTGATGATCCAAATAACCCGGTCAATGAACTTGATTCAATCGACGAGATGGATTCGCTTGATCAATTTGACAAAGCGGACCAGGCAACTCCGGGCGCATCCATGAACCGGATGAATTCTCTCCTGGGCGAAGAACTGGTCGAGGATGCGCACTCCTTCGAGTTCTTTCAAGCCGTTTCGCTGCTGCAACGGCTCCGCGCGGATATGCGTCCGGTCGGAGGCTTCTCCAGCCCTGAGAACGAGGTTGTGCGGTTCCAGGTCAACCAGCGGCTCGGCTTTCCGGCAAGCGAAATACAGAAGCTCGAATTGAAGGACGACGCACCCGCAGAGATGACGGTCAATTTCATGGGGCTGACCGGTCCGCAGGGGGTGCTTCCCTACACCTACAGCGAGTTGATCCTGGAACGCGCGCGGGCCAAAGACTACAGCCTCGCGGCATTCCTGGATATATTCAATCATCGCGCCATTTCGCTCTTTTACCGGGCATGGCAAAAATCCCGCTTCCCGGTGACTTACTCCTCGGGCAAGCACGATCTTTTCAGCCACTATCTACTCGATCTCGTCGGACTGGGCACAACCGGGTTGCGCGACCGACAGGAGATTGACGACGAGGCGCTGCTGCACTACGTTGGCTTGATCGCCATGCAGTCGAGATCCGCTACGGCCCTGGAGCAGGTCCTCGCGGACTACTTTGAGGTGCCAGTCGAGATTCAGCAATTCACGGGGGCATGGTACGGCCTCGATCGCTCCACGCAATGCATGATGCGGGACGAGGAGTCGCCATCAAGCGAGGTTGGTTCCGGCGCAGTCGTTGGCGACGCCATCTGGGATCGTCAGGGGCGAGTACGCATACGTATCGGTCCGCTCGATATGGATCGCTACAACGACTTTTTACCCCAGGGCAGCGCGTACGACTCGCTTCGCGCCATCACTCGCTTTTTCAGTAATCAAGCCATTGACTTCGAGGTGCAACTGGTGCTGGATCGCAGCCAGGTGCCCGCGATTGAACTCGATCTGGACTCGAGCAAACCAGCGAGGCTGGGCTGGGTGTCCTGGGCGAAAACTATTCCGCTGAATGCCGATCCGGACGATACAATTCTGTCTCTCTAAGGGGGAACCATGGGACTGAACCTGAAAGCACTGATTGCCAAATTGAACGACCCTTCGCGGGCTGCGCTGGAAGGCGCTGCCGGCCTGTGTCTTTCCCGCACCCACTACGACATCGAAGTTGAGCACTACCTGACCAAGCTGCTCGACTCGTCCTCGGGCGACTTCGCGGCAATCATCAAACACTTTGAGATCGACAAATCAAGGCTCACTGCCGAACTGGCGCGTAGCATGGACAAGCTGAAGTCCGGCAACGCGCGCACTCCGGCTATCAGTCCCACCGTCCTAAAGATGCTGACCACCGCGTGGACCATCGGCTCGATCGACTTCAACGCGGGCCAGGTCCGCACCGGGTTCACCATTCTCGCACTGGCCTCCGACGAGGAGCTTTCGCGACTGATCCACGACGTGAGCAAGGAATTCCAGAAGATCAACGCCGAAGCGCTGCGCAAGGATCTGATGGGCATCGTAGCGCTCTCCAGCGAGACGACAACCAGCGGAGCAGCTATCGGCTCATCCGGGACAGGCGAAGGCGGCGCAAAGCCCATGGGCGGCAAGACGCCGAATCTCGACCAATACACGGTTGATCTGACAAGCAATGCCAAGCGCGGCAAAATCGACCCGGTGCTGGGCCGCGATGCGGAGATTCGTCAGGTCATCGACATCCTCACGCGACGCCGTCAGAACAACCCCATCCTCACCGGCGAGGCGGGCGTAGGCAAAACGGCCGTCGTCGAAGGCTTTGCCATTCGAGTCGTGCAGGGCGATGTGCCTCCACCACTGAAAAACGTGAAAGTGCATACGCTTGACATGGCGCTTCTACAGGCCGGTGCAGGCGTCAAGGGCGAATTCGAGAACCGGCTCAAGGGATTGATCGAAGAGGTGAAAGCTTCTGCCACGCCGATTATTCTCTTCATCGACGAGGCTCACACCATGATCGGCGCAGGCGGTCAGGCGGGGCAGAACGACGCCGCCAACCTGCTTAAACCTGCGCTGGCCCGCGGCGAATTGCGCACTATCGCCGCAACCACGTGGTCAGAATATAAGAAGTATTTCGAGAAAGATGCCGCGCTGGCCCGCCGGTTCCAGGTCGTCAAGGTCGAAGAGCCAAGCGAGCATCAGTGCATGATCATGATGCGCGGACTGGTGGCGTCGCTGGAGAAGCACCACAATGTACGCATTCTGGATAGCGCGGTAGCTGCCAGCGTCCGGCTCTCGCATCGTTTCCTTGCGGGGCGCCAGTTGCCCGACAAGGCGGTAAGCATCCTCGACACGGCTTGCGCCCGGCTTTCGCTGGGCCAGAACGCCACGCCGCCAGCCATTGAGGACCTGACGCGAGTGATCGACGCGCTGGAAGTGCAGACGCGAATCCTCGAACGCGAAGAGATCGTCGGCGCGGACCATCAGGAGAAACTGGCCGAGATTGCTGAACAGAAGCAGGCCGCAGAGGAAAAGCTGAAGGCATTGCAGGCCCGTTGGGACAAGGAGCGCGAGCTGGTCGCAAAGATTCGCGAATTGCGCGACAAGCTCGAAGCCGACCACGGCAAGAAGGCTTCTGCAACGCCTGCTGAAGCGACGCCGACGGACGACGCTGGAGAAACAGCCCCGCAAGTAACGAAAGAGGCAGTAGCGGAGGCAACAACGGGGCCAGTATCAGAGGCTCCATCTCCCAGAGCGCAGTTGCAGGCCCTCGAAGCGGAACTTGCCGCGCTGCAAGGAGAAACAGGGCTCATCCAGGTATGCGTTGACGCGCAGATTGTCGGCGAAGTGCTCTCGGCGTGGACGGGAATTCCCGCAGGCAAGATGCTCAAGGACGAGATCGCGACCATCCTCAGCCTTCAAGACCATCTCGGCAGACGCGTTATCGGCCAGCCCCATGCGATGGAAATCATCAGCCAGCGCGTCCAGACCTCGCGAGCCTCGCTCGACGATCCAAACAAGCCTGTGGGTGTCTTCATGCTCGTGGGCCCGAGCGGCGTAGGCAAGACCGAAACGGCCCTTGCGCTTTCCGACTTGCTATACGGCGGCGAACACAACCTGATCACCATCAACATGTCCGAATTTCAGGAACCGCACACTGTATCCACGTTGAAAGGCTCGCCTCCGGGATACGTGGGCTACGGCGAAGGCGGCGTACTTACCGAAGCCGTTCGCCGCAGGCCGTACTCCGTCGTGCTGCTCGATGAGGTCGAAAAGGCTCATCCCGATGTGCTGGAGCTCTTCTTCCAGGTCTTCGACAAGGGCAATATGGAAGACGGCGAAGGCCGCTCCATCAACTTCAAGAACAACATCATTATCCTCACGACCAACGCCTGCACGGACCAGTTGATGAAGCTGGTCGCCGACCCTGAGACCGCGCCCAGTCCGCGTGCGCTCATCGACACGCTGAAGCCAGAGCTGAACAAGATCTTCAAGCCGGCATTTCTCGGTCGCATGGTCTTGATCCCGTATTATCCCGTGCGCGACGAAGCGCTCAAACAGATCATCCGGCTCAAGCTGGGCAAGATTCAACGCCGCATTCAGGAGAACCACAAAGTGAAGCTCTCCTACGACGACGCATTCCTCAACGAAGTAGCAAGCCGCTGCACCGAAGTCGAAAGCGGCGCAAGAAACGTGGATAATATCCTCACCAATTCTCTGCTGCCGGACATCTCACGCACGATACTGAGTGGCATGGCCGAAGGCGAGAAGATGAGCGCAATTCACGTCAGCATCGGGGAAGATGGGTCGTTTGTTTATCAATGATGCATCACCAGGATGCATCGCTTGGAGGAACAAGCGGATACCAGCAATTGAAGCTGCAAGAAACGAGAGGCCATGGGCGGACATCGTAATCCCGGACCAACCGGAACCGGAACTGCCGGGAACGGTCATTCCGCCCATTCGGGCAACACGCACTCTCATTCCGGAGAACCTTCGTCTGGCCACAAGAAAAATCAGCATACGAAGCCACATCCAACTGGAACACCCGCTTCCGTCAAGCCGGTTCCGACTTCGAATCGTGTGAAACGGGTCGTAGTGGTCTTCAATGCAGATACTTCAACCGGAGAGGTTTTTGCGGTCGCTCCGGATGGCTCGATCCTTTTGAAAGGGGACGTAGTTGTCGGCGGGAAAGATTCGCCGACGCCAACCGGAACCTACCACGCCTTGCGTTGGGAATCGAATCATGTTTCCCAGAAGTACGGGTCTTATGCGAACACGCCCTGGGATCAGTCGCCGTTGGGCCTCAACGCATTCGGTCCCTTCCAACTGCATCTGAAGGAATTGGAAAGTAGGGGAATTTATCTTCATGGCACAATGGGCCCGTCCTGGAACCCATTCACGGCTCTGAATTCTCTGCTCAGTCCTACATCACATGGATGCGTCAGGATGTCGAATCGCACTGACATCGGCCTTCACGATCTGATGCCCCATCCGGAAGGAATTGAAGTCAAGATCAGCACCGACAAGAATGACATCCCTACCGGTCAAGGGAAGCCTCAAGGAAATCCATGACCCGCGCCGTGCTCGTAGTTTTCGTGATTTGTCAGATCGCAGGAGAAGTAGCTACCTGGCTCAGTTCGGATCATTCGAGCACGGCGGGACCCTGGCTTTGGGTCATCAGCGTAATATTTCTCTTGCCTGGAGATATCGCAGCGACCTGGTTGATTGAGAAGTTTCTGTGGAATTCTTCCTGGAATCTGCATCAGTTGCAATGGTTCAAGGCACCCTGCGAGATCGTCATCAACGCCCTGGTCTGGGCGCTCATTGCTGCGTGCTTCACCAGGATTGGCGGGAGATCAAAAAGGAAGAATGCTTAACGGATGCAGAGAATACACGCGGATTGACACGCCTGCCGGACACTCTGTAATCACGACAGCCAGGAAGGTTTGAATTCAGCTTATGCCTACTTCACAAGAAGGCCGTCTCATCTCCATTACCACGCCGCTCGGCGACGATGTACTGCTGCTCGCCGGTTTCAGCGGACATGAGGCGATTTCGCGCCTCTTCAGCTTCCATCTCGACCTCCTCACGGAGCAGGGCCCCATCGACTTCTCCCAAATCGTCGGCAAGAACGTAACGATATCGATCAGCCAGTCGGACAACACTCCCCGCTACTTCAATGGCCTCGTCAGCCGGTTCGCCCAAAGCGGCGGAGATACACAGTACATGCGCTACCAGATGGAAGTAGTTCCATGGACATGGATGCTGACCCGCTACGCCGATTGCAAGATCTTCCACAACAAGACGATCGGAGACATCATTCAACAGGTTTTCTCCGATCGCAGCTTTACCGATTTCAAAATGTCGCTCAGCGGCACCTATTCGCCGCTCGAATATTGCGTGCAGTATCGAGAGACCGACTTCAACTTCATCTCGCGCCTGATGGAACAGAACGGGATCTTCTACTTCTTCGAGCATGAGTCAGGCAAGCACACGATGGTGATTGCCGATTCTTCGAGCATTCACCAGGATTGCCCCGGACAGTCGAGCGCGGGATACAACCTCGCGGGCGGCGGACTGGACGCCGACGACGTCGTCAACTCCCTGAGCCTCGAACAGGAACTGAAAAGCGGAAAGTATACGTTGACGGATTATTATTTTGTGACTCCCTCAACCAACCTGCTGGCGAGCGAGTCGACTGTTTACGAGGTCGGAGGCAACTCCGGCTTTGAAGTCTTCGACTATCCCGGCGAATACACGACTCGGGGTGATGGCACCTCCTTTGCCAAGCTGCGCATGCAGGAAGTGGAAGCGGACCATTTGCTTGCCCATGGCAGCAGCGTCTGCCGCGCCTTCACGACCGGCTACAAATTCGAACTTGAGGACCACCCCCAGGACGCGTTGAACGACACCTATGTGCTCACTGAGATCCAGCACATTGCCTCCGTCGCCGAGTCATACTCGACCAGCGGCGGCGGCGAGGGCGAGGGCAAAGACAGTTATTCCAATCTCTTCACCTGCATTCCGGCTACGGTTCCATTCCGGCCCGCTCGCATTACGCCCAAGCCATTCGTGCAGGGAGTTCAGACCGCGACCGTTGTCGGCAAGAGCCAGGACACCGAGAACAGCAGTGCCGATGATCCAGGCACCGATGGCGAAGAGATCTGGGTCGACAAGTACGGCCGCGTGGTGGTGCTGTTTCCATGGGACCGCAAGACTGCGTGCTCATGCTGGGTTCGCGTCTCGCAGGACTGGGCAGGACAAGGATGGGGCGCCATCACGATTCCGCGCGTCGGGCAGGAAGTCATTGTCAGCTTCATCGAAGGCGATCCGGACCGGCCGATCATCACCGGGCGCGTTTACAACGCTACCCAAACCGTTCCCTATGCTCTTCCCGACAACCAGACTCGCAGCACCTTCATGACGCGGAGCTCCAAAGGCGGCAGCAGCAGCACGTACAACGAACTTCGCTTCGAAGACAAGACCGGCAGCGAACAGGTCTTTTTCCGCAGCCAGAAAGACTATGACAATTACGTCGTAAACGACACCCGCGAATGGATCGGCAACAACTGCAGCCTGATCGTAACCAAAGACCAGATGGAAAGCGTGGGCGGCGACCGCCATGAACAGATAACTGGCAAGAATATCGTCAAGATTGGAGGAGACCGGCAGGAACAGTTAGGAGCAAATGAGACCATCACAATCGCGGGAAACCGCAATGAGAAGGTAAGCGGAAATCACGTCGAAACGATCAGTGGCGACCTCAACAGCAACATCTCCGGAAATCTCAACCAGAAAATCGGTAGCACCTTGTCGCTCCAGGTGGGCCAGAATCTGTACGAAAAATCCGGCTCCAATTACGCACATCAGGCGGGCGAGCAGATCCATCTCAAGGCCGGAATGACCGTGGTGCTGGAAGCCGGCACAGAGATATGCCTCAAAGTCGGAGGCAACTACATCGATATCAATCCAGCCGGCGTCTCGATCGTTGGAACCATGGTCATGATCAATAGCGGAGGCTCTGCGGGCTCGGGCTGCGGCTCAAGTCCAACTGATCCCACAAGTCCCGATAGTCCAACCGATCCCACGAAACCGGATGAGGCCGACGACGGAAGCAAAGGCACCAAGATGAACTCGTAGCCGCATACTGGCGAGCTTCCGCCGTTGCTCACCTCGCTCTGAATTGTTATCGTACAAAAGGTCCGGTCATCGCCCATGAAGCAACTACAGCCCGTCCTCTGGAGCAAAGGCACCTTCCTGACGCCGCAACACATGCAGCTTCAGGACAGGTTCCTGGAAGACAGCCTGAACTTCCGGCTGCAGGCGCTCAAGTTCTGCGCCTGGGGGTTCAGCGAGGTCGTGCTCGATCAGGAATTGCTCGCTGACGGGCAACTGGCTGTCACCCGCGCTTCCGGCATTTTTCCCGATGGATTGCTCTTCGATATTCCGGGCCCGGATCAGCCGCCCCCCTCAAAAGCACTGGCCGAGTTCTTCGATCCCGGCGTGCGCGACCTCGACATCTACCTGACCGTACCGGATTACAAGCAGAAGGGATTGAACGTCGCCGGATTGGGCCGAGTGGCCGGCTCTCGCTACCTTGCTGAGATTGCCACCGTCCGCGATGACAACACCGGCACCGGCGAAAAGCCGATCCAGATTGCTCGTAAGAACCTGCGCTTGCTGGCCGCGAACGAAACTCGCGAGGGCAGCTCCGCGCTGCGCATCGCTAATGTGGAGAAAACCGAGTCCGGCGCGTTCCGGTTCAATACGCGCTTTGTTCCTCCGCTTCTCGAAGTGCGCGCCAGCGATTACCTGCGCAGCCTGATTAACGGCATTCTGGAGATACTATCGGCCAAAAGCACGCAGCTTTCCGGCAGCCGCCGGCAAAAGAACCAGAGCCTGGCCGACTTTACCGCATCGGACATCGCTAATTTCTGGCTGCTGTACACAGTCAACTCCAACATCCCGGTACTCAGCCACCTACTGCAAGGCCAGCGCTGTCATCCGGAGGAACTCTTCTCGGCCCTCACCGCGCTCGGCGCATCGCTCACCACCTTTTCAAACACGATCCGCCCGCGCGACCTGCCGCTTTACGACCATTTGAATCTGAGCAAGGTCTTTACCGATCTCGACGAGAAGCTTCGCATCCTGCTTGAGACAGTCGTGCCGACCAATGTCGTTTCTCTGCCCCTGAAGCACGTCAACAATACGATCTACGCGGCGGCGATCGATCAGGACAAGTACCTCAACAACACGCGCATGTACCTTGCGCTCTCAGCAGACACCAGCGAAGACACAATCATTCGCCGCGTCCCGCAACTGGTGAAGCTCTGCTCCGCGACGCACATCGAACAGCTCATCAGCAACGCATTGCCCGGCATTGCGCTCACTCATGTATCGAGTCCCCCCAGCGCGATTCCAATCAAGATGAAGTACCAGTACTTCAGCCTTAATCAGTCCGGCGCAGCGTGGGACACGGTGACCCGCGCACGCAACTTCGGCGCCCATGTTCCGGCAGATATCCCAAATCCTCAGATGGAGCTGATCATCCTGCTTCCACAGGCGGGTGGAGCGAAATGAGAACGCTGACAAAACCCGTCTGGTCTGAGGGGATGTATCTTGGCCCGCACCATTTTCAGGCCCAAAGCCGCTACTTTGAAGACGCCCTGGACTTCGTTACCACCAGCCTATGGCGCGACGCCTATGGATTTGCGGGGCTTCAGTTCGACCCGGACGCTCTGCGCAACGGCACCCTGGCGCTGACCCACGCGCGCGGTCTCTTCTCCGACGGACTCGCCTTTGACCTGCCCGGCTCAGATATTGCTCCGACGCCGAGGGATTTCGCCGCATTGTTTTCGCCCGTGGCCGATCACCTCACCATGCACCTGGCGGTTCCGGTTGCGCTGCGCGATGGCCAAAATACCAGCCTGCAAAGCGCCGCCGCACCATCCACTCAGATCCGCTATCAAGGCGTCGATCAGATGCTGCCCGACCAAAATACTGGCCTCGACGAAAAGCCGATCAAGATCGGACGCAAGAATCTCCAACTGCTGGCCGAAGCGGAAGTCACGGATCACTGCGTAAGCCTCCCGGTTGTTCGCATCCTCCGCGACGGTTCCGGTCATTATGAGGCGGATCACACCTTTGTGCCTCCCTGCCTCAGCCTGAGCGCCAGCCCAGCATTGATTGACATGCTGCGCCGTCTCATCGAGATTCTGGATGAAAAGAGCACTGTCTTCACCCAGGAGCAGCAGCAGCGCGATGGTGTCTTCCAGGCAGGCATGTCAGCCCGCCACGTGGCCCAATACTGGTTCCTCCATGCGCTGAACTCGAACGTGTCGCCATTGCGCCATTTCCTGCTCTCGCGCCACGCCCATCCCCAGGAGCTTTTCCGCGAGATGTCCCGTCTCGCCGGGGCTCTGTGCACCTTTGGGCTGGAGGTCCATCCCCGCTCGCTGCCTGCCTATGATCATCAGGAGCTTGGAGCGCGTTTCGCGGCCCTCGATGAACACATCCGCCGTCATCTTGAGATCGTGATGCCCTCCAAGGCCATCAAGATCCCCCTCAGCCAGGTCGAGACTTTCCTCTACCAGGGAGAGATCCAGGACGAGCGCTGCATTGGACCGGCGCGTTGGATTCTGGAGATATCGTCTCCCATCGGCGAGGCTGATCTCATCGCGCGCGTGCCAAAGCTCTCCAAAATGTGCTCTGCACGCTTTGTGCTCGAGCTGATCAAGCGCGCGTTGCCCGGCCTGCCTTTGAATCATCTTTCCGTACCACCGCCGCAGATTGCCGCTCGCGTCGAAAGCCAGTACTTTGCCGTCAATCGCGGCGGTCCGTGTTGGGATCACATCGTGCAAACCCGCCAGATCGGCGTGTATGTTCCAGCGGAGATACCGTCTCCACAACTGAGCTTGATTGTCCTGCTGGACGAGTAAGCCTCTCTTGCATGGCTTCCATGCGCTTCGCTGCCGATCCCTTGAATGGGGTACCTCCATTCCATTCTTCTCAGGGATGCGGGCTGAGTTGCTGCTCGATATCATTTTCAGAGGAATCTCATTGAGGTCCCTGGAGGATAAATCCTGCAGCGGCTCTTCTCCTCTTTTCCGGGCGGTTGGCCTGGTATCGGCCTGCTGCTATTGCGTCTGGCGGTCAGTTATCGGCTGATCGATCTCGGACTTGGTTTCCTGCTCGCCCAGGATTCGTCGAAATCCAGCATCTGGCTTATGGGCGCGACTTGGCTTGTCGCCGGTTCTTGCCTGCTCACGGGCTTTCTGACTCCGATTGTCAGCGCTGCGGCGGCAATTGCAAGCTCAACGGCAGTCCTTTCTCTGCTTTCATCGATCCCCCTTGGAGACTGGCGAAGCAGGATGACATCTGTCGACATCACGGCGGTCTTAATAGCTCTGGTCTTTCTTGGCCCTGGAGCGTTCTCTTTGGATGCGCGCCTATTTGGGCGGCGCGAGATCATCATTCCCGACACTCATCGTCCACCGAGACCGTAACGAGCGGCGCGATCACTCGGTACGAAATCTCCCCGGAGTGGCTCCGGTGAACCGCCGGAAAATTGTCGTGAACTGGCTCTGGCTGGCGAAGCCGCAGCGATAAGCCACTTCAGCCAGCGAAACATCCGCGTCCTTTAGCAATTGCTGAGCACGTTCGACCCGACGGCGAGATACATACTGGTGCGGCGTAAAGCCGGTCGATTGCCGGAACATATCCGCAAAATAATGCGCGCTCAGTTTGGCCACCTTCGCGAGCGCATCGATCGAAAGGTCGCGCTCGAGAAATTGCTCAATATATTCTCGAACCCTGCGCTCGCGGGCTGGCCCCAATCCCATGGCCGGCTCGGATGCTACCTCCAGATTGTCGTTGTAGCTGCGCAAGAGGTGAGTCGCCAGGACCGTGACAAGCGAATCTGCGAAGTCTTCGCACAGCCTTTGCGTTTCGCATTCCCGATACAGGGCACGCCCCAGTTCTTCGATGAACGGATCGCGCACCAGATGCGCTGTTCGCAGCTCAAAGGAACTGGAGTGCAGGATTCGCTCCGCAGTGTCCGCAAGCACGCTCTCGCTGATGTAAATGTGGATCAGACTCGCGCGGCGTTGCCAAAGTGTCCGATGAGGTTCCCCGGCAGGGATCACGGAAACCGCGTTTCCGCTCAGTTCGCGATGGCCTGGAGGCTTTGATCCGCTCCTCCACTCGGCATGGACGTGAGCTGGTTCCAGCCCGATGGTCACCTGAGTACAGTCGTGGGTGTGCTCGCGCCAGGCACTGCGAGGCTGGTCGGCGGCATAGACCCAGTATCCTTTGCCCTCAAACCAGAAATGCTCCGACGGGAGCGGGTCTTCGGCTCCAACGAGAATAATGCGCGTATCTTCCCGTTTTTCTGCAGGTTCCGGATTGTTTGCTTCAATTTGCTTCAATTTCCCGCCCGTACTTTCATTCTAAAGAATCCAAAATCCTTCGGGAGATGCGGAAAGACCGGCGCCGCAGATTTAACCATACTGAGATTCATGGACAGGGCTGAAGTCGTTCGGTACTTCACCCCAAAGGAGATGCGCATTTGAGCACTGAAACAGCATTGGAACTTATTCCGACAGCCAAGCTTACACAGGATGTCCAGATTTTTGAATACAGCAAGGCCGCTAACCCAATCGAGTCCGGATCAACGCCGAGCATTCCGATCAAGGAGTTTGCGGCGGACCTCTACGCGACCGGCAAGAGCCGCATTGCGCCGCTGGACCTGAGCGCCGAACTGCGAACCTCTTATGCGGCGACCAGTCCCAGCCTGTTGGCCAGCTTTGTTCGCATTAATGCCGGGGAGGAACTGACGACTTCTCCGAAGGCCAGCAGCGAGTTCTATTACGTCATTCGCGGCAAGGGAACCACGGAGACTGCCGAGGGCGCAATTACCTGGAAGGACGGGGATTTCATCACGCTTCCCGGACTGCGAGCAACCCACTTCGCGGAAGAAGACACAGCGTTCTACATGGTCAACGACTCGCCCCTGTTCGCCTATCTGGGAGCAAAGCAGTCCGAAGCGCGCTTCTCCCCGACTGTTTATACCCGAGAGGCCGTTTTCGCCGAACTCGAAGCCGCCAGGAACGACCCCGAGGCTTCAAAGCGCAGCCGCATCAGCGTCCTGCTGGCCAACAAGAACTTTGAGCAGACGATGACCATCACCCACACCCTTTGGACCATGTTCGGGGTAGTCGGGCCCGGCACGCGCCAGCTTCCTCATCGCCATCAGTCGGTTGCACTGGATTTTGTCGTGGAAGCGAAGCCGGGAGCATACACACTTCTCGGCCCGGAGCTGAATGAAGACGGCACGATCAAGGACGCGGTTCGCGTCGACTGGGTGACGGGAGCAGCCTTCGTTACGCCTCCAGGCTATTGGCATGAGCACGTCAACGCCTCCGACGCCGATGCATACGTAATGCCCATTCAGGATGCGGGCCTGCATACTTACCTGCGCACGCTCGATATTCAGTTCTTTCTAGAAGATTAGCTCGTGGATTAACGCAAGGATTAGCAGGTCAAAGACATTGGCTGTGGAGCGAATCGCTCCACAGCTCTCAACCATCCAAAAACTAATGGCAAGGAGAGCATCAGGCAGGAATGACAGACACAATCATCAATAAACAAAACACACAGCTTGGCTTCATCGGCCTGGGACTCATGGGCAGCCGGTTGATCCGCCGCCTTCATTCTTCGGGCTGGAATATACAGGGATGGAATCGCAGCGCGGAACCAGCACAAGCCCTTAGCCGCGATGGAATTGAAGTCGCCGATTCGCTCGCAAAATTGACCGCTGATTCCGCGGTCGTGCTTTCCTGTCTCGGCAACGATACAGCGGTTCAGGCTGTGTACTTCGACGAGGGCGGCGTCTTTGCAGCCGTCGAGCCGGGAACAATCATTCTGGAGATGAGCACCATCTCGCCTGAGCTGTCGCGCCTTCTGCATCAGGAAGCTGAGAGTCGCGGTGCGCTCTTGATCGATCTGGCGATTTCTGGATCAACCGCGGCTGTCGAGGCGGGCGCAATTACCCTCCTGGCCGGCGGCGATCCGGACACGTTCTCTCAATGTGTTCCCATCTACGAGTCGATTGCCAAGCAGTGGTTTCTGATGGGGCCGGCAACTAGCGGAATCCGCATGAAGCTGGTCGTCAATCTTCTTCTGGGCGTCAACATGCAGGCCATTGCGGAGGCAGTCTCGCTCGGGGAGCATCTGCGGATCGAGCGCGATGTGCTTCTTGATGTCTTATCCAAAACGGCAGTGATCGCTCCGGCCTTCGTCGGAAAATTCCAGAAGATCAAAGACAACGACTATTCGCCGCAGTTTCCGCTGCGTTTGATGAGCAAAGACCTGGATCTAGTTGACAAGGCAGCCAAGCTCTCCGGCGCAGAATTACCGGCAACCAAGGTGGCTAAGTCGATCTACGCTTCCATCTTGTCCTCAAGCGGGGATCTGGATATGTCTGCCATTACGCCCTTCGTCGGGCACTATCTCGATTCGCGTAAGTAATCGCCAAAGATGGCGTGTATCGAATTTACGTAGGCGCCGGGTGAAGGATGCAGTCCGTCCGGCAAAAGCAGTCAGGAGAAACTAAAATGAACGATCAAGAACACAACCCCGAGCAGGTCGAAAGCCCATCGCGCCGGAGCTTTCTGGGAGCCGGTTCCGCAGCATTCGCCGCAGCGGCATTCGCAGGACTGGCTGCAAATGCGCAGGAAGTTACACAGAACAAAAAGCAGGTCTCCGGCTGGCCTGGCGTTCTGAACGGCAAAGTAGCTGTCGTCACCGGCGCAGCGCGCGGAATCGGACGCGCTGTCGCTGTCGCCTTTGCCGAAAGCGGAGCGAACGTGGCCGGAATCGACATTTGTGCTACCGTCGATCCACGCTCCGGCGTCACTCCCGCCACTCGCGCGGAACTTGAGGAAACCGGGAGGTTGGTCAAAGCTGCGGGCGGTCAATGGCGCAGCTTCGTAATCGACCAGCGAGATTTGCCCGCCCTCCGTGGTGCTGCATCGCAGATCGAACGCGACTTCGGCGGGATTGACATTCTTTTCGCGAACGCCGGAATCCAGGCATTTAAGCCGCTGCTCGAACTCGAAGATGCGGACTGGAGCATCACGATTGACACCAATCTGACCGGCACTGCGAACGCGATCCGCGCCTTCGCTCCGGCAATGGTGAAACGCGGCGGAGGCCGCATCATTGTGACCACATCGACGCAGGGGCGTCATGGCACGCTGTATGCAGCAGCTTACTCCGCTTCGAAGTGGGGAATTATCGGACTGATGAAATCGGCGGCGCTCGAACTCGGCAAACACGGAATCACGGTCAACGCACTGGTCCCAGGACTCATCGACACGCCGCTGACACGCCACGAGGAACGCTATGCGCAAGCCCTTGAAGTTGGTGGCAAGACTCCGTCCGGCAACCTACAAAAAGACGAGCAAGACGCACGCAACGCGCTGCAGACAAAGTCTCCGCTCGGCGTACCATGGATCGACCCTGCAAATGTAGCTCCCGTGGTCGTCTTCCTGGCCTCGGACGCTGCGAGAATGGTTTCTGGATCGACATACGACGTCACAGGCGGCGACAGCGCGAATAACGCCACATAACCAACCTCGACCCCGCACGTATCAGTTGACGCTGATGGACATGCCGAGTCGCCGGAAATATCCGCGGCTCGGTCGTTTCACAATAAACACACCAGGCTTGCGGATGTATACCTTATCTTGTGAAGGACAACGTAGCGAGAGGTGCCATGGAACGCAGAAGTTTTCTCAAGTCAGCAGTAGCCGCCGGAGTTGGCGTAGCGGCCGTTGGGGCCACTCTGGCCCAATCATCCACACTCGACAATCAGGCGCAGGGAGGTTCAAGACCGATGTCTCCAGATATGCTGTACCGGGAACTTGGTAAGACTGGTGAGAAAGTCTCCGCGATTGGGCTTGGCGGCTACCACCTTGGGAAGCAGGACGATCCCCAGGAGAGCATCCGGCTCATTCGCTCCGCGATCGATCGCGGAATCACCTTCATGGACAACTGCTGGGATTACAACGATGGCTTAAGCGAGGTGCGAATGGGGCAGGCGCTGCGCGACGGCTATCGTTCCAAGGTCTTCCTCATGACCAAAATGGACGGCCGAACAAAGGACTCCTATAACAAGCAGCTCGAACAATCGCTCGGACGACTGCAAACCGATGTCATCGATCTTGTTCAGTTTCATGAAGTCATTCGCATGGAAGATCCGGATCGCATCTTTGCCGAGGGCGGTGCGATTGAGGCGGCCGTAGCCGCGCGTAAGGCGGGCAAGATTCGCTACATCGGATTCACCGGCCACAAAGACCCTTACGTGCACCTCCGCATGCTGGAGGTTGCAGAAAAGCATGGCTTCCATTTCGACACCGTGCAGATGCCGATCAACGTCATGGATGCCCACTTCCGTTCCTTCGGCAAGCAGGTCGTCCCGGTATGCGCTCAGCGCGGAATCGCGGTTCTGGCAATGAAGACTTTTGGAGACAACTTCATCCTGAAAAGCAACACCGTAACTCCGATCGAGGCGCTGCATTACTCGCTGAACCAACCGGTTTCGGTGGTCATCACCGGGATCGACTCCACAACGGTCCTTGAACAGGCGCTCGAAGCTGTAAAAACCTTCAAACCGATGAGCGATGCAGAGACCGCGAGCCTGCTTGAACGTACAAAAGACGCCGCATCCGATGGCAAATATGAACTCTTCAAAACCTCCAGTCACTTCGATGGAACCGCGCACAATCCTAGTTACCTTGGCTGACTAACTTCCTTTATCTCGAAAGATCAACCGCAAGACTCTACCTTACTTTTGGAGCAATCATCATGAGCCAAACACAAGCAATTACAGCAGCGGCTGCAGGAACCTTCCCCATCGGAGGCGATCTGATCGTCAATCGCCTCGGCTACGGAGCCATGCGCATTACGGGTCAAGGAATCTGGGGACCTCCCGCCGACAAAGCCGCGTCACTTGCAACTTTGCGGCGAACCATCGAACTGGGCGTGAACCTGATCGACACTGCCGACTCGTACGGACCCGGCACTTCCGAAGAGTTGATTGCCGAAGCGCTGTATCCCTATCCAAAGGATCTGGTCATTGCGACCAAGGGTGGATGGGAACGTCCGGGCCCTGGTCAGTGGACTCACAACGCCAGTCCCAAACATCTCACGCAAGCACTGGAAGGCAGCCTCAAGCGGCTTCGCGTTGACAGGATCGATGTTCACCAGCTTCATGCACCGGACAATGCCGTCTCTTTCGAGGCATCGGTTGAGGCGCTGGCAAAGCTGCGCGAGCAAGGCAAGATCCGCCACGTGGGCCTTTCGAACGTAACGCGCGAACACATCGAACGCGCTCGCAAGATTGTCCCCATCGTCTCAGTACAGAACCGCTACAGCTTTGCCGATCGCGAGTCCGACTTCATCGTCGACTATTGCGAAGAGCACGGCATCGCATTTCTTCCGTGGGCTCCGCTGGGACAGGCCAAGGAAGCGCATGACGCCATTCAGAAAGTCGCGAAGGAACTCCACGCAACGCCGCTTCAGGTCGCGCTGGCGTGGCTGCTCAAGCGATCCAAAGTGATTCTGCCTATTCCCGGAACCTCGTCGGTGGCGCACCTTGAGGAGAACATCGCCGCTGCCGGCCTGGAGTTGCCACAGGCAGCTTATGACAAGCTCGAGGCCGTAAGTCACCCACCGGTCAGCTTGCGCGGCTAACGGCTGAACAAACGCTGAACAATCGCTGAATAAACACACCAGGCTGCCATCTACAGAACTTTGTAGCTGGCAGCCTGGACCACGTTTCAGTCAACTAGCGTACCTGGCCTGCCGAGTTCTCGAGAAGGACGTTGGAAAGCACTGCTGTATCCGACGTGGCTGGCAGGTGCGAGCAGAAGCCTATACCTACGTAAAAGGGCCCGTCAAAGTGCAGCGTGATCGGCGGCCCAAGCTGGTGCATCGGCTCTCCCTCAAGGCTGACGAAAATTGCAATCGAGTCGCCATGCTTCTCGATCCCAACGCGCCTGGCGAGAACACCATTGAGGCCGCCGCCAAAGCGATATTGCAGATCCTTGATGGATTGGCCTTGTTCAGGACGATACGCCAAGTGGATCATGCCCACGCCGTGTTCGCCGAGCATCGCTTCCTTGGAATCGTCTTCAAGATTCTGGCGAATGACGAGGACTGCCTTGCGGTCACCGTAGCCCTTGGGGTCCGGAAACGTGACATCGGCTGCGAGTGAGACGTCTCCGGAAACCTTCGTCCAGAGATAACGGAACTCGTCGCGCGTATACCAGATGTTGTATCCGGCGGAGTGGATCGTGTACTGCTTCGTGCCGGCGTCGTAACTGGCGCTTCCCGGCACCACTGCGGCGCCAATATCGGATTGTCCCTGAAAGACTCCTATCGGCGTGTCGAAATTTCTGCTGGGCCGGTGAAAATCCCCGGGCGGCGG
The DNA here is from genome assembly GCF_025685625.1 of Acidicapsa acidisoli. Lineage (NCBI taxonomy): Bacteria > Pseudomonadati > Acidobacteriota > Terriglobia > Terriglobales > Acidobacteriaceae > Acidicapsa > Acidicapsa acidisoli. The sequence continues at coordinate 827,514 of NZ_JAGSYI010000002.1, forward strand.
TACCTGCACATGCGTTGGGGAGCCGGGTTGCGCCCAATCCGGAACGGCCGGCGTTGACGTAGCTGGTGATTGAGCGAGCAGCAGTTGCCCCGCTGCGCCGACCGTGAGCATGAATACCGAGACGTGCAAGAGTTGTCTATAAAACGCGCGACGGTTGTGGGTTTCCATAGCACAGAACTTTAGCAGACTTGCTCACGGTAGCCATACCGTTGGCAAAGCACTGATACCGCTGTGCCGCAATGCGTCGACTGGAGTGAATTGACAGCACGAATCTCGATCTAGTATCCATGGTGCGTCCTTAAATACGCTCGCTGATCCATCCCAGTCTGCCAAATCCAAGAAGAGTTCCAGGGAGACGTCAACTGTGTCCATCCGGCAAGGTCTTTCACGGTACACTGCTGCGCTGCGGTGCGCAGTAGCCGTGGCGCATTCCATAATTCGTTCCAGTCGAAATTCCAGAGCGAAGCTTCTGCGCTTCGGGCTTCCGGCTCTTGCTCTTCTGCTTGTCTTTCATGCAACGCTGACGACCCAGGTCAACGCGCAAGGGAACGGCGCTGCAGTTGTGCAGGCGCCTCGCCCGTGGGGGCAAAATCCCAGCGGGATGCGCGTCTACATATGGGCGGGGCTCAAGTCGCACTTTTCCGGGCAGCACGACTATCCCCAGTTCCTCGCGGACTGGAGCAAGGTTCTCACCGAGCATGGCGCGGTAGTTGACGGAGCCTTGCATGCACCCACCGCGGCCGATCTCGAGCACACCGACGTTGTGATCCTGTACAAGGGCGACGCGGCTTACCTGAGCGATGACGAAAAAACTGCTCTCGATGCTTATATCAAGCGCGGAGGAGGACTGGTCAGCTTGCATGACTCGCTATGCGGCCCGGACCCCGCGTATTTCGCTACGCTGGTCGGCGGCGCGAAGAAGCATGGCGAGGTGAACTACACTCTCGGAGCGCCCATCCCTTACACCGTGGTAGATGCGGCCAACCCGATCATGAGCGGCATGACCAACATCACGATCTTCGACGAGGCCTTTTACAACATGATATGGGCGCAGAATCCTGGTATTCATGTGCTGGCGACTGCGGTCATACCGGGCACGCCGAGCGCGGGCACGCACAAGGGCGAAGTGGTGCCGCAGATATGGACATACGAACATACGCTGCCTGGCGGCGAGCCCGCCAGGGCCTTCGTCTGGATGCAAGGGCATGAGTACGCGAACTTCGACAATTACCAGATTCAGCGCATGCTGCTGCGCGGTATTGCATGGGCGGCGAAGAAGCCCGTCGATTCGCTGATTGACTATGTGCCGCCGCCGCCGACGCATGTGCAAGCGGCTGGGACGGGACGATAGCGGACTGAGTTTTTGGGCGAAAATGCAGGACTTGCGACACGACAAACTCATGGGGGGGTGGGGGTGGTCCTATTTTTCCCGTAAACGATTGAAAAGGTTATGGCTTACAGCGGAAATCATGGTGCTTAAATGGCGTTTTTGGGCGGTTTTAGTGCTGATTTGCGACAGCGAATTTCCTCTGCGAATCGCTGTCAGACAAGCAAAGACCGCCTCGGATGCCGCCCGGTTTTATTCTGGCTGATCTATTCTGACTGATTTGAGAGTAATTCCCGGCAAAGTTGGTTCGAGATTCTTCTAGAAGCGCCAGACCAAGCCTGTTGAGATACGGCCGAAGTTATTGGGCAGGCCGGGGAGCCGATACGGATTGGGGGGATACAGGTTGGCGCCGAGAGCGAAATTGGTGTACTGATAGCCGCCGTCCACACGATAGGCGAAGTGCTTCGAGAGCGTTGTGTCCAGGCCGCCGCCGAAGAACATCGCAAAGGAAGCAGCCACGCCGATTGCCTGGTTTGGCCCCCAGTTCTTGTTCAGACCGGCGTCTCCAAAGAGTGCTTCGCCAAAGATGGATTCTCTGCGGTAGCGCCAGACGTATTGGCCACCGGCCTCGATGAAGAGAGCGTGCTGAGGTGCTCCGAGGTTGGTTCCGCGATAGCCGTAGGTGTCGAGTTTGAGACGCAAGCGATGCCACGACGGAAAGGCGAGGGATGCGTCCCATCCGTTGAGCGACTGCCGCGATCCAGGAACTCCGTTGAAGGTGTTGGAAAGATAGGTGTAGCCGCCGTAGAGCTCATGACGGGCAGGAGCGTCCGATTGGGCGCGAAGGACGGGCGACAGGCAAAGGAGTGCGATGAGCGCGAAGATTCGAGACGGCATTCGGTATCCGGGTAAGTTGACCTGATCTATCGTATCGGTTTGACGTGGTTTATGGGAATGGACAGTCCTCGTTACTTCGCAGTCCAGCCGCCGTCGATGAGGATGTCGGTTCCGGTGATGAAGCCTGCTGCGTCCGAACAAAGATAACAGGCGAGCGAGCCGATCTCTTCGATCTTTCCCCATCGCCCGATCGGCAGGCTAGCCATGAATTGCGCATTGGCTTCCGGATTGTTCATGACGGCTGTGTTCATATCGGTTGCGAAGGGGCCGGGGCTGATTCCGTTGACGGTGATTCCTTCGCCGGCCAGTTCGAGTGCGAGCGCACGGGTGAACCCAAGTAGCGCCGCCTTAGCGGAGGAATACGCGGTACGACCGGGCAGCGAAACATGGCTCATGATTGAGGTCATGTTGAGTACGCGGCCGTAGCCGGAACCTTTCATGCCGGGCACGAAGGCACGGGACATCAGAAAGGTCGAGATCAGGCTGGAATCGAGGACGCTTCGGAACTCTTCCAACGAGTAGTCAACCATATTCTTGCGGATATTGGTTCCGGCGTTGTTGATGAGGATCTGGGGTGCTCCGAAGCGCTGCGTGACTGCTTCGGCCAGATTCGCGACCTGATCTTCCTGCGTTACGTCGGCAGTGAAGATGGCCGCTGTTCCGCCTAGTGCGGCGATGGTGTCGCGTACCTGCGTGAGGCGCTGTCTATCGCGTGCGACGAGGGCGATGTTTGCGCCGGATTCTGAGAGGGCTTTCGCCATTGCCTCGCCGAGGCCACGGCTTGCGCCGGTGATGACTGCTGTTCGGCCGGTCAGATCGATCTTCATGGGACGTGTCTCCTGTTTTGAGGTAGCTATGGATGAGTGGTATGCATTCCCTCAGGGGCTAAAGCCCACGTTCATTTTGTTCTGCTTTATGGCGCGGCTAAAGCCGCGCCCTTTCAAAACGTCGACGCGTTCATCTGTCTTCGTGCCGACTCAGGATCGAGGTAGAGCCAGCAGATGGCGGATATGGTTGCTGCCGCAGCCATGGTGTAGATGAGGATGTTCCAGTTGTTGCTGGTGCGTTCGAGGATGATGCCGCCTACTACTGGCGCGACGAAGCCGGCGAGATTGCCTAGCATATTCATTGCGGCTGCTACGGTTGCAGTGTACGGGCCTCCGATTTCGACGCAGGCATCCCAGGAGATCGGCATGGTAAGGTCGCTCGCAAAACTGGCGAGGCCCATGGCCAGCATTGCGAGGACGACCGATTGAATCTGTGCGAAGGCCAACAGGAGGATGGCTGTTGCGAGAAAGCCGCAGAAAGCGATGGCGCGACGGGGTAAGCGCTTTGGGGCGAGTCCTGAGGCGAGCGAACCGAAGCCTCCGAATAAGAGCGGCAGGACCGCGAGAGCGGCTGCGCGTGTGGGAGACTGGCCGCGCCCTTCGCGCAGATAGGTGGGCAGCCAGGTGATGTAGAAGTACCAGACGTAGGCGAAGCAGAAGTACTGGAGGACAAGGATCGATACCTGCGGAGTGAGCAGAAGTGAGAGCCAGTTTCGTTCGCCGGGCCGGTGTGCGGTGAGTACGCGTGAGGAAGCAAGCAATTCCCTTTCTGCTTCGTTCACGGCGGGATGTTGCGCTGGATCGTCTTTGAACCAGAGCAGGAAGATAACGCACCAGACGAGCCCCAACGCCGCGAAGCAGACGAAGGCCCAGCGCCAGCCGAGCCAGGTGATGCAGAGCAGGGCCAGCGGCGGCGTGGCCGCTCCTCCCCAGCGCGTGCATGCCCACATCAGGGCCTGTGCTGTGACGCGCTCTCGCGCTGGGAGCCATGCACTGAGCATTCGTGTGAGATTGGGGAAGCAACCGGCCTCGCCTGCTCCGAAGAGGAATCGGATTGCGTACATGGACGGGACGTTCCAGGCTGCGCCGGTAAGTGCCGTGCAGGCGGACCAGGCGAGAACGATCTGCGCCAGAACTCGCTTGACGCCGAGACGGTCGCCGAGCAGGCCCATGGGGATTTCAAAGATCGCGTACGAAAGTCCAAAGGCTCCGAAGATCAGGCCCATCTGCTGCTTTGGAATATGGAGGTCGCGCGCGATGGGTCCGGCAGCCTGGGAGATGGCGACGCGCTGCACATAGGAGAGCACGGCGAGGCCGATGGCCAGCGTGACGACGTTGTATCGGACGCGACTGGATGTATGAGTGGTCTTCATTGTGGCAGGCTCCAGGCGTAGAGGCTGTCGCCGGCTCCGAAGACGATGTATTGTTTGCCGTCGAGGAGGTAGGTGATGATGCCGCCGGATTCGTTGGCTCCCAGTTCGTGATGCCAGAGGATCTGGCCTTTATCGGCGCTGAAGATGATGGCGTTCTTCTGGTCGTCTCCGGTGATGAGGAGATTGGTCGCGGTGGTCAGGATGCTGGGGCCGAGAGTCGTGGGGGCATTGTTCAGGTTTGGATAGACGTGTCGCCAGACGGCTTTGCCGGTAAGCGGGTCGATGGCTTGGAGGACTCGCTCGGATGGGCCGATTCCCTCGCCTGTGCCGCCGTAGCCGGAAGGCTGATCGCTGTCGTCGGTGAGATAGTAGATAGCCTTGCCTTCGACTGAGTTCACGTAGACCAGGCCGGTGTTTGGATTGTAGGCAGGGGCTTGCCAGTTGGTGGCGTTGACGATGTTGATGGACCCGCCGACGGTGGGGTCTTTGTCCGGGATAGGGATCGGTTCGCCTTGCGGCGAGAGTCCGGAGGAATAATCGAGCGGGACATAGGGCTTGACGACGAGGTATTTGCCGGTGACGCGGTCGAGGGTTACGAAGAAACCGTTGCGGGCTGCCTGCGCGAGCAGTTTGCGCGGCTTCCCACTTACGACGCGGTCGAAGAGGATGGGTGCGGTGGTGTTGTCGAAGTCATGCGTGTCATGAGGCGAGACCTGGAAGTACCACTTCAGTTCGCCGGTGTCGGCGTCGAGGGCGACGATGGATTCGGTCCATAGATTGGCGCCGGGACGTCCCTGGCCGGCGAAGACCGGGTTAGTGTTGCCGGTGGGCCAGTAGAGCAGGTTTAGCGCGGGATCGTAGGTGCCGGGCATCCACGTCATACCGCCGCCGTGCTCGGATGCCGGTTCGTTGGGCCAGGTGGTCAGCGCGGGATCGCCTTTGCGGGGTGTAGACCACCAGGTCCATTGGAGATTGCCTGTGATGGGGTCGAAGGAATCGAGGAAGCCGGGCATGTCCATCGCATCGCCGCCTACGCCGATGATGACGTGGTTCTTGACGATGAGAGGCGCGGAGGTCGAGAAGTATTGCTTGCGGGCGTCGGCGTAGTTCTTCTTCCAAAGCTCCTGGCCGGTATTGGCGTTCAGCGCGATGAGCCAGTTGTCGGGCGTCTGAAAGAAAAGTGTTGTCTTCCAGATACCGACTCCGCGCTGGCCTACGAGATGGCCGCCGTGATCGACCCAGTCGTAGTGCCAGATCGGGTTTCCGGTGCGCGCGTTAAGGGCCCAGATGTGATCGGGAATCGTGATGTAGAGGATTCCACCGACTAGCAAGGGTGTGCACTTGATGATGGGAACGGGCGCGCCTCGCTGGGCACCCACGTCGGTGATCTTGTAGACCCATTGCTGGGTGAGATGTCTTACATTGGACGGCGCTATTTGGGTGAGCGTGCTGTAGCGCCTGCCGCTGTAATCTCCGTTGAAGGTGGGCCAACTGGTAATGGGGGCTTTGCCAATGATGCCGGGGTCAACCGAAGCATTGGGTGACGCATGTGGGACAGGGGGCGCTGCGCCTGCGAGAGTCGCGGTTGCAATGAGGATGCCGGTGGCGAGTCTCATTGCAGCGTCTCCAGGTAGGCGGTGACGTTGTGCATATCTTCGTTGGTGAGCGACTGGATTATCTGATGGTGTGCTGCGAGTGGATCTTGCATTTCGACCTGTACACCGGGCGTGCGGTCGACGATGTGTGTCTGGCCAGTGTGATCGATGAGCGTGATGCGAAAGTCGCTGATTTGTGTGACTCGCCCGGTTAGGGTTGCGCCCTCGGGGGTTTTCACGGTTGCGGTGAGGGCCAGAGATTCGTTGGTAGAACGGATCGGCCAGATCCAGCCGCGCTGTAGTTGTTCGGGTAGGCGGAAGCGGCTGCCGATGTGCGCGAAGGCTCCAGGGGCGTGGCAGGAGACGCAGTGGGACGAGACGTATTCGCGGCCCCTTTCTTCGTTGCCTACGAGGATGTTGAGCACATGATAAGCGCCCCGATTGGCCACTTCCTCGACTTGGACATGCACGAATTCGGCGATGTCCTTGAGCTGGTCTTCGGGCATGGTGGCGAAGGCGGGCATGCCTTTTTCCGGACGGCCCATTTTCAGGAACTCCGCGAGATGTTCGCCATGATCGTCTTTGAGCACCTCATCGGAGGTGATGAGGCTGGCTCCGGTTGCGCCGCGGGCCTGCGGGCCGTGGCAGAAGGCGCAGTTCTGCTGGTAGAGCGGCGCGCCGCGTGCTGCGGCGACTTTGTCCGGCTCAGGGCCGAGACCGAGAAAGGTGCGCGTGGCGGCGGCTCGCTGGTCTGGCGTTGTGCTCTGGGAGGCGGGCTGAGCGCCGTTCGGCAATTGCTGGCTGATTGCGATCTCCGCAAGGATTACGACGGCTCCGGCGAGCAGTGCTCGGACGACCGGATAGCGCATGCCTGAAGTTCCTTTCTCGATAGGTCACTTCGCTTGAAATAAATACGGACGCATTCCGTGCCGTGCAGTCGCCCGCCGCAAGTATACAAATACATCCCGGTTTGGGCGACCCGGGGCGAGAACGCACCGAATTACGGCCCGGATAAAGGTGCGTTAAAGACACTTTGAATTTAATTCGCTGCTTCGAATCCGGGGGAGGGTATGATGCACAGATAATCTTTAATCCGACTTTTTGATGGAGCGTGTGCATGGAAAACTGCAGACTTCGCCTTTTTGTGTTCCTCGCTGTGATCTGTTCCGTGGCCGCTGCTTCGACGGCTGCTGAGACCATTTCGCTCAAGGTGGATGCAACCAAAACTCCGCAGAAGATTTTGCGCGTTCATCTGACGATGGCGGTCAAGGCAGGCCCGCTTACGCTGTACTATCCGAAGTGGATTCCCGGCGAGCACGGGCCGGATGGTCCCATCGCAAGCCTTGCGGGGCTCAAATTCGAGGGCGGCGGGAAGGCCATTCCGTGGAAGCGCGACCTGCTCGACGCATTCACCTTTCATGTGGAGATTCCCTCTGGCGTAACGCAGTTGGAGGCGGACTATGACTACATCGAGCCCCAGGGTGGGTCCGCTACGGACAAGCTGCTGGTGCTCGAATGGAATGAAGTGGCGCTCTATCCGGCTGGCACGGCTGCGGAGCAGTTGAGCTATGAGGCAAAGCTTGTGATGCCGGATGGCTGGAAATTCGGCACGTCTTTGCCAGTGGAGGGGCAGTCGGGAAATCAGGTTTCCTTTGTGCCGATTTCTCTGGATCTGCTGGTGGATTCTCCGGTGATTGCCGGCGAATACTATCGCGCTATCGATCTCACTCCGCCGGGCGAGCCGATTCATCATGAGATTGACATGGTCGCAGACAGCGAGGCCGCGCTCGACATGAGCCCGGAGATTCAGAAGCAGATGACGAATCTGGTCGCTGAGTCGGGCAAGCTTTTTGGGGCACGCCATTATCGGGACTACCATTTTCTCTTTACGCTGAGCGATCATGTTGCGCATTTTGGGCTGGAGCATCATGAGTCGAATGACAGCCGTCTGCCGGAGCGCACCTTGATCTCTCCGGATGCGGGCATGGCGCTGGGAGGTCTGCTGGCGCATGAATTTGCGCACTCATGGAATGGCAAGTTTCGGCGTCCTGCGGACCTGACGGTCGCTTACTATGAAGAGCCGATGAAGACCGATCTGCTGTGGGGTTATGAGGGGCTGACGGATTTCGTGGGACCTTTGCTGGCTGCGCGCAGCGGTCTTTGGACACCGGAACAATATCACCAGTATCTGGCCAGCATCGCGGCGATGCTTGGTCCTGGCAGACCTGGCCGCACCTGGCGGCCATTGCTCGATACCGCCGTCGCTGTGCCGGGGTTCGGTTTTGGGGGCGGCAGCGGCTATCCGAGTTGGCGGCGTGGAAGCGATTACTACGACGAAGGCGATCTGCTTTGGCTTGAGGTTGCGACCATTATCCATCGGGAGACGCACGGGCTGAAGTCGATTGATGACTTTTGCCACGCGTTTCATGGAGGCGCCAATCAAGGTCCGCAGGTTAGGACATATACCTTCGAGCAACTGGTGAGCGATCTGAATGCTGTCGCGCCTTTTGACTGGGCTGCGTTCTTTCACACGAGGCTTGATTCGACCTCCGCCGATGCGCCAGTTGGCGGAATTGAGAACGCGGGTTGGAAGGTGGTCATGAATGGGGAGCCAGCGAAGTTGCCAGGACGACGCGGCAACATGGATGACATCTACTCGATCGGTCTGCAGGTTGGCAGTGACGGAACGGTGACGGATGCTCTCGTCGGAGGTCCTGCGTTCGAAGCGGGCATCTCGTCGGGGATGAAGGTCATTGGTGTGAATGGCCGCGTTTACACGCACGATTTACTTGAGGACGCGATCAAGACTACAAAAGACGGTGACCACCCTGTGACTCTTCTTGTGGTCGTAAACGACTACTTCCAGACATCGACGATCCACTATAACGGTGGCGAGCGTTACCCGCATCTGGTGCGGGATGATTCAAAGCCGGATTATCTGGACGACATGATCAAGGCGCAGGCTGCGCATCTATAAATTTGGCCGCCTCTTTGACTGCGGCAATGCCGATTATTGCGGTTCAAAAGAGTACGGAGGGAAGCCACGCTCCTGCTGGATCGTTATATAGCCCGATGCTCATCAGAGTCATCGGCTGGACGACGCGCAGACCGTTGGCCAGACACCAGCGCAGGAGAGCGCTATTGCGGGAAGGTACGAGAATTCCCGATCCGGCTAAGGATTCTGCGGATACGATGAGGGACTGCAGGTCAAGATTCGTCTCTGCCGTGGAATGGCCAAAGAAGCCGAGGTGCGATGTATAGCCGGTGATGCGGCCGGCGCGCTCCACCACGCACGCTGTACCGTGCTCGATTGCCTGTGCCAAGTCGACACCGCGGTCGAAGCCGTGAACTTGGTGCGACAGAGCGTTGCAGGCGCTTAAATCATCTGGTGTGGCCGGCCGCGCATGGCATCCCGTGATACTCCGTTCGAGGGTTCGTCCCTGCACACAACTCAGGGGTTCGCGGATGTCAAAGCCCAGCGACGTATAAAGCGAAAGCGAACGATTGTGAAAAGCGGCCTGGACGAGCCGAACACCAGCTGCGCCGCGCTCGCTTGCTCGATCCAGAACGGCTTGCATCAGTTTGCGGCCTGCTCCGAGATTCTGCGTTGCGGGGTCGATGGTGATGGGGCCGACGCCCATAATGATGGAGCGCTCATCAAGGCCGTTGCTACCGACGATTCGGCCTTCGCTTTCGGCCACTACGCAAAAGAAGCCGGGACTTGAAAACAATGTCGAAAGCAAGCCGACTGCGGCCTCTGGTCCGGGAAAATCGCAGGGAAAGCCGTGAGCTGCATTGATGGAGGCAAACGCGTCGTAGCAGATCTGGCCGCAGACAGGGCCGTCCTCTGCTTTGGCGGGCCGCACCACTACCTCGGACTTTATCTTCGACGACATATCGGAACAGCCTTTGATTTTTCAGGAAGTATAGCAGCCGCGCGGTTGCGCTCGTTGCAAGGTGGACGATGATTGCAAATCAGTCCTGATGCGAGCGGAATCTTAAAATGCCACGGCTTCGCGCATTTCAGCAAGGCGCGCTGCGAGGAATTCCAGGAACTGCGGCATGCCTGCGCCGGTCTTGGCGGAAATGCTAAAGACGTCCATGCCGGGGCGCACGGCCTGGATGTTGGCGAGTGCGGCTGACGCGTCGAATTCGACTGCCTCGGCTAAGTCAGTCTTAGTGAAGATAGCTACATCGGCGCTGTTGAAGATGGTCGGGTACTTGAGGGGCTTGTCTTCACCTTCGGTGACTGAAAGCAATACAAGGCGCAGGTTTTCGCCGAGGTCGTAGGAGGATGGGCAGACGAGGTTGCCTACATTTTCGATGAAGAGGAAGTCGAGCTGGTTGAGGTCCCACTCATCCAGGGATCTCTGCACCATGGCGGCTTCAAGGTGGCAGAGCGTACCGGTGGTGATCTGACGGACTGGCGCGTGGCTGCGGGCGAGGCGGAGGGCATCGTTTTCCGTTGCGAGATCGCCGACCAGCGCGGCCACGCGATAGTGTTCGCGGAGGATGGTCAGAATCTTTTCGAGGAACGCTGTTTTGCCCGAGCCGGGGCTGGAGACGAGGCTGACCACGAATACTCCGGCATTGCGAAATTGCTCGCGCAGGGCGCGCGCGATATGGTCGTTTTGCTTCAGCACATTCTTGCGAACTTCGATCAGGCGTGGTTCCTGCATCATGATTGGACCTCCAGTGCGGTGACTTCGAGTTCCCTTCCGCGAACGATCTCCGACGATGGCGCGCCGCATTGGGAGCAGCAAAACATCTGGATGGTACTGAGTTCGCATTCGACCTTGCAGACGAGACAGAATATAACCACTGGGACTTCCTCGATCACCAGACGCGATTGTTTGAGCGGTGTATCGAAGGATGCCATCTCATACGACGCGATGAGCGATTCCTTGACTATGCCGGAGAGAGCTCCGAGCTTGAGATGCACTGCGTTGATACGCACGCCGCGCTGTTCGGCTTCTTGCTGAGCGAGGTCAACGATGCTCATCGCAATCGAGAGCTCATGCATCGGGATTCTCCTTCGCTTCCTCGCGTGAGGCGCAAACCATTGTCGCAGATTCGGAGGCTGCTGAGGCGGCGAATGCTGCGAGCGTTGCCTGGCCGAGGCTGATTCCACCATCGTTGGGCGGGACGGCATGGTTGGTCCAGACGTGAATGGAAGTCTGCTGGAAGAGCGAATGAATTTGGGAGAGCAGGAGTTCGTTCTGGAAGACTCCTCCGGACAGGACTGCGGCGTTCAAACGATGCGCCCGGCAAAGATCGACAACGCAATCGCGCAGGGTTGTTGCCAACGATAGGTGAAATGCGCGCGCGATCTCGCGGATGTCTCGTCCGCGCTGGCGGTCGGAGATGACGGATTGCAGTAACGGACGAAAATCGAGTTCGGAGCCTATGAATGGAAAAGCGTAAGCCTCGGCGTGGGTTACGCTGCGGGCGAGGTGTTCGAGCCACATGGCGGCCTGGCCTTCGAATGAGATTTCGCGAGTGAAGCCGAGCAGGGCCGCGACTGCATCGAAGAGGCGGCCGATCGAGGTGGTGGGGAAGGTGCGGACGCCTTTGGTCACGAGTTCCACGGCCATATTGAAGCGGGCGGGAAAGTTGAAGGGCGTTGCGGTCATATCTGGCAATGGATCGAGTTGAGCGAGAAATCCAGCGGCGGCCTGCACTGGGAATCGCGCCGCCGCGTCTCCACCGGGCAGAGCTGCTGAGCGAAGATGCGCTACTCGTTCGAAACCCTCGCTGACGGAGCCGACGAAGAATTCGCCGCCCCAGATGCTGCCGTCGTCTCCGTAACCGGTGCCGTCGAAGCTTACGCCGACGACGCGCGTTTGCCATTCGCCGCGCTCGGCCAATGCTGATGCGATGTGTGCGCGGTGGTGTTGCATGGCGACGCTTTGTTGCGCATTTAATTCAGAGGCGTACATCGTGGAGGCATATTGGGGATGACTGTCATGCACGAGGAGCAGATCGTTCCAATTTATCTCGTACATGGAGACCAGATCTGAGATCGTTTCCTGAAATGCGCGGAAGGCGTGAAAGTGATCGAGGTCTCCGATGTGCTGGCTGACGAATGCCTGGCCATCTACGACGAGAGTAATCGTGTTTTTGAGGTCTGCGCCGAGGGCGAGAATGGGGCGATTGGTGGGTAAGGATGCCACGGCTCCGGGAGCGTAGCCGCGTGCGCGCCGCAGGATCACTGGGCCAAAGGCTCCGTCGTGGATGACTGAATCGTCGACGCGGCGGGCGATGGGGCGTTCGCCGATGAGGAATGCGTCGGCTATACCGTTCAGGCTTTCGAGAGCGTCTTCTTCTTCGAAGGCAATGGGTTCGCTGGAGCGGTTGGCTGAGGTCATGACAAGGGCTTCGGGTGCTCCTGCTGCGAAGAGCAAGTGTTGCAGAGGCGTATACGGCAGCATGACTCCGAGATCGTCGTTGTCCGGGGCTACGCCGGGCAGGTTGATTCGGGCGGGGGCGAGGACGATTGGATGGGCTATGGAGGTGATCAATTGCTCGGCCTGCGGCGAGAGCGTTACGAGCGTTCGTGCAACATCGAGATTTCTGGCCATGACCGCGAAGGGCTTTTCCTTGCGGAATTTTCTCTCGCGCAGTGCGGCGTTGGCGGAGGCATTGAAGGCATCGCAGGCAAGGTGATAGCCGCCTAGTCCCTTCACTGCGACGATCTTGCCTTCGTGGAGAAGTTGGGCGGCGCGTCGGATTGCCTGTTGCGTCTCCGCGATGGTTTCACCTTGTTCGCACAGGTGAAATCCGGGGCCGCAACCAGGACAGGCGATGGGCTGGGCATGAAAGCGGCGGTCGGCTGGATTGTGATATTCGGCGTAGCAGCTTGCATCAAGCGGCCAGGAGCGCATGGTGGTATTGGGCCGATCGTAGGGCAGTGCGAGGACGACGCTGTAGCGCGGTCCGCAATTAGTGCAGTTGATGTAAGGGTACAAGTAGCGCCGGTCGGCCGGATTGAAGAGTTCGTTGAGGCAATCGGAACATACGGGCAGGTCGTGAGAGATGCGTACTGTGGGCCGTTCGTTGCGTTGGCTCTCGCGAATGCTAAAGCCGCGGAAGCTTTGGACTGCAACGGTTTCAATCTCGACTACGGAGACCTGGGCGGCTGCCGGAGGATGGATGCGCATTTCGTCGACGAAGGACTCGAGGTCAGGTTTGGGACCCTCGACGTGAATCTCTACGCCCTGCTCGCCGTTCAGTACCCATCCGAAGAGGCCAAGGCTATGTGCGATTCGATAAACAAAGGGACGGAATCCGACGCCTTGCACCACGCCGCGCACGCGAATGGAATAGGCAGTCAACATGCCCTACGCTGGCCCCACGATGCAGCTTCTGCCTTGCCAGCCGATCTGGATGACTTTACCGTCTTCTACCAGAACCGGGACGCTGCGTGAGCCGCTCAATGCTCGCAAGCGGGTGTTGGCTTCCTTGTCGGTTTCCACGTCGTACTCGCGGAACTCACGATTGCGCCATTCGAGTGATTCGCGCATTTCCTGCGTGTAGGGGCATGTGGGGGAGCCATACAGCTCAAGCACGGGCATGATGAAGTGCCTCCAGTGTATCGAGAATGACGTGATATGCGGAGGCTTGTACCTCCTGAATGCGCGGAATGTAGTCGCTGCGGATGATGATGGGGAAATCGGCCAGGCTGCGTCGCGCGATTTCGCCACCATCGTTGCCAAGCAGAGCGATTGTCAACAGCTTGCGTTTGCGCGCCTCTTCGAGAGCGGAGACAATGTTGCGCGAGCCGCCGCTGGTGGAGATGCCGATGGCGACGTCGTGAGGCTGTGCCTGCGCCATGAGTTGGCGCAGGAAGATCACTTCTACCCCGATGTCGTTGGCGAGCGCGGTCAGGTTGGCTGGTTCCATGGAGAGCGAGATCGCAGGAATGGCGTGGCGGCCTGGTTGCGGCAACACGCAGTCCATCGCCCAGTCGTTGGCGTCGGTCGCGGAGCCGCCATTGCCGAAGAGGATGAGCTTTCCCCCAAGCAACAGGCGCTCGTGAATGGCGATTGCCGCGGCACCGATCCCCTCTGACTCTTCTTTGGCTAACCGTGTGCGCAGCGCCGTGTCGTCGCGTACTTTCATTTGAATGGACGACGCAACTTCATCTACGAGAGATGAGGTTTTTTGCTTCTGCTGGCCGAGGAATGGATAGAGAAAGCCGGCATCGCCTACGTCCTGGCCCAGCTCGCGATGTTCGAGGAAGACATGCACTGTCTCCCAGAGCGTGTGGTAGAAAATCTCGACAAGCTCCTGATGAATGAAGGGGTCTTTGATGTCTGTCTGGAGCGCGTAGGAACCAAATGGGCCGGGAAGAGCGAAGGTCATGGCGCCGCGAGCGCTGGCTGATGCAAGAGCCGCCCACACCTCTGCGTCCCCTTCGGGCGGACCGAAGCCGAAGACGATGTCGTCGCTTCTCAGGATGGCTTCGAGCCAGGGCCGGCCGAGGGCTGACAGGTCGAGCGCAGGGAGGGCACGCTTGCCGACGATAACCGGATGGACAAACTCGACGGAGACGTGCTGGGCATCGGTCGAATACGGGCCGCACCCCAAGGCGAGCAAACGCCCGCCGCTCAAAAAACGCTCCGCCATATCCCGGCAGGCCAGGGCCAGTGGGCGGGCCTCACGGGTGAAGAAGTCTTCGAGAATCGAATTGCGGCGCAGCAGGCGTTCCTCTATCTGTGCTGCGAGATTGCAGGCAGTTGGCATGGCGAGACCTAGCATATTCGCGGCAGCGGGTCGCCGACGAGCATGTCGATGATCCGCGAGCCGCCGTAGCGGGTGTTGACGAGAACTGCGTTGGCTGGCTCTTCCCGAATCTCTCCGATGATGCGGGCATCTTCGCCGCCTTCGGTTAGTTGAATTGCGTTCAAAGCCATATCGGCGTATTCGGGTGCGACTACGGCGAGAAACTGGCCTTCATTGGCGATGTGAAGCGGATCGAGGCCGAGCAGTTCACAAGCGCCGCGAACGGCTTCATGGATCGGGATCTCTTCTTCGAGCAACTCGACTCCCAACCCGCAATCGCGCGCCAGCTCGTTGAGGGCCGTCGCCACACCGCCGCGGGTGGGGTCGCGCATCCAGCGAATACCGGGACCGGCCTCGGCGGCGAGCGCCTCAACCATGGGCAGAACCGAGCGGGTGTCGGAGCAGAGATCTGCCTCCAGATCAAGTTCGCCACGGGCAAGGAGGATGGTTATGCCGTGATCGCCGATTGGCCCGGAAATCAACACTCTGTCGCCTGGCCGGACGGTTCGCGCGTCGATGTTCACGCCGAGTATGGGGCTGCCGATGCCCGCGGTGGTGATGTACATGCCATCGGCCTTGCCGCGTTCGACGACCTTGGTGTCTCCTCCGACCATAGCCACACCTGCGCGCTTGAGAGCAGCGGACATGGACCGAACCTCGGCTTCGAGGATGCTGCTGGAGAGGCCTTCTTCGAGAACAAAGGTTACGACCATAGCACGCGCCCTGGCCCCGGAAACGGCGAGATCATTCATGGTTCCGTTTACGGCAAGTTCGCCGATGGAGCCGCCGGGAAAGCGCAGCGGCTTGACGACGAAGCTGTCAGTGGTGAAATGAACCGACGCGCCGCCAATCTCAATACGGGCTGCGTCAGTCAGCGCTCCGTCTGACGCGGAGACCAGGAGTGGCGCAAACAGGCCCTCGACCAGCCTGCGGCTGGCTTTGCCGCCCGCACCGTGAGACATTTCAATCTGCGGGTCGCGGAAGCGAACGACCGATGAAGTGCTGGCGGATGAGTCGTCGGTCTTCAGGCTACTGCGGTGATTGAGGTCACCAGCGACTTCCGGTACTCGTAGTTGTAATACGCTGCGCATGAGCCCTCCGACGAAACCATCAGCGCGCCAATGGGATGTTCCGGGGTGCATTCCTTACCAAACAACTTGCATTGCGCGGGTTTCAAAACGCCTTTGAGCACTTCTCCACATTGGGCCGACTTCGGGTCCGCGACTCGCGTCTCGGGTACGCCGTAACGCCGCTCGGCATCGAATGCGGCGTATTTCTCGCGAATGCGAAGAGCCGACTGCGAGATGAAGCCCAGTCCACGCCACTCGAAGTATGGCCGTAGTTCGAAGACCTCGGCCATGGCTCTCAGCGCCGCGCGGTTGCCTTCCCAGGGGACGACGCGCTTGTACTGATTCTCGACTCTGGCCTCGCCTGCCTTCAATTGCTGCAGCAACATGATGATGGATTGCAATAGATCGAGCGGCTCGAAGCCTGAGGTGACAACCGGCTTGCCCTCATTTTTCGCGATCCATTCATACGGTCTGCAACCGATCACCGCTGAAACATGGCCTGGCCCGATGAAGCCATCGAGCCGCATGTCGGGCGAATCGAGGATAGCGCGAATGGCAGGGACGATGGTGACGTGATTGCAGAAGACAGAGAAATTTTCGATGCCCTCAGCCTCAGCGCTCATCAGAGTAAGCGCTGTGGAGGGCGATGTAGTCTCAAAGCCGATGGCGAAGAAGATAACTTCCTTGTCGGGGTTCTTGCGAGCCAATTGCAGTGCGTCTGCGGGAGAATACACGATGCGCACATCTGTGCCACGGGCTTTGTGTTCAAATGGGCTGCCGTGGGCCCCAGGCACACGCATCATGTCACCGAAAGCTGCGAAGATTCTGTTCGGTTCACGAGCGATCATCAGCCCGTCGTCGATCCTGCCCATTGGAAGTACGCAGACTGGGCAACCAGGACCATGAATCAGCTCAACGTTCGAGGGCAGAAGGTCCTTCAATCCGAAGCGGTAGATGGCATGAGTGTGGCCTCCGCATACCTCCATGATCCGGTAATGGCGGTCTGGGTCGACGAGACGGTAGATCTCTTGGGATGCCTTGGTGATGAGTTCTGGATCACGGAATTCGTCCACATATTGCATCGTAGTGTCTCCGTATCAAGCAATGAGCAAAGTCTTAGTTGGGAAAATCGGGACCATAGCGAGTTGCACCTTCTTCTAGTCCGTAACCACGAACCTCCTCCATCGCCTGTTCCGTTTCGCCGAGCATGGAGAGCAGACGCATCTGCTCGGCCGCATCGAACTCACTGATCTTAGACATAGCGAAGCCGACGTGAATCAGCACCCAATCGCCTGTCTTGGGCAAATCGTCCGCGAGCAGACCGAGTTGAACTTTGCGGCGTACGCCGGCGACTTCGACGACGCCCACCTGATGCTGGCCGGAGACGAGTTCGACAATCCTACCCGGTATCGCTAGACACATTGCTTTGCCCGCTTTCGCTCCAACGTTTCATGAGTTATAACATTCATCGTTGTCATCCTTGTTGCCGCGCCACCATCTCGAACGAGAATTTGAGTTCATCTTTGATTTTGAGTGCACCGCCCATTACGGAGAGTGGTCTAATCGCGTATTCGGATTGCCTCAAGATAAATTCACCGGAGGCCCGGAGCATCTCGTCATACATGGCAATGCGCGCTGTCAAAGGCTGGTTACGAGTTACTCCATGGAAACTCAAATTGCCATTGAGCATAGCGGAATACAGAGCTCCGTCGATCCTGGTAATGGAAACCACCGCAGCCTCATAGACAATCTCGGGATGCGCTGCGACCTCGATTACCTGTTCATTCATCAGCTTCTCAATCTCGCGTCGATCCTTGTCGGTGATGTCGTCCAGAACGCTTAATGAGGACGCCTGGATCGACAGCTGGAATCCGCCTCCTTTGAGATCGTCAGGATTGAAGTCCACGGCGCCTGCAAATTTGCGGATGCCGATGGTTGGGTTATGCCCCATGGCAGATAAGACGCCAGTAGCGAATGCCTGCACGGTAAACCTGCTGGCTTTGGGGTCTATGACGAAGTGCGCGAGTTTTGTTGCTGCAGCTTCCATGGAATCTGTCACGATTTCCCTTGCTCCATCCATGCGAATAGAGCCCATTCCGCTCTTCGGCTTTGACGCCTCTTACATCGACCGCAGTTTGAAGTACCGCTCGACATCCGGTATGACGGTTTGCGCAAGGTTGCCAACTCCGAGCTGGGACATGTAGCGGCGGATCATGGGGTTGGAGAGGATGAGTCCTGCTCCAAACACCATGAGGGCGACACCGCCGAGCAAGTACAGCGTGTCCTTATCGTTGCTCAATCCTGCGCGGTTCGCTTCAATCAGAGCCGTTGCCATACTGTTCTCCTTTACCGAGTCAAGTGGGTTAATTTCACAGTTTCTCTTTATTCAGAATTCGATTTACCAGCGAGGTGGTTGTAGTTACGGCTTCCGCAACCGCAGCCTCGACGGGCGCGCTAAGTCCCATATGTCCCTCGTCTCCGCCCAAAGTCGCGGGTTCGCAGCCTACCAGGAGCACTCGTTTGAGTGGCCCATTCATTGCGCGGGCCATGCGCAGTACGTTCATCGGATGCATGCTGTGCGGTTCGACGAAGTTTGGTTCGGATGCGGAAATCTTATCTGCATCCGGCTCCATAATGGAGACGGTTCCCGGTGGTTGTCCATGGGGATACGCGTCGATGAGGATGGTGGTTTCATAGCCGTCCTGCAAGGCGTAGGCCAGGTCGAGGCCGCGGATGCCGAAGTCAATCACACGCACTGCGGCGGGCAACTCGCATTTCGCCAGTCGACGAATCACCTCCACTCCGAATGCGTCGTCGCCGAAGAAGATGTTACCTATACCGGCGACGAGAATCTCCGGCTTCGCTGACAACGCTTTGACTGTCTGCTGATCTGGTGGGAGCAACTCGACTTCCGGGGGGCTGAAGAAGAAGCGGTGACCGGGTTGGCGCATCATGCCTAGATCACGTCCGGGATCATCCTCAAGCACCACGCAGATATGTATTTCACCTTCGTAGTCCTGCTCAAGACTCTCGATCGTTGCGATTTGTCCACGCAGGGCGATATCCAGAATATCGCCACCGTCTTTGGGATGGAGGCGCACGCGGTCTCCGGTTCTCAACTCGTCGCCGTTGACATACACGTGGTCGACTATGGCGTTGTCCTCGAGAAGGTTCCATTCCCATTCATTCATCGGAGCTCCTCATTGACTGGAGTCAAGCCGCGCAGTACTCCGTGCAGCTTCAAGAATTGCTCATCCGGCATGGATTCTGTGCGTTCAAGAATCGCGCGTGTGCGATCGTCGGACTGCCGCATCTCGCGCTTCTCGTCGTCAGTCAGGGTGAGAATTCGCAGGGAAAGAATCTCGTCGATCTCGGTGGAGTCAAAGAGATTGCCTGCGCTCTCAGGAGCAATTTGCGGGTAGTCGTAAAGGATGATCGGCGAAGATAGGACTGTATCTGCGTGCTTCGCAGCTTTGTCACCGACAAGAACCGGCCATGTGCCAACGTTGTTACACTCTGTGGCAAAGTCTTTCAAGTCTGGCGGAGGCTCAAGCAGGGATACGAATTCACCTAGCTCGACACCAAGAACCGTGTGCGCCGAGACCATCGAAAACATGAGGACAGCTTCGCGTTCCTCCGATTCAAGTTCGTCATTGCCAGCCAGATTACTAACTTGCACCTGGAGCCGGAAGAGGCCGTCGTGGCAACGCTGCGAGGATAATTGAACCGATCCTGTCAACGTCTCCCACTGGCGGACAATTGCTCCTTCTTCCCTGCCCTGCTCATCCACCAGATACTCCACAGTCTTCCCTTTCGGAAACGTGAACTGTATGCACGAATGCGACAAAAGATTCGTCGGATCAAGCTCTCCATAAGTAAGATCCCGTTCAACTGCCTCCTGCCACGGTAGATAGACTCGACCGCATGATTCGAAACTATCGACGAATTCATATAGACGAGACGCTTCAACGCGTTCTTCAGATTTCGATGTGTTGAGCCGGGCGATGGATCGCTGAACAATTTGAAGGAAACGCACCTTCACTGTGAGACGCGTCGAGTCCGATACTCTGACCAGGCACTCGGTCTGCATCGAGGAAGCTTCCGATCCCAACTGAAGGTCGCACCAGGATTGGGGATAGAGCACGCCGAAGTTCCATCGCTGCTGGTTTTTGATCGACGACTGTCTATAGGGATACAGCATATATCCCTCATAGAGTACGGCTTCGGCGATCTCTTCGACGCGATCCAGATTCATGATTTCACCAACTCCTCTGCAAGCAGCATCCTCTCCAGCGCCTGTTCCCACGTAGGGATGCAATGTTGCATCTTGTATAGATAAAGACGATTAAAGACATCACGACGCAGGCTAATCCAAACACCGTTCGGGTAGTATGTATCCATCATTTCGCGCCACACTTTCACCGGCAGCTTAAATCTTGCTTCCTGTTCCCATGAGATGGGTGCTACTTGCAGCGCGCTATCGAGTGGTGCATAGAAGACGGTGCCGCTAAAGAGCATGAGTAAGGGGATTTCACCGTCGGAAAGACCCTCAAAATACTTCGTTGCGGCGACGTTGAAGTCGAAGGTACACGGGACCTGAAGATCAACAGTAGTAGTAGCGCCCTCGAAGCCGGGAACGACCAGGTTGACGTGGGTCCACAGCATGCTACGCAGAGTCTGGCTCCATCGATCTGGCTCGCCAAAAAGATCGCGCATGCGGCCTTGTTCCTCTGGAGTATAGCGGCGGCGGGTGACTTCGATCTGTATCTGGCAACGCAACGCAACGGTGTGAATGGCCTCGTCGGATTTAGCGTTTCTGATTTTCAGCCTAAAGGCAAGCATGGGAACAGCCGCGAACGGGACGATTTCCACTGCATCGATATGGAAGCTCAGATCAGGCATATAGCCCTCCGCTGACAGGTTCTGCCTTCGAGCGCAACTCCGTGAAAAACCGGCCGATCTCGGCCCATACTTCTGCGCCTCCGGAAAGGCCCCGCCAGTTTGCGCGGATGAGGCCGACGAGTTTGTAGCACTCGTCGATTGGCGCGATGTAATATTCGGCGCGCGTCATACCGTACGCGTGGCCTACGCGATTAACAAGCAGTGCTTCGATGTCTGGGCGCATTGCATGCAGTACTGGATTGTCATCTGCAATCTCATTCCATGCTTCGAGCGGCAGCAGGGATTCAACTGCGCCGGCTGGACTCGGATAAAGGGCGATCATCCTGTTCTCGGCACTAGAGCGAAAGAAGTATGCCATATTGATGGGAATGAGAAGACTCTCCCATTGCCCATCAGTCATGACGAAGTTGACGAGATACTGAGCGCTTCTCGCGACACGTTTGTACTTTGATCTTTCCATGCCATCGAAGAGCATGGCGCATGCGTCGCAGGCGCAGAGAATCTGGCGGGAGGCAAGTTCGATCAAGTGCGCATGGTCATGAATCAAGCCTGCGCTGCAGAGTTCGCAGAATTCGGTTGCACGTGATGTCGACCGCCTTGTGCGCGTGAACTGACGCAGCGCTCCGAAGGCCTGATCGAATGAAACGGTGGGCTCCTCATTCATGGCGAGGCCTTTGCTCCTGATGGCCGTTCGGAAGATTCGCACCAACTGCCGTAAGACTGCGGCCCAGCAGGCTTTCCAATGCGACAAAGCCGTTTGGAACTGGCTCATCCAAGCCCAGAATCTCAAGCGTGGTTACATCCGGCGCGAACTCGTAAACGCAGTCTTCAACGATAGCCCGCAGATCCTTCGTGGAGGAGCCGCAACTGTGGCCTGAAGTGGCAAGGCGCAATTGAACATAGCCCCTATTGCTCTCGTCGGCACGGATGAGTTCCACTGCGGTGGCAAGTTTACGCAGGCGCGGGCGCATGCGTTCGACGGCTCTCATCACACGCGTTTGTAAATCATCCGGATGCAGTGAATAGAGCAGGAGCAGGCTGCCGACGATGGAATCCTGACCGAGTTTGTGAATCAATGCCGGTCCCGTCTCCGCACTCTCGAATACGATTTCCATAACGCTTTCCAGACCTGCGCCATGAACATCCATGAGAAGCTGGACCAACTCTTTCCCGGTGACTTTCGCCGCGCTTTCCGGCAGCCGATCGAACTCTTCGACCAGTTTGCCGAGGCGCTTCATTTGTTCCTGAAATTCGCTGTCGTTGGCCACACGCCCCCTTAGGACTTTCGCTCAGGCGTGAGCGCGGCTGCAACAGCACGCGCTCACGTTCTGCAGATAGACAGTTCACGGCTGCTGAACGCCGAACATCGGAGAGTGGTGTGTTTCGAGTACCTTCCCATTGCCGAGGTACATGTGCACACCGCAGGGCAGACAGGGATCGAAGCTGCGCACTGCGCGCATGATGTCGATGCCCTTGAATTTATCCGGACCATTTTCTTCGAAGATCGGAGTGTTTTGCACAGCATCCTCATACGGGCCCGGAGTGCCATAGGAATCGCGCGGGTTGGCGTTCCAGGGAGTTGGAGGGTAAGGATGATAGTTGGCGATCTTATGATCGCGGATTACGACGTGATGCGATAGAACTCCACGCACCGCTTCGTGGAAGCCGCAGCCGATTGCTTCCTCAGGCACCTTAAATTCGTTCCATGTGCGCGTGCGGCCAGCGTGCAACTCGGCCAGGGCCTGCTCGGCGAAGTGAAGCGCTGCTGCCGCGGCGTAAGCCTGGAAGTAGGTGCGCGCTCGATCCCGCTCGATGGCATTGCTCCACTTGGGGATCTTCCACTCGAACTCGACCTCTGGCAGCGAAGTGGTTTTGGGAAGGTAGATCTTGACGCTGTGACCTGTCGCTTTGATATAGCCAATGTCGACGATTCCGGCCAGCGCCGTGGCCCAGAAACGCGCGATAGGTCCACCGCCGGTATCGAGCGCGAGATAGTCGCCGGTGCGCTTGTCGTACCAGCGAGGCGACATAACCCATGTGTACTTCTCTTTGAAGTCGCGCTTCTGAGGTCTGGGGAAGGTGCTTTGATTCCAGGGGTGACGCTGGTCGACGGGATTGCCCAGCGGGTCCTGCTTGACGAAGGTCTGTGAGTTTTGCCAGTCGTCATAGTAGGAACTGCCGAGCAGAATTCGAATGTTCAGATTGATATCCACGAGATCTGTCGTAACCAACTGGCCGTCGACAACAACGCCTGGGGTAACGAACATGCCGCGACCCCAGTTCGTCATGTTCGCATAGGTGTAGTCGCAGACTTCGGGGTCGTTGAAGGAGCCCCAGCATCCAAGCAAAATGCGCCTGCGACCCACTTCTTCATAGCCGGGGAGGGCTTCATAAAAGAAGTCGAAGAGATCGTCATGCAACGGCACGACTTTCTTCATGAACTCGACGTACTTCATCAGGCGGACGATGTAGTCGGTGAAGAGTTGCACTGTTGGTACTGTGCCGACGCCGCCGGGATAAAGCGTAGACGGATGAACGTGGCGGCCTTCCATCAGGCAGAACATCTCGCGCGTCATGCGACTCACTTGAAGTGCTTCACGATAGAATGCGCCGGTGAATGGATTGAGCGCGGTCATGATCTCGCTGATGGTGTGGTAGCCGTGCAGTTCAGCGTGAGGCGCGGCAGTGCGCTCTGCCTTCTCCCATACGCCGGGATTGGTCTCTTTGACCATTTTTTCGCAGAAATCCACGCCGACCAGATTGTCCTGGAAGATGTTGTGATCGAACATATACTCGGCGGCTTCACCAAGGTTGACGATCCACTCGGCAATCGCTGGCGGGCGGACGCCAAAGGCCATGTTCTGCGCATAGGTGGCGCAGGTGGCGTGGTTATCTCCACAGATTCCACAGATGCGGCTGGTAATGAAATGGGCGTCACGAGGGTCCTTGCCCTTCATGAAGATGCTATAGCCCCGGAAGATGGACGAAGTGCTGTGACATTCGGCAACTTTGCGCTTGCCAAAATCGATCTTGGTGAAGATACCCAGACTGCCGACGATCCTTGTAATTGGATCCCAGTTCATCTCGACTAACTGGCTGGTTTGGGCGGCGTCTTCTCTTTGCGCGGCGGTAATCGTGCCCATCGTAGTGTCTCCTTTGCTCAGTTAGTACGTACTGGACTTGTAGCCGGTGGTGAGTTCGGCGCGTGGATGCCGCCACTTTGGCTCTTTGTTGACAGTGGCGTTGGTCATGGAGCGCAGGGCGCGAATCGCCGTGCCGTAGACGCCGACCGCGGTGCTTGAGAGTTTGCCGCCGGGAGGCTCGTCCATGAATGGCATGAACTTGTCGGGGAAGCCCGGCATAGTGCAGCCGATGCAGATGCCGCCAACATTGGGGCAGCCGCCGATACCGGCCATCCAGCCGCGCTTGGGGACGTTGCAGTTCACGACAGGCCCCCAGCATCCGAGCTTGACGATGCATTTCGGCGAACCGTAGGACGTGGCAAAATCACCCTGCTCGTAGTAGCCTGCGCGGTCGCATCCCTCGTGCACTGTTTTACCGAAGAGCCATGTGGGCCGCAGTTGGTCATCGAGCGGAATCATCGGGGCCAGGCCAGCGACTTGATAGAGCAAATACAGCACTGTCTCCATGAAGTTATCCGGCTGCACCGGGCAGCCGGGTACATTCACGATCGGCAGGCCAGCCTTGGATTTCCAGCCCCAACCGAGATAGTCGGCCAACCCCATGCAGCCAGTGGGATTGCCTTCCATGGCGTGAATGCCGCCGTATGTAGCGCATGTTCCGCAGGCGATGACGGCGAGTGCTTTCGGAGTCAGGCGGTCGATCCATTCATTGGTGGTGATGGGCTGACCAGTAAGTGGATTGGTTCCGAGGCCCGCCCAGTAGCCTTCTTTCTTGATCTTCTCGTTGGGGATGGAGCCTTCCACGACAAGCACGAAGGGATCGAGTCGTCCTGCCTCTGCCTCATACCAGAATTTCAGAAAGTCATCGCCGTTCTCATAGGCAAGCACGGGATTGTGCAGATGCACTTTTGGCAGCCCCGGGATTGCGCCCAACAGGACGTCTTCAATGCTTGGCTGCGTGGCCGC
Organism: Acidicapsa acidisoli; assembly: GCF_025685625.1. Taxonomy (NCBI): domain Bacteria; kingdom Pseudomonadati; phylum Acidobacteriota; class Terriglobia; order Terriglobales; family Acidobacteriaceae; genus Acidicapsa; species Acidicapsa acidisoli. The sequence goes on from NZ_JAGSYI010000002.1 coordinate 852,398, forward strand.
TGTGATGGAAACGGAATCTCCGTCACACCCCAGACCTGCGGTGATCCACACGATGTGCAGTTCCGCGACTGCGGGTTTCTTCTGAGTAACTCGACCGTAAGGAGCTGCTTCTGGTGTCATAACCTGGATTCTCCTTTTCGGATATTGGCTGGTCTTGCATGTAGATTGCAGGCGACACCGCGCGGCATCCGCCTAAAACGCAACTCAATCGCGAATAAATTCAGGAACGATAAGTCCGAATGATGTAAGCGAATTTTCCCGGTTTGCGTCAGCGCACAGTGGGCTTTAGCTGCGTTCACGCTCAGGAGAGACAGCGGGAAAACACCCCTCCTTAAACCCAGTTATCGGAACAGACGCGAGGAAAGGCTCGCAAGCGGGATGGACCCTATTCTGCGCTCATACTTGTTGCTCAAAGATAGATAGGGGAATTCCTGATACTAATATCAGGGAGTTTTGTAACTGGGTGTAGATACGCGAGCATCCTGCGGGATTGGAGTCTCAAAGGAAAGTCCGACTTGCGATAACTCAGCTTGACTTCTCGTTGATCTTCCACTGAATGGCGTGCTGGATCAGTTCGCGACCGCTGCGCAGTGCGAGTTTTTCTTTGAGGTGAGCCTGGTAAGTCTCGACCGTTTTAATGCTCAGGTGTAGTTCGTCGGCTATTTCGCGGGTCGCGCGGCCTTCGCCGATCAGGCGAAAGACTTCCAACTCGCGATCGGAGAGCGCGGCGATGCGCGACTGAATCATTGATGGGGCGCCACCGATGAACTGCTGCAGCATCTTGTTGGACATGCGGTCACTCAGATACAGGTCGCCATTGAGGATGCGGCGAATCGCTACCAGAACTTTTTCCGAAGCCTCCTGCTTCATGATGTAGCCGTTGGCGCGGGCACGTAGTGCGCGTTCGGCATAAATCGCTTCATCGTGCATGGATAGAATCAAAACAGGCAGGCCAGGGTCGGAGGCGCGAATGCTCTTGAGCAATTCCAGGCCGTCAGGACCGTTGAGCGAGATGTCCAGGATGAGAATGTCCGGTCGATGCCGGGCGATGGCCTGCATCGCGGCTTGCGCTTCCTCGGCTTCGCCGCAGACTTCCATATCGTGCTGCTGATTGATTAGAAGTGCAAGCCCCTGGCGCATGAGGGGGTGATCGTCTACAACCAAGACAGCTTTCTTGCCCTGATGCCTGAATCCCTCGCTCATGGTGGTTGCCGCCATGTGTCTATCCATAGGACCTGATGGGGAATATGCATGTTACGGCCGTTCCCTGAACGGGCGCCTGTGCGATCTCCAACGAGCCGCCGATCATGCCGGCGCGATGGTTCATGATGTGAAGACCCATGCCATGGCTGTTTCCATGAATGAGGGAGATTCCACTGCCGTCGTCCTGGATAAGCAGCGTACCCCAGCCATTCTCGGCCGTCAAACTGAGCAGGATGTTGCGAGCCCTGCCATGTTTCAGGGCGTTGTTCACCGCTTCCTGAGCAATGTGATAAAGGTGAGTGGCCATGGCATCGTCGTGAATCAGGACTTCGCTGCTGCACTCAAAGCGGCAGGTTATCCCAAATAGATCCTCAACTTCTGCCGCCCTGAGTTGCAGGGCCGACATCAGTCCCCGCGCGTCGGAGACTACAGGCAACAAACCTCGGGCCAGTTCGCGGGTCTTGTGGATGGCTTCATTGACCAGGCGCACGATTTTGGCGGCATCGGCTGCGTCAGTCAATTGTTTCTCAGCCAGTTTTGCTTCGTGCACCTTGGCCATGAAGGCTATACCGGTCAGGTGCTGCCCCAGGCCATCATGCAAGTCCTGCCCGATGCGCCGCTGCTCTCGGGCGCTGATGTTCACCAGCGCTTTTTCCAACTGCTCGCGTTCGGTGATATCGATCCCTGTCGCGATGATGTAGTTGGGTGTGCCATTGATTTGCGGCAGCATGGTGGTGGACCACGCGATAAGCCGTCGCGCGCCGTAGCGCGTCACCCAGTGGCTGCGGAAGTCGCGAGGCAGTAAATCGGCACTCAGTTCCGCAAAGGTAGCCTTGAAGCGCTCAACCTCTTCGGGTAACAGGAAGCATTCCCAGATGCATTTGTTTCGAACTTCGTGGAAGGAGTATCCAGTCGTCAGTTCGCAGGCACGGTTGAAGCGCACGATACGGCCTTCCGGGTCCAAGACGGTGACCAGGGCGCCGACCGTGTCCAGGATACCGGAGACTACGTTCCGCTCCTGTTGCAGAGCCTCTTCGGTGCGTTTCAGATCGGATATATCGAAGGCAACGCCGTGAATGAACCACGGCTCCCCGTCCGCCCGCCTCACCATTCGCGCGTCGCAGTGAAACCAGACCACGTGGCCATCGCGCGCAATCACCCGGTAAGAGGAGCGGAGCGGCGTGCCTGATAAGAACATGCTTGCCGCTTCCGTGCTCCAGCGCTGTTTGTCGTCGGGATGAATGTGCTGATACCAGCGAACTGGGTCTTCCAGCCACTCCTCGCGGGAGTATCCCAGTGCTGCCTCGATCTCGGGGCTGACATAGGCCTCGCTGACCCCGCGGTCTAAATAGGCCATGAAAACGACGGCGGGAATCTGTTCGAGCAGGGCGCGGTATTTGGCTTCGAGATTGGAATCTGGAGCGTCTCTCGAAGGCAGCGGCGACGCACTTGGAGGGACTTGGACAAATATGGAGGCCGCTTCCTCAGTCGCGTTGCTGAAGACACTCGCCAGATTGAGAAGGATCGCTTCCGCGTCAACGAGTTCGGGAGAAGACGCAAATTCCTCGAAGTGAGGACCTCGGTTTCCCCAGCCGGTCTGCTGAGATGATGCCACGGTTCTCTCCGCCTAAGTACATTCCGTCCAAATACATTCGGTTCCGGCAATCAACTTTTGGTTGCTTCAACCGAAATGAACTTCTGCCTTCCGTACTACTTGGCTGGTTGAGCGGTTCGCTGCCGCCAACTCGGTATTTTGTTCAGGGACGCCTGTGTGAACTTTCGAAGTGCATGAATCGCCCGCCCGTATGTCTGCACTGCCGACGAAGAAAGCAGCGATCCGGGCGGCTGGTTCATGAAGGGCATGAACTTGTCGGGAAAACCCGGCATCGTGCAGCCGATGCAGATTCCACCCACATTGGGGCACCCGCCGATTCCTCCCATCCAGCCGCGCTTGCCAACGTTGCACTGCACCACCGGTCCCCAACAGCCCAGTTTCACGATGCATAATGGCGATCCGTACTCTTCTGCAAACTGCGCCTGCTCGTAGTAACCTCCACGGTCGCATCCCTCGTGGACCGTATTTCCGAAGAGCCAGGTGGGGCGCAGCGCTTCATCGAGAGAAATCATAGGCGCGCGCCCTGCGGCCATGTAAAGGAGATAGAGCAGGGTTTCCATGAAATTATCCGGCTGGACCGGGCAGCCGGGCACACAGACGATGGGAATGGCGGCCTTGGACTTCCATTGCCACCCGAGGTAATCGGGCAGCCCCATGCACCCGGTCGGATTCCCCTCCATGGCGTGGATGCCGCCGTAGGTAGCGCACGTTCCCACGGCGATCACGGCCCAGGCATGAGGAGCGAGCCGGTCAATCCATGAGCAGGTGGTAATGGGCTGGCCTGTGGCTGCATCCGTGCCCAGCGAAGCCCAATATCCCTCCGCTTTATTGTTTTCATTGGGGATAGAGCCTTCGATTACGAGAATGAACGGCTCTAGTTTGCCTTCCGCAGCCAGGTGGAAGCGGCGCAAAAAATCGTCCCCGACCTCGGAAGACAGAAAGGGATTATGGAAGTTCACTCGGGGAGTCCACGGCAACGCACCTCGAACTATGTCCTCGATGCTCGGCTGTGTTGCCGCAGTCATGGCGATCGTATCTCCGTCGCAGCCCAGACCGGCGGTGATCCAGAGAACATCGATTTCCGCGATTGGCGGCGAATTCAGACTCCAGTTAGCCAAAAATCACCCTGCGCTTCCCAACGGGAATATGCGACGCAGGGTCCATAGTGTGCCAGAAATGAGGTTTAGGCAAGCGGAGAGGAGCCTCCGCTATGACTAGATCAGCCGATGGCACTCCGGATGAGCTCGCGAGCGAGTTCGATTTCTTCCGCTGTTACGGTGTGAGGCCGGCCGGGATAACGCCTGGTCGTCACTTCCGCGCCCATGTCGCGGAGAATGGCCGCAGACTCCTCAACCCTTGACCAGGGGACGTGCGGATCGGGGTCTCCGCTGGCGAAGAGGGCGGGCATACCTCCGAGTTCAGCGCTCCTTAAGCTGATTTGATCGGAGCTGGTTTGATCGCTCCGGATTGAGCCGGGCGGTCCGATCAATCCACCGGTGAGAGCGATCAGGCCTCCGTAGCGGGAGGGAAAGCTCTTCACAAACTCCGTCGAAAGACAGGCGCCTTGCGAAAATCCGCCGATGACGATGCGGTCGCGTGGAATTCCCGCCTCTTCGATAGATCGGACCACCGCGTTCACCTTGGCGAGAGCTGAGCTAAGGAATGGCTCGTTGGCCTGCCTGGGGGCGAGAAACGACTGCGGATACCATGTGTTCCCTTTCGCTTGCGGCGCAAGATAGGCCACTTCCGGTTCCCCGATTGCCTGCCCCAGGCCCAGTATGTCCGCTGCCGAGCCGCCGCGCCCGTGGAGCAGCACGACGGCCAGCGCAGCTTGTTTGAGAGGTGCGCCGAAATGTATCACCTCTCCGTTACCATGCGGATCAGAAATCATGCGAGTACCTCTTTCCCTAATTTCTCTGATTTGTGGAGAACAACCGGAGCAAGGCGCTCTTCGATAAGTGCACGCTGCGGCTCCAGCCATTTCGGAACTCGAAGCTGCTCACCGAGAGATTCGATTGGTTCATCGGTGGCGAAGCCCGGTGTATCGGTCGCCAGTTCGAACAAGACACCGCCCGGCTCACGGAAGTAAATAGAGCGGAAGTAGTCGCGATCCATCACGGGCGAGCTGTGAAGATGCTTGCGGATCACGTCTAGCCACTCCAGTTGCGCCTGGTCGTCGGCCGCGCGAAATGCGATGTGATGCACGGTCCCGGCGCCAAGCCTTCCACGAGCCGCCTTCGGATTGACAACGACATCGATGTGGTTGCCCAGCGCATCACCCTCTGCCGAAAAACGTAGCCGATTGCCTTCTTCGGCGACTTTGCGGAAGCCGAGCAGCCCGAGCGCGTCTTCGGTCTGACGAGCGTCCCGTTCGAGCATCGTGACTCCGAAGAAGCCACGGATGGCGTGTTCGGCAGGCACGTCCGCAAAGCGAGGAGCTTTCGCGTCCGAAGTGTCCGTGTGTCCGACGAGTTCGATCTTCATTCCATCGGGATCGCTGAAGATGAGCACCGTCTCTCCCATGCGGGTCTCCGTTTGCTCCAATTGCACGCCCTTTTCAACCAGCCTGTTTACCCAATAAGGGAGCGATGCGGGTGGAACGCTGAAGGCGGTATGCGTCACCTCACCGGCGCCGGTTACACCCCGGGCAGCTCCGGCCCACGGAAAGAACGTGAGGATCGTGCCCGGTGTTCCGGCGTCATCTCCAAAATAGAAGTGGTACGTCCCGGGATCGTCGAAGTTCACTGTTTTCTTGACGAACCGGAGTCCGAGCACTTTGGTGTAAAAGTCGAGGTTGCGTTGCGGGTCTCCCGCAATGGCGGTTACGTGATGCAATCCAACGATTGGGCTTGGCATTTTCAAATCTCCTTCGCTATCATAAGATTCGATATCGAAATAAAAGATTCAAACACGACAATTCCGCTACCTTAAAAGCTGTGCGGCGGGATGGAGCTGGATTCGGCGAGCTTGCCGCCGATCCGCGCTAGTCTGCATTAAGAAGGTAGAAGGAAGGGTAAGAGCTTGCAAAACATCCTTGTCCTCTTTGAGGCCACGCAGGAAGACACCGAAGGGCTCGCCCTGGCGATCGGGCTTGGCTCGGTGCATCAAGGAGCGAATATCCGCCTGCGGCATCTCGATCCGCAGCCGACCGCACAACTGGCGCATAAGAGTTATGGACGGCTCAAGGCAGACGATCTGCGCTGGGCCGAAGGCATCGCCGTAGTGCTGGAGACTGGTAGCTCGGAAGCCCTTGGCGAGATCGAACAATGCCTTCTGCTACTCTCCAAGGCCGGCAGTCCGTTCTCTAAGGTTGCCTATGTCTTTGGCGGGGATGCTGAGCAGAAGTCCGTTTCCCATTTGCATGGAGCGCTGCAACGGGCGGGCTTTCAGTTACTCAGCCAGCAGCCAGCGAATCAGGTGGTCACTCCTGCCTTCATGACGCAGATCGGCGAAAGGCTCGCTGAGGAAAAAATATGAACGAATGTCGAATCATGCTTCGACACCGAAACATCTGAACGACAATGAGCGTTCGTCGGACGAAGGAAAGCGATGCGGATTCAACCACCGGACCAAAGCTTTGGGTGGTGCTTGCGCGGGCCTACAAATCATTTGCGTCCTTTATTGAGAGTTGTGTCGAGGCTGAGGGACTTTGCCTGAGTGACTTCATGGTGCTTGAGGTCCTTCTGCACAAGGGACCCATGACAATCTCCGCCATTGGAGACAAGGTTCTGCTTGCCAATGCTTCCATGACATCCGCTGTGGACCGTCTGCATTTGCGCGGCTTCGTGCTGCGGAAAAACCACGAGAGCGATCGGCGTATCAGGATGGTCGAACTCACTCCCGAGGGACACGGATTTATTTCTGAGCTTTATGAGAGACATGCAAAGGAGCTGGAGGCCGTAGTTTCGGTTCTCACGCAAGCTGAGCGGGCTTTGCTGCGCTCTTCGCTTAAGAAGCTGGGCTTCTCGACGGCGGAAGCTGCGAGTAAAAAGGTCGCCGCAACCGACAAACATGGATTGGTCGCACATTGATTGGTAGCGGCGGTTGGTCGCTCCAACCGCAATTGATGCGCGACAGATGGGGAATACAGCCATGATTACGATACGGAAGAGCGAAGAACGGGGCCATAGCGACAAAGGATGGGTTGACTCGTACCATACCTTTTCGTTCGACAGTTACAAAGACCCGGCTCATATGGGATTTCGTTCTCTGCGCGTCCTTAACGACGATCGCGTGACGGCTGGCAGAGGCTTTGGTGCACACGCCCATCGCGATATGGAGATCCTGAGCTATGTCCTTGATGGCAAGCTGGCGCACAAGGACAGTATGGGACATGGGGAAGTCCTCGGTCCGAACGAGATCCAGCGAATGTCGGCAGGCAAAGGCGTTGTACACAGCGAATTCAATGGGTCGGAATCCGATCCGGTTCGCTTTCTTCAGATTTGGATCGTGCCGAAGATAACTGGCGTAGAGCCTGAATATGAGCAGGTGAAGTTCGACCCGGAAGAGAAACGGAATCGCTTCAAGCTTCTCGCCTCCGGGGAAGAAGCGCCTGGAGCAGTGCGAATCAGACAGGACGCTCGAATGTTCGTCGCTGAGTTGACTTCTGGCACGGAGTTAGAGCATAGGCTGGCCGCTGCGCGCTTCGCATGGGTTCATGTCGTCAAAGGGACCGTCCGATGCAACAATCAGGCTCTCGGTGCCGGAGATGCCTGTGCGATCGAGCAAGAGTTGGAGCTGAAGATAGTCGGCTCCGGTCCGGACGCAGCAGAAGTTCTGCTGTTTGATCTCGCGTAGGCACGCCCTCACCATCCCACGACAACCATGTAGAAATTCGAGTTAGATACTCTGGCGGCAGATAGGTGGTCCAGCGGGCACGTTACCTCGTGCACAATTCTCCTATTGACATTCTGTAGGACGAGTTGCATACTCATATAGTCTCTCGATAGGACTCTCTGCATGAGCAATTCTCAAACAAATCTTCTTCAAGGCACGCTTGATTTGTTGATTTTGAAGGCTCTCGTCTCTGGAGAACTTCACGGCTTAGGAGTCTCGCGCCGGATTGAGCAGATTACGCAGGGGACATTTCTCGTCAAGCCCGGCTCCTTATTTCCAGCGCTCCATCGCATGGAGGAAGCGGGATGGCTGAGTTCGTATTGGGGTGAATCGGAGAATAACCGGCGAGCGAAATTCTATCGGCTGACTAAGTCGGGCACCGCACAAATTCGGGTCGAAACAAAGGAATGGTCGAAAGTGGCAATTGCCATGGAGAACGCTTTGAAGTCTACTTAGGGGGCAACTGATGAATGTCTGGTCCCGCGCCAAGAATCTCTTCCGAAATCTCTCACAGAAGCAACAGGTTGAGAGCCAACTCGACGAGGAACTCAGTGCTTATGTCGATATAGCTGTAAAGGAGAAGATTGCCGCGGGGATACCCGCTTCCGAGGCTCGCCGGATCACGCTGGCTGAATTTGGCGGGATCGAGCAAGTCAAACAGGCGGTGCGCGATCATCGCGCCGGCACACGGTTGGAACGCCTTTCACGGGATATAAGTTTCGGCTTGCGCCAGTTGCGGCGAAACCCCGGGTTCACGGCGACGGCGATCCTTACGCTGGCGCTTTCCATTGGTGCAAATACAGCGATCTTTTCTGTCGTGAACGCGCTCATGTTGAAGAGTCTTCCCTACTCTCAGCCCGAGCGAATGGGCACCATTTACACCCGCATCACAGGCACAAAGCCGTCGGACGAGCGTCATCATATCAATGGCGAGCAATGGGTGTTGCTTCGCGATAACGTTCCCGCATTGATCTCAGCGGCTTCTGGAATACGAGCCTCGGGCGTCAACGTTCAAGCGGGCTCCAATGTGGAATATGTACACAACGCTCGAATCTCCGCGCACTACTTCGACGTTCTGGCCATTCAACCGGCATTGGGACGCAACTTCACTGAGGACGAGGACCGTCCTCACGGCCCTAAGAGCGCCATCCTGAGCGACAACTTATGGCGAAGCCTATTCGGCGCCGATCGCAATCTTATCGGGAAGACCATTCTCCTGAAAGGTGAGACCTATACAGTTGTCGGCGTACTGCCACCAGATATTACGACTCCATCCAATGCTGACATCTATACCTCGCTGCAAGCAGCGCGCGATGGGGAAGGCGGTGGTACGAACTTCGAAGCCATCACCCGTCTGCGCGACGGCGCCACCTGGCAGGAAGCGGATGCCGAGATCAACCGGAGTTGGTTGAAGCGTGCCAGCCGCTACGAACTGGAGGACGACCCAGGCGCACAAGTGACCTACTACTCTGTGCCGCTTCAGAAAGGTCAGGCGGCGGCGCTGCGTCCGCAGGCCTTGACGTTGCTGCTGGCAACTGGATTGATCCTGCTGATTGCCTGCGCCAACCTTGCGGGACTGACGCTGGTGCACATGATGCGGCGCATACCTGAGATTGCCACTCGCCTCGCGCTTGGAGCTTCTCGGTGGCAGATTCAACAGCAATTCTGGATCGAAAACCTGTTGCTGGCGATTGGGGGCGGCGTGGCTGGCATCTGCGTGGGCTACGTTGGTCTGAGATGCCTGCTGCAGTTGTTACCTGACCACTTTCTTCCTGTCGCGCATGTTCCTCTCGACGGTCGCGTGCTCGCATTTACGCTGATTCTATCGCTTTGTACCAGCGTTCTATTCGGCATGCTCCCGACGCTCGTGATTCGCAAGGTTGATCTGCGCTCGTCGATGGCGCAACGCAGCTTAGGAGGAAACCATCATCAGCGTGTGCGCCAGGCACTCATTATCGCAGAGGTCTCATTTACCGTCGTGCTGCTGGCCGCTTCTGGCTTGTTGATTCGCACGCTGATTCACCTGGAGACGCTTCCGCCTGGATTCAATCCAAACGGAGTCATGACGGCGAAAGCATCCCTTGACGATATCCGTTTTCACGATCCGGTCACGTTCCAAAAGCTATTGTCCGAAAGCACGGCAGCCATGCGTCAGATACCGGGTGTGCAGGATGCGGCAGTCGGCCTCGCGTTGCCGTATGAGCGCTCTGTGATTATGGGTGGAATCACCATCGGAGACGGCAAAGAGATCGGGCAAAAGGCGATGGCGGACCAGATATACGTAACACCGGGTTATTTTTCTACCCTACAGATCCCTGTTCTTTCGGGGCGATCTTTCACCGAGGCTGATGACGCGAATACGCAGCATGTGGCAATCGTCAATCAGGCATTCGTGCGCAAGTTCTTTCATGGAGCAAACCCCGTCGGCCGCCACTTGAATCTTCGAGACACCATGATAGTGGGAGTTGTAGCGGATGTATCGATGGCGCCCGGTATCGACGTAGCCGCTCCTCTGGCCGGTGAAGAAACCATATACATTCCGGCAACTCAAGTGGCGGTTAGTTTACTCTCAATGGTCCATGTCTGGTTTCAACCGAGTTGGATCGTTCGAACTGCTGCGCCGGTCGAAGGACTTACTGCGCAGATGCAACGTGCACTTGCTACTTCCGCACCCAACCTTCCTTTTTCTGGCTTCTACAGTATGCGCGACCTGCAGACGAAGACCCTCGCGACGCAGCGCGTAGAGGTGGCGCTATTGAGCGCAATGGCAGGTTTGGCACTACTGCTGAGTGCTGTTGGAATATTCGCGCTCGTGGCCAGCATGGTCGGGCAGAAGACGCGCGAAATCGGAATCCGCCTTGCTCTCGGGTCGACGATTCGCCAAGCCATGCTCCATATCGGAGCGCCCGGAATTGAATCCTCGGGATTTGGCCTCATTCTGGGTTTGATCCTGTGTGCAGGAGCTTTGCGAGTTATGCATAGCGTCCTCTATGGCGTAGGTGTCTATGACCTGACCACGATACTGGCCGTTGCAATGATACTGGCTGTTGTAACTGCCATCGCCAGCATCGTACCAATTCTTCGCATTTCTTCGATAGATCCTGCAACGACACTGCGAGAGGAATAGAAACGATTCAGCAGCGAAATCGCCTGCGCACAAATTTTGCCTGGCTAAGTTCCGAATAGTCGCAATCTGGAACTTACCTCGCCCTTCCACGCCCTATCTCAATCCCGCATTCAACTGAGCTCGTGCTGGGCTCGCGCTCGGCCGTGGCTCTGGACTGTGATATTAGAGGTATCATTCCTGGACGAAAATAGAGCGCCCGGGAACTGAAAATGCTCGTACAATCCCCGTTTTCTCTGAATCCGCTGGCTCCCTGAGGAAAACTCCGGGGCCTACCTATTTTTGTGACGCTTTTGTGAAGGGCGAAGAGCTATTGATACCTTCCTCAGGTGGCGGCGGAACCTGTAAACTCTGGTCTGTACCCGAACATCGCAATTCCACAAAGCACGCATGCTGCATGAATGCTCTTGAGGTTTCGTCTCGTGGTAACTTCCTTCGCCTCTTCGACAAACCCGGCTCAAGATGCAATCCCTCAGCAGGGGCATCCCTCTATGTCTTCTGCCGGAGTTGAAATGAACGCGAGCACGTTGGTGAAAGAGATATGGCAGGGGTGTTGGCAGCGCGATTCCTGGAATCGTGCTGCCCTGTTTCGTCTCGCTGGGGTTTTTGTGCTCGCAGCCCTCAGTTCGTGGCTGGGCATCGTGCTTTCGCATCAATCCGAGGGAGTCGCTACAATCTGGCTCTCCAATGGACTGATCCTCGGTCTTCTCATCACGCAGCCGCGGCGCCGTTGGCTGGCCTACTTCTTGATTGGACTGTCCGCAGATACCTTTGCCGATATGTTCTACGGCGATCCCTTCCGGCTGGCGATTGGTGTTTCCCTTGCCAACTCCGTCGAGGTTGTCTCTTCATGCCTCCTGCTCACTCTGTGGTTTGACTCGCCTCTGGATCTTTCCAAGCGCAAGACACTTGTTGGCTTTCTGGTTATTTCCGTTGTGGGGGCGACCGCGCTGACTAGCGCACTCGGAGCCTGGTGGACCCTACTCCTTGTTCCGGGACCGCCGTGGTGGCAGATGTTCCGGACATGGTATCTCGGGGACTTGCTGGGCATGGCGGTGCTCGCGCCATTGGTCATCATGGTGCAGCGGCCGGCATTCTTCTCGATGTTCCAGGCCAGGCACTTACCTCACACGCTGCTCGTTCTTTCCCACCCGATGATTGTGACCGTACTGGTCTTCACACACAGCAGAGATCCGCTGATCTTCTTGATGTTTCCTACGTTCCTCCTCGTGGCTTTTCGCCTGGGACTGCCTGGCACCGTAGTCAACATTTTCCTCGTTACCCTCATGGCCATCGGCTTCACCGTGAAGGGACACGGCCCTCTGATGCTCATCGTCGGCCAACACATGCTTCTGCACAGGATCGTTATTGCGCAACTATTTGCGGCGGTCGCAATTTTCACGATGTTTCCGGTAGCGGCGCTTCTGGAGGAGAAAGAGGAACTCAAGAACTCACTCGCTGCAAGCGAGGCCAGTTATCGCAAACTAGCCCACGCGGACGAGTTGACGGGGCTGCCTAACCGGCGGGCTTTCAATCTTCAGCTCGAGAACGCGTTTGCCGACGGGTTCTCGAACGGCAAACATCTGGGACTTGTCATCCTCGATGCCGATCTCTTCAAACAGTACAACGACCACGTGGGTCATCTCGGCGGAGACGCATGTCTGCGCTCCATTGCGCAAGTGCTCGCTGGCATCGTGGAACCGGCAGGGGCGTTTGCAGCGCGAATCGGCGGCGAGGAATTTGCGGTAATCCTTCCCGACACAACCGAGCCGCGTGCTCTACAGGTTGCTGAAGAGATTCGGCTACGTGTCGCTGAACTCGGTTTGCCGCATCCCGCCAGCCCGTGCGGAGTGCAAACCGTCAGCCTCGGGGTTGTGGTCCGAGTACCAATCAGCGGTCAGGCTTCCATTGAACTGGTGAGGTTAGCGGACCAGGCCCTGTACTCTGCCAAGCTCTCCGGACGAAACCAGGTGGCCTGCGGTTAAAACGATTCGTATTGAATTCCCCATGACTGTTTTTTCTTATTCGGGGATGCAAGACCATTCGATCGCGGCGTGCCCAGTGCCTTTTGTGCCAATGAGAGTAAGGCAAGCTGGCATCCCATGAATCGGGACAAACGAATGACAAATCGATAACAACTGCATGCCCCGCGCCAGACGATACTCGCGATCATGGCGATTGAACGAACCTACGACTCATCGAGAGCAATCACGCGAATTCTATGCTTACGGCTTTACGCCATTCTGTTATTTGCAATCCTGTTCGCACAGACTTTCCCTGCAACAGCACAGACTCCTGGCACCGGCGCCATTTCCGGCATGGTCTTCGATCCGGCAGGCGCCCCTGTTGTCCGAGCCAGCGTAACCGCCGTCAACGAACAGACGCATCAGTCCCGGTCAGTGGCTTCCAATTCTCAGGGCCTCTTCGAAGTCTCTCTACTCGTACCGGGTAACTACACACTCTCAAGCACAGCGACCGGCTTCGGGACGACGGCTCTCGATGCGGTCCAGGTGACGGCAAGCCAGACCACTTCGGTGCACCTCACGCTTGCCATCGCCTCCGAATCGCAGACGGTGCAGGTCAACAGCGCCGCAGAGGACGTTGAGTTGGAGAGCTCAACGCTCGGCGGCCTCGTCAACGAAACTGCGATCAGTTCCCTGCCGCTCTCAAACAGAAACTATACGCAGATCCTCGGCCTCTCACCCGGAGTTGTCGTTGACTTGCCGGATGCCACAGCGTTAGGCAGCGGCACGCAAAACGTTGCCTCCGATGGCGCCACGCCTACCGCCAACAACATCCAGTTCAACGGGATCGACGCCAACAATCTTGCGGAGAACTCCGCCGCAGCCGCCGAAACCGACGCAGGCACCGCGATTCCCGCGCCAGATACGATCCAGGAGTTCCGCGTGCAGACCGCGAACTTCGATGCCGGCTATGGACGAGGTACAGGCGCAAATGTCGACCTGGTCAGCAAGAGCGGTAGTAACAGTTTTCATGGCAGTGCGTGGGAGTTTGTGCGCAACACAATCTTCAACGCGAATGACTTCTTCTCAGAGCTTGATGGACAGCCTCGGCCGGACCTGAAACACAACCAGTTCGGCGGCGCCATCGGCGGACCGATCCGCCGCGATCGCACGTTCTTCTTCGCCTCATACCAGGGCCTGACGGAAGTGAATGGCCTAGGCGTCGAGCAGCACCCGATTTTGCCTCTGCTTACCTCGGACCGGTCCGCTGCAACGCTGGGTGCGCAGTTCTGTCCAGCAGGGCACCTCGACAATGCCGGCCAGCCAGCTACGGGATATCTGACCCTGGCCGGAGGCACGCAGGTCGCATGCGACGGCTCCAACATAAACCCGGTCGCCGTGGCCATCCTCAACGCCAAACTACCCAACGGCCAGTTCGCCGTGCCCAGTCCTCAGGTTCCAATTCCGAATACCGGCCAAGACGCCTCGGATCAGGTTCCGATGGGTCAGTCGACCTACGCCATTCCTGCGCGCTTCCGCGAGGATCAGGCCACCGCTAACATCGACCAGATCCTTACCGGTAAGAACACGCTTGCCGGTCGCTTCTTCTATGCCCGAACGCCAACAACAGAGCCCTTCTCGCCGAACGCCGCCAACGTCCCCGGCTGGGGTACGGACCAGCTCAATCGGAATACGATGTTTGTGCTTGCCGACACGCATGTCTTGCGCGCCAACTTTGTGAATGTCGCACGCTTTGGCTACATGCGCTTCGATGGCATGTCCAAAGTGCAGAACCCACTCACCGCCCAGGCCATCAGCGAAGGCACGCCCACCGGCGCCGTCGGTGCTGGACTCAATGCGCCGGGCCTCACCGTGGGCGGCTTCACCATCGGCGACGCAGGAACACCCTCTGCATGGCAGGTGACTAACTCCTTCATCTGGCAGGACACCGTGGCCCTGACCGAGGGTCGCAACAACATGCGCTTCGGGGCGGAGTTCAAGCGCCACCAGATCGATGCCAATACACCGATCGAAACCGATGGACTCCTCCAGATCGGCACCTTCGATGACTTTCTGCTCGGCCAGAGCGCGGCACAGAATGGCAGCCCCTTCGGCCTCAGCAACGTCAGCAACAGCACTGCTGGCGCGGGCATCTTCCGACGCAACGAGCGCTACACCGATACTGCGTTCTTTGTGCAGGACGACATCAAGCTCACGCCTCGTCTAACCCTCAACGCCGGGCTGCGTTACGAGATCTTCGGTGCCCCCACGGAGACCGACGGCCGCCTCGCCAACTTTAACGCCGATATTGCGGCCACTGGTCCCGTGTCGCCGGAGGGGACTTACAGCGGCTTCACGCTGCCTTCGAACTTTTCCGGTATGTTGCCGCAGGGCTTGATTCGGACCTCGTTCCCTGGCCTCTACCGCACGCCCCACGGTGATCTTTCTCCACGTCTCGGCTTCGTCTGGCAACCTACGCACGAGCCAGCGCTCGTCCTGCGCGGAGGTTACGGCGTCTACTTCGACCGGCACTCCGGCAACCTCGCCGAGCAAACCTTCACGCAGGCTCCGTTCTCCGTTCTCCAGATCGTGGCCGGCGCTCCCAACGGTGCGGCAACGTTGCAGAATCCCTTTGTTCCCGTTGTGCCGTCCAGCTCAGCCTTCCCCATTTTCACGCCACGCACAGCAACCTCGACACCGTTCATTGAAGGCACGAATCCCGGCATGCTCGACGGCCGTACCCAAGAATACAACCTCAATATCGAGTACGCGCTTGGACACGGTTATGTTTTGCAGACAGGGTATGTCGGCACGCAGTCCACGCATCGCTCTGGCCAGGTCGAGTTCGATCAGGCCGCGCTCGCCAGCCCTCAGGCTCCCATCAACGGACAGACCAACAACTCCATCAACAATGTCACCGCGCGCATGCCCATCCAGGGAGTAAGCCAGGGCTCGCTCTTCACCGATTCTGTCTTCGTCGGCAACTACAATGCGCTACAAGCGGGTTTGGTCAAGCATCTCTCGAAGGGCCTGCAACTCCAGGCAAGCTACACGTGGTCCAAAAACCTTGACGAGGTCAACGGCGAAGTCGGAACTGACCTCTTCGAGTTGCAGCTACCCACCAACAACCAGCATGACCTGCGTCACGCCTCCTACGGTCCTGCGGGAACCGATCGCGACCAGAGGGCTGTGATCAACTTTGTCTGGACCACTCCCAGCTTCGCCAACACGCCGATTCTTGCACGCCGCATTCTCTCCGGTTGGGAATTTTCGGGCATTGGCGTCGTGCAATCCGGTATCCCGCTCAGTGTTTTTGACGGCAACGCCGGCTCAGTCTACGGCCTGCTCGGTGGCGAGGTGCGAGCCCAACGCACCGGCAGCAATCCCAAGACCCACGGGTCGCTCTACTCGCGAGTCCTCAACGGCTATCTTGATCCCAAAGCATTCACCCGGGCACCCGAGGCGCCCAATGGCACCAGTCTCGCCGATCAGGACTTCGGCAACAGCGGCGTGGGCTTCGTGCGCGGTCCGGGCCAGCACAACATCGACCTCGCAGTCGAGCGTTCGTTCCCTGTCCGAGAAGGCACAAGCTTCCGCTTGCGCGCTGAGGTCTTCAACCTCACCAACACACCACAGTTTGGCAACCCTAATACCAGCCTTGGCTACACAGACCCCACGCTCGTGAATCCATCTGCCAGCAGCACTTTTGGCAAGATCACCAGCACTTCATCCAACCCGCGCATCTTGCAGCTCGCAGCAAAACTACAGTTCTGATACGGGACATAGCTACAGCCCAGGATAGCTCGCTAACACTCTTCTTTATAAAGATCAAGCCTATGGAGATCAAGGATACAAATGGTACAACAACCTGATATTGAATGCGACACTTCCGTTAGTGCACCAACGACAACCGAATTTCCCCGGCACCCGCTGGAGGGTCCCAGACTCACGCTGCGGAGCATTTTTTATCCATATGGCTTTCCGATTGAAATCAGGACCAACTCGGCCGACGTTCTGCGTCAATACGAAGCCATGTGGGGAATGTTCGAAAAGCAACACACGACGGATCTCATTCGTGCGGATGTCCAGGTTGTCACCTCCGATGCAAACGTCTGCCCTCCTGCCCCTGCTTACAGGCTCATCCTTCCTCTCATGATTGGTTCGGCGGACGCTGACAACTACAGCATCGTCGATCTCGAGCGCTCCCACGCTTCGATCGTGATCTCACAGGCTGCACTGCGGAATCCGCTCTATGCACAATACTTCCTCCTCGGAGTTCCTGCCTGCTGCATTACTACGCGGTACACCACGCCAATACATGCCGGATGCGTGGGGCTGCACGGCCGCGGGGTGCTCTTGTGCGGCGATTCCGGCGCGGGCAAATCAACGCTCTCTTACGCGTGCGCCCGTGCCGGTTGGACCTACACCAGTGACGATGCCTGCTTTCTGCTCGATCAAGGCTTCGGACGTCGCGTCACGGGCAACTGCCACCAGGTACGCTTTCGTCCCACTGCTGTCGAGCTCTTCCCTGAACTCTCAGGGCTTGAGATCACGCCGCGAGCAGCAGGCAAGCCCTCCATCGAGCTCTCCACCCAACCGATGAGACACATCCGGCGCGCATCAACAATGGGCATAGATGCCATAGTCTTCCTCAACCGCAATTGGGACCGGGCACCGCAGCTCGTCCCCGGCAGCCTGGAAGCTGCGCGCAAATCCATGCGTGAGGTGCTCTTTGGCTCCGTGGACACTCGTGCTGTGCAACACAAGGCCATTGACCGGCTACTGACTGCACCGCTCTATGAGCTTCGCTATACGAAGCTCGACGACGCTATCAGTCTACTCCGAGGACTGGTCGGGGATGGGCGATGATCGAGCTGTCGATTGACTCCGCGCCGCCCGACGCGATGACTCCGTCGCTCTGGAGAGATCCTTCGGGATGGATGCGTGACAAACAGCTCAGCCGCAGCTACTGGGTCTTCTTTTCCGCTGCATTTTTCTTCGACGCGGGCTTCGCTGTCTACTATTTCCTCTTCAACCTCTACCTTCTCGACTGCGGCTATCATGAACGGCAAATCGGGTGGATCGGCGGAGCACTCACTCTGGGCTCGGTCGTCGGGACATTGCCTGCAGGAGCCCTCACCCGGCGCATTGGCATCGAGCGCGTACTCACCGTACTCTTCCTCGTTGCACCGCTTCTGCACGCGATTCGTGTCTTCTGGATATGGGAGCCGGCACAGATCGGTCTTGCCTTTGTCTCCGGCCTGGCAATGAGCAACTGGGGCGTCTGCTTTCTTCCGGCCATCGCACGGCTCACGACCGAAAAGAACCGCACCGCCGCATTCAGCCTCATCTTCTCGGTAAGTGTCGGCACCAGCATGTTCGGCGGCATCGTATGCGGATATCTTCGTAACGTTCTCGCTATGGCGGGAGTTGCCATGCAGCCTGTCGATGTGAAGCGGTTTATCCTCCTCGCAGCTTCCGTTACCGTCCTGCTTGGACTCTTTCCTCTGTTTCGCCTCCGCATACCGGAGCAAATTTCAGAGACATCTCCAGAGGAAAAGACGGCATATCCAGATGCTTCGTGGATCGACCGCTTGCGCCTGCCTCCAGTTCGCTCATTTCTTGCGCGTTTCCTCTTCTGCATGGCGCTTTGGTCCGCGCTCCTGGCTGCGTTTACACCCTTCGCCAATATCTATCTTGCACGCGATCTGCACATCCCGATGGAACAGATCGGCCTGCTCTTTTCCGTTGTACAAGTAGTGCAGCTCTGCATGGGTCTGCTTACGCCGATGGTCTTCCGTGCAATGGGACTGGTCAAGGGCATCGCGGCAATGCAGGTTGCCGCAGCCCTCTTGCTCTGGGCCATGGCTGCCGTAACAGAAGCTCGCCTTGCTGTTGTGCTCTATCTCACCTTCTCAGCAGCGCAATGGATGAGTTCACCCGGACTCTACAACCTGCTCATGAGCGCAACGCCGGATGGAGAACGAAGTTCGGCTGCGTCGATGACGCTCTTTCTCAACGCGTTGGCTTCCTCGGGCGCTACTGCTACAGCCGGCCTGCTCTTCACACGCTTCGGTTATCCGCCAGTCTTCGTCGGTTTGGGCGTTGGAGCGGTCGTAAGCGCCATGCTCTTTCTACTGCTCATGACACAACCGCAGGAAAGCAGTTCCGGGCAGGATGCTGCTGGTGATCAGCATCGCGCCCAGTGCTCGCTGTAGATCTACACCTTACGGATTAAAGAACTTGAGTAGCTTTTGTTCGTCTTCCCGGCTGAGGTTTGCGCGCACCCGCATGTGACGCACAATCGTGCCAGAGATTCGCGGCGAGAAGCCTTCCGGAGCAGTATGGCAACGCGAATAGTTCTGTTCAAAGACACGTTGGCCTTCCTCCTCAGGCTGTGTAACAGTCTTAGCATTGGTCGCGGCTTTTTGACCGGCCGGCACTGCCGTCTTAGATTGGGCATGCAGCGAAGTCAATATAGGAATGAAGAGAGCGCCAAGCACCACGACACCGGTTGCAATATGTTTGCGACTCATTCCATCTTTCCTTTCCATGTCGGGAATAGAAAGCGATACACTACGCCCGTCTCCCAGATATTGCGGTTACCGGAAGAAGAAAACTGACGTGAGTAGCTGGTCAGAATCCTCACGTTGTGAGGCAAGTTGTAGTCGAGCCCGAAGTCGACCCGCTGCGTATTGGTAAGCGGCAGGCCATCACTCACGATGGTGTCGCGCCGAAAGGTCTGCTGAATGCGAAAAACGGGCTCAATACGCCCTGCCCAGCTGTCCAGCCCGCCAAACTTCTGCAGCCTGTAGTCCGCTTCAACCCAATAGCCCTGTGCATGATGGCCACGGGCAAACTCTGAACGGAGCCGAAAGGCCGTATTCGCAGGCTCCCACCACACATGCGCTCCATAGAAGTTCTCATGCGTGCCCTGCAGGAGGCGATTGTAGGAGAGCCCAACCTCCAGTCCCTTGTTCGGCAGATAGAGGCTTAAGCGTCCTCCTGAAGAACGCTGAGAATTGAATTGCTCGTTCCCGCTTCTGGCTGAAAAATAAGCGGCATAATCGATCGAGTACGAATGGCGAGCAATCGCGGAACCACGCAACTGCCCACCTAGACCAGTGCCAGTCGACATCAAGCCCAGGCTGGCGATCAGCGGTCCATCCTGTAGATTGTTGATCCACACCGGCGATAGCCGCTCGTTGTAAGTACCGAACGGGATCAGGAAGCTCCCGCCCACGACGGTCAGATGTGGCGAGGCAATGTAATCTCCCTGCATATAGGTAAGCCCGACGAAGTGCGTGTGACTGTATCCTGGCTGCCCATCGCCGTTCGGAGAAAAGCTCTCCGTCAACGCTGCTCGCGACTCAAAGAGCAGATGAGGCCCAAGCGGCGCCGCGATCAGCGGTTCAAGGATCGGCAAGTAAGTCGTATTTCCGCCATTTGTGCTGGTAAGAAAGCCCCCGCCACCCGAAATCAAGGGCACATCCTGCGCGGACGCTGAGTGTGCCACACAAAGGAAGACAAAGCCGGCAATCGCTATCGTCTTTTTATCAGACCGAAGACAAGACTGTATTCGACGTAACATGGCATAACTCTAGCCGGATGCGCATCGCAGCATGTCTTTCCATCATCTGCTCTTTGTCAGTTGAATGTCATCGCGTGTTGGCCCTGGATGACCGCGCGACGCACAACAGAACGATGAAACAGAACAATGACAAATGCCTGACCGACAGATGACAACTCCGAATCCAGCAGTAGATACAGTCATCTCAGTACAGCCAGCAATCGGCACATTGATGTCATCCCATCGCCTTAGCCGTGAGATGACTGGATGTCCGCAACACCACACTCACACAAGGAGCACTGATGAAGCCCAGATTCCTACTGCAGGTGCTGCTTGCCGCAGCTTCATTAGCCGGAATCGTTCCTGCGGCAGGACGCGCTCAGGCTCCGCCAAGACGCATCGAAATCACAGCCAGCCGCTTCAACTACAATCCTGGCACGATCACGCTTAAGAGGGGCGAACCGGTTATCCTGGTTCTAAAAAGTGCGGATGTCGCGCACGGGCTTCGCTTTCGTGACCTGCATGTTGATCTGAACGCGCGCGCGGGCAGCACCGCGCAGATCGGCTTCACCCCTGACAAAATCGGTGAATTCATCGGTCATTGTTCCGTTTTCTGCGGCTCAGGACACGGATCCATGCAACTCAGACTGCACGTGGTGAACTAGCCATCCGCGTCCAGCCCACATTCGGCATCTTCTACCAGCCGGAAGCCTTGGCGAGCCGGAGATGTACAAGCATTGAATGCGCTCGATCCATCTTCGCGAGAGTGGGCGGTGGTAACGCGGAGCGCATCCTCTGCCGAGGTGTCCTTGACCGCAGTTAACCCCGGCGTCATCCAGGCGTGGGTGGAGCATCGTTCTCATCGGCGTGCTGGGGAACCGGGAAATGTCACCGGATTGTAATTTTAAGCCGTTCTTTTCTACAAAATAGCTCCAGAGTTCCCCAGAAGGGCACACAATAGAGAAAGAGAGGCTGCAGACAACATGGTCAACGATCTGGAAATGGCACCCGGCATGCAAGAGACGTCTCTGGCTGCAAACAGCCGCGGCACAATCCTCGTCGTCGAGGACGACCCACGACTGCAAAAGGTGCTCCGCAGAATCTTCGCCGACGAACAATACACCGTCGTCGTCGCCGGGGACGGCCAGACTGCACTCGACCTTTTTCGTCTCGAGCATCCGCTTGCCGTCATCCTGGACCTGATCCTCCCCCAGATCTCCGGCCGCGAGCTCTGCCAAACCTTCAAGAGCATTTCAATCGATACGCCCGTCATCGTACTTAGCGCGATCACCGAAGTCGTCGACAAGGTTCTCCTTCTTGAGCTTGGCGCCGACGACTACGTCACCAAGCCCTTCAGCCCACGCGAACTCACCGCGCGGGTGCAGGCTGCCGTGCGCCGCCAGCATAAGCCGAGGACCGCCGCGACCTATCGCTTCGCCGACTGCGAGATCGACTTCAAGCGTATGACCGCCTGGCGAGCTGGTAATCCTGTTGTGCTCACTTCTCACGAGTTCAAACTGCTCAAATTCTTTATTGAAAACGCAGAGCTAGTTCTTACCCGGGAGGTCTTGCTCAACGAAGTCTGGGGCTATAACGCGTATCCAACTACCCGCACCGTGGATAACCAGATCCTGAAGCTTCGTCAAAAGCTGGAATCCGATCCGGCGACCCCCCGCCATTTACTCACCATCTACGGGGCAGGATACAAGTTTGTTCCTTAACGGAAATATGGACGAAGCGACACGGCCCGCACCTTCCGACAACTTGCATGCGCTCGCTGCTGACCTTGCGCCACGGTCACCCGGCATTGGCACCTATCTGCTGCTCGTCTTCGCCATGGCCCTGGTGACAATCCTTGTCACCGGCCTCTCGCTCCTGCTCATCCGTCACGAGCTTCACCAAGAGGTTTCTGAAAATCTTTCCCAGGATCTGACTCACTCCGTCACTACCTTTGAGGACATGCAGGGCGAGCGCATCAGCGCACTCGATCGCGAAAATGCGCTTCTGGCCAATTTGCCCACGCTCAAAGCCCTCATGACCAGTCGAGACGACCTTACGATCCAGGATGGCGCCGTCGAGTTCTGGAATACCAGCGGCAACGATCTCTTCGCACTCGCGGATTCAAGCGGCCGCGTCATCGCCGCATACACCCGCGGCTCCTCTTCAGACGCCGCCTTGCGTCAAGGGCTTAGTTCTTTGCTGACAGCTCCAGGCAAGCATTATCTGATTGATGGAAACTCCCTCTACGCCTGCTCCGTACGTCCGCTCTTCTTCGGTAGTGAAGAGACCGGAACCCTTCTCGGCTATGTCATCAGCGGCGCCTCTATCGAACGCACAGTGCGGCAGATCAGTAGCCCCACGGGTGTAGAAGCGGCCTTCCTGAGCGGCGGCCAGGTCGTCGCCAGCACCCTCGATCCCGCCACCCTCACCGACGTCGTTCGCCAACCGGGGTTGCTTGGCGGCAAGCCGGGGGCTCCTGCCACTGTCGAGTCTGGAAGCACGCACTACCTCGCCGCCGCACAAGACCTATCCTCTTCAGCGACCGCGCCCCTGCAGCTTGTCGTGCTCAAATCCTTTGCCCCGGCTGAGCGTTCCATCAACCACATCGATCGCATGATCCTCTCTGTCGGCGCTCTCGCTCTTCTCTGCGGCGCCGCGCTGATGATCGTCCTTTCGCGCATCCTCACCAGGCCCCTCGAACAGCTCTCTCGCAGCGTACGCGCCTTTGCGATCGGCAATGGCAACTATCGCATACCCCGTTACGGCACCCGCGAAGTCCGCCAGCTGAGCACAGCCTTCTCCGCAATGCGCCACGAGATCCAGGATGCAAACCAGGCCCGTCTTGAGGCCGAACGTCTCGCCACCATTGGCCGCATGGCCAGCTCTATCTCCCACGACTTCCGCCACTACCTCGCCTCGATCTATGCCAACGCGGAGTTCCTGCTCACCAGCCGTATCTCCGAGCCGGAGCGCGCCGAGATTTTCGACGAAATTCGCATCGCTGTTCTCGGAGCCACAGAGATGATCGAATCGCTGCTCATCTTCAGCCGCACCGGGCAGAAGATCTCGCGCTCTTCCGAATCCGTCTCCAAAATCCTGGAACAGGCGATCGCTCTTGTCCGCGCGCATCCTGACTCAGATGGCGTCCGCATCGTGTCTCGCAGCGACGATGCGACACAAACCTACGCCATGATCGACGGCAAACAGATCGAACGCGGGATCTTCAATCTGCTGCTGAACGCCTGCCAGTCCACACGCCTCAACGGCGAGACACCCACAGTGACCGTTATTCTGCAGGCCGAAGAGACACAGGTTATCCTTAGAATCGCTGACAACGGTGAAGGCGTGCCGGAAAGCATTCGCGGCAATCTCTTTGAACCCTTCGTCAGCGTCGGTAAACACAAGGGCACCGGCCTCGGCCTCACCCTCACTGCCTGCATCGCCGCCGAGCACGGAGGCGATATCGTCCTCCTCAGCAGCCGTCCCGGCGAGACAGTCTTTCAGATGCGCATAGCTCGCGATCCGCAGCTGTCTTCTGCCGATGTTTCTTCAGACACAGAACAACACGAGCGGATGATGTCCCATGAGACAACATGAATCCACGCAGAGAGTATCTGACACCAGATATCTCCCTCTTCTTTGTCACCCAGGGCCATGGCTCCTTGCGATGATGCTGGCAGCTTTCTCATACACACTCTCCGCGCAGGCTCCGGCACAGGATCCTCCCCGGCCCGATCTCTCCACACAGATTGAGAACCTGACAAGAATTCTTGAGGTTACCCAGGCACAGCTTGAAGAGTCGCAGCGCCAGTTGAACGCAGTCCGCGAGCAACTATCTGCCCTGCGGAAGCAGATGTCGCAACAGGAACCGGCCTCGCCTTCCGTTCCAACCATGAGCGGCCCCGTCGCGGAACTTGCCGCTGGAACAAGCGTGGCTGCGGACTCATCCTCCTCGTCCAGTTCTACCGACGTAGCTATCAACGAACTTCGTGAGCGCCAAGCGCTCCAGGAATCGCAGATCGCCACCCACGAGCAGGCAAAGGTCGAAAGCGCATCGAAATACCCGGTCAAGATTACCGGCCTCGTGCTCTTCAATGGCTTCGTCAACACCAGCCAGGTTGACGTCTCGGCTACGCCCACCGTTGCCGTCGGCGGAGCAGGCAGCACCGGGGCCACAATCAAGCAGACTATCCTGGGCTTCGACGCTCGCGGACCGCACATCTTCGGTGCCTCCAGCTTCGCTGATCTGCGCGTCGATTTCTCCGGAAGCTCACAATCAAGCATCAGCCCCGGGAGCTTTGCCGGGCTCTATTCCGGCAATTCCGCTCTGCTCCGCCTCCGCACCGCACACGCCGCTTTGCAGTGGTCCAACACTGAGGCATTCTTCGCCTTAGATCGCCCAATAGTAAGCCCCGATTCGCCAACGTCTCTCGCTGCCGTCGCCGAGCCGGCGCTGGCCTGGTCGGGCAACCTCTGGACCTGGAATCCACAGATCGGCCTCACCCGCGACATTCCCTTCGGAACATCGCAGGGACTGCGTCTACAGGCCGCGCTGATCGACGTATCCGATCCTCCAACAACTCCCATCATCCCCTCCTCTACATCCGCCAGCAGCACGCCCCCGGGCACGGCGGAGCAGAGCCGTTGGCCGGGTGTCGAAACGCGTATCGCTCTCTTCCGCTCCGGCACGGCGGAAAAGGAAAATCATTTTGGCCTCGGGGGCTACTACGCTCCGCACCGGTTTGCTTACGGAAAGGACTTCGACAGCTGGGCCGCAACAGTCGATACCAACCTGCATCTTCCCGCCGGCCTTGAGTTCACCAGCAGCGCCTACCGCGGCCTCGCCCTTGGAGGACTCGGCGGCGGAGCCTACAAGGACATCGCGTACTATATCGATTCAAACTTCGACTTCTACATCCATCCGCTCGATAGTGTCGGAGGATGGGCTCAGCTCAAGGAACGGATCAACAACCGCCTTGAGTTCAATGCCGCCTTCGGCACAGATATGATCTTCGCGCGCCAACTGCGCCGTTATGCTCTCTCCACTGGAAGCATCTACCAGAACCTCGATGCCACTCGGACATTCACTGGCAATTTCATCTATAGTCCGACCGCATCGCTGCTCTTCTCCGTCGAATACAGACGACTTGAGAGTTCGCCCGTCTCCGGCACTACAGCCACCAGCAATATCTTTGGCATTGCCGCTGGATACAAATTCTGAGGTGATACAACTCTGATGGAAAGCCGGGTATAAGTTCGGATGAATAACGCACGATATTTGCGATACGCACGATCTTTGTGCTGGTTTCTGTGCGCTTCGCTGTGTCCTGCCACTGCGATGGAGGCCCACTCACGCCCGGCAGGCGAACAGGGCGCTGAGATACGTCTCCATCTGACCTGGCCGCATACGACCGTCCACCACGCTGTCCCTGCGGTCCTCTGGCTCGAGCCACTTGCGGGAACCCCAGCCGTTCCCTTCATCTCCAGCGAACACTACACTCTGGCGCAGAAGAATCGCATGTTTCTTCCACACCTGCTCGTGGTGCCGGTAGGAGCAGTGGTCCAATTCCCCAACAAGGACCCTTTCTTTCACAATGTCTTCTCGCTTTTTGACGGAAAGCGCTTCGACCTCGGCCTTTATGAAGCTGGCTCCAGCAAGTCCGTCAACTTCTCACGTGAAGGCGTCTCCTACATCTTCTGCAACATTCATCCGGAGATGAGCGCCGTTGTTGTCGCGCTCTCCAACTCGCTCTACGCCGTCGCAGACCACAACGATACCTTCTTGCTCACCGGCATCCCTTCGGGCGACTACAGGCTGCATCTTTGGATCGAAGGTATCCGCCTCTCGGCCCTGGACGCGCTGAGCCGACCCGTGCATATTACCACGGGTATCGTGGACCTCGGTGAGCTCAACATCCCAGTAAGCTCACCACAGGAAAAGGGTCATACCAACAAGTTCGGCCAGCCGTACGCGCCACCTTCACAATCTCCCTACTAACAACTCCGTCCCGCACAAAGCATCTTCGCTAGCCAAAATCCTATTTGTCTCGGGACTCAGTTGTATTCGAAAGCGCTTCTTGGAGGCGTGGCGGTCGTCCAAACTGACTCGCAAGAAGGTGCAGCATCCACTGCCGATGCTTCGTCAGGTACGCGGAAAACCGTTCTGGATGGGCGGGATCGAAGACCGGTTCCTTCCAGTCGAACGTTGCGGGACGATAATTTTGATCGATAACGGCGGCTGGATCATGCGGCAGATCTACATTCCTGCCTAGATATTGATTCCCTTCAAACTGTATGTCTGTAGCGCCGCCCCACCCTGGATCAATCTCATATGTCCCGTCCGGGTTATGTTTCACTTCATGGCCATAGTGGCCTGTCCCCGCGACATCGAATAGATTTCCCCGGAAAATTGCGCCTTTTGACCACCCATCCCAACTGCTCACCAGGAGCACTTGCACGTCATCCTGCAGCCCTATATAAATCGCATTGTTCTCGACGGTTGTCTGATCGGCTCCACTTAAATTGAAGATTCGTGTGTGATCATTCCGGCTGATGTTGTATTTGATTACGGTGCCGGTATTGCCGAAATTTTCCGCAGGGTTGCGCTTGCCGGGCGTGCAAATCAGCATGAATCCGCCCTCGTTGTCGTGGCTATAGTTATAAAGGAAGTGCGTATTTCTCGAGTTGAAGTCTGAGTCGAATCCCTCTCCGTCGCGAGTCGTGTGCGTGAATGCGGCCTCATTTAACTGGAAGAGTGAGTTGTCCGTGCTCCACGGCCAGATTCCAGCGTTATAACTCCCCGCGCGCCTGTTGCAGTGCAATACGATGTTATGCTCTATCAGCGCGCCATCGGTTGCCCAGGGAACGATGCCGTCACCACCGATATCTTCGGCGTAGTTATCGCGAATTACGACGTGCAGGCTTGGATACCACCTGGTTCGCGGCGTCTCCGTGCTCTGTCCCGCAATGGCGGAACGGTCAACCTTCCAAACAATGTTCCGTTCAATCGTCAAGCCATCGAATCTACTTGGAACCTTGTCGCCAATGGTGCGAAAGAGAATGCCCCCGTTTTCTTTGCGTTCATTTGTCCCGTTCACATCGTGGATATAGAGATCGGCAACTACGAGATGATGAGCTGTTCCAAAGTTCGTGACTGCGATCAGTACACCTCGCCTGAGGCTTGGCTCTGCTCCATGGTTGGTGATCTCAAGATGCCGCACTTCCACTTCTTCAACGTTTTCAAGATGGACAACATCTTCCACCGCGCCATTCCCGTCGATGCGCGGAAGTGGTCCGTCTCCATAACGATCGATGACGATAGGCGCCCCATCTACTCCCGAACTCGACAACGCCAGCTGCCCTTCCCAGCGTGAGCCGCTACGAAACAGAATATGGTCTCCTTGCCCGAAGTGATTTTCGTTCACTTTTTGCAGAGACTTCCATGAAGTGGCTGGCGACGTGCCTGCATTCGAATCGTTGCCGCGGAGCGAGTCCACATAAAAAGTAGTCGCGCGTAACGAGATTGGCGCAGCAAGGGATAGTCCTACCAGGAGCAGGACGAGCGATCTGTTCACAGTGAGCCTCCTCGGCTTTTATCTATTGAGCTGCTGGCGAAGCTGACCGCAAAGCGGCTTTCGCAAGAGAGGAAAAGTCACTGAGCTGCCAACGATCTCTCCATCGAATCGCGAGTCCCTCGGAAGTGAATTCGACAGGCAACCACAGATAGCGCCCGTCGATTGCGTTGTCGGGATTCCAACGATCGGCGACGAAGATAAACTCGCCAGCTTTTCCGTGCACAGGCAGCATATAAGTTCCCTGAGCAAGAAATGTCTTGTCCGCGTTCGGACCGATTGATGGATTGCCCAACGGCGTCCACGGACCCCATATCGAATCGGCTATAGCCGCATAGGCCGCATTCGGCGCCCAGCCTGTGCAATGAGAAGCGACAAAGTAGTACTTGTTTCCATACTTAAGAATGGTTGGCGCTTCAAGCTTTTCGCCGATGAAGACTCTCCTCCAGCGACCGCTGGTTGAGAGATAGTCTTCGCTCAATTCCGAAAGATGCATCGTTTGATTCTCTTCCGAAGCAGTGAGAAGATACGCCTTTCCATCTTCATCCTGAAAGAGCGTCATATCACGTGACATTTCATTATCTGGACGAAAACTCTTCAGATAATGGAATGGTCCAATCGGCTTGCTGCTGACGGCGATGCCAACGCGGGCTGCACGGTAACCCTGCCCCTTCAGTTCAAGGTGGAACCACATCACATATTGTTTTGTGCGCGCATTATAGAGAACCTTCGGGCGCTCGAGGACGGAGCCCGCCACGATGTCGCTGGACTGATCGTCAGAGACGCGAAGCGCAATGCCTTCGTTCTTCCAGTGATATAGATCACGCGAGGAATAACATGAGAACCCGACGTTGGCTACATTGCCGCCGCGACCCGCTGTCTTGAATTCTCCGTACCAGTAATATTTCCCATCACGATAGAGAAATCCCGCTCCGTGCGCATTGATTGCGACACCTTGCGAGTCAAGCCATACTGCCCCGGGAGCGAAAGAATCTTCGGCAAATAAGGATTGCACTGCAAGAACAATTAAAAGCGATAGAGTAAGGCAGGCGAGTTGAATTATTTGGAATGATTTACGCATAGCGATTCTCGAGACCTTATGTGGAATGTTCAACGAAAGCGTGCTCCGGCACAGACGATGATGCACGGAGACCAACCTGCAACCGAAATGCGGCGATCTGAATCGACCGCCGCCACTGATTCCGGTTAACTACCATTCGAACCGAGCGCCAACTTGGCCAGTGCGATTTCCCGACACACCATTGACATGTCCGAAATAGCCGCTGCCAAAGGTCGTGTTTGGGTTGTTCCAATAGTGCCGATTGAAGACGTCGAAGAACTCAGCGCGCAGTGTGACGACATAGCGCCCGTCTGAACCAAAATGAGTCTTCTTCAACAGGCTCGCATTCTCTTGCGGCGCCGCCCAACCGCGCCAATTACTGAATAGCGTGGGACTGTTGCCGAGTTGGCCAAAGGTTGGATTGGAGAAGTTACTCGGGTCCACGAAAAGACTACTGGGATCGGGGGCCTCTCCGGCAATCGAAGGATTCCACGCTGGATTATAACTCTTGAATTGGTTTTTGAAGTTGGGATGCGAAGCCACGTTGGTGTATACCGCGCTCCATCCCGGATAGTAATTCATGGAGCCCACCGCCCCCAATTGACCAGCATTGCCATAGGAAACGATTGTTCCCGCAGTCCAGCCGCCAACTGCATAATTGAGCACTCGGGACTCGGAGAGGAACTTGCGTCCCTGGCCAAATGGCAGACCGTAGCTGAGATAACCTTTCACCGTATCGTTGGTGTGCGCATAACCGGCCTCATGCTTGTACTGATACGGATCCTGCCACCAGTAATTGTACGTCCAGGTATCGGTCAGCGCCGAGCCTGTATTGCCCGTCGATCGCGACCAGTTATAGCTCATGTCCAGATTGAGCGCGCCGCGCTGCTTGCTTCCTTCTACCGTGATGGCGTTATACCCTGACTGGCCAAGCGGCGAGTTGGTAAAAAAGACTCCGCCGCAATAGCAGGCCTGGACTTGCGGGTACGGATTGATGGCGAAGTACGCCTCCCCTGAAAAACCGGGATAAGGATACGGCACGCCCGCGCTTGCCGCCGAACTGGCGCTCGACACCCAGTCCCAGATGTTACCCGAGTTCAGCAGCTTCTGATAAGTGCTCCATGTCGGAAAGTTAGTCGGATTCAACGCTCCATCATGCAGGTTTCGGCCAGTGTTGCCAAGATAGCTGACTTCCACCTTTGCATCTCCGGGAAGTTGATATTGCAGCCCGGCATACCAGTTCTCCGTAAGTCCTAGCTGTCGGCTATGAGGATCGATGCTGGCCGGACCCCAACTCGTCTGAAGTGCAGCAGAAGTAGGATCAGCGCCGGTTGGAGGAGTATTGATGCCAGGGTATGGGCTCTTGTCCCATTGAAATGCCGGCGCTTGAGCCGACACCTCGAGCACTTGATTGAGACCGGTAAAGCCTACCGCAGACCCATACGGCACACCCGAGTATCCGTTCCACCCAAGTGGAACATAGTTGACCCCGAGTGAGCCGCGAGCCACCATCTTGCTGGTAACTTGATAAGACGCACCAAGCTTCGGAGCAAACTGATGCCAGTCGGTATAAGTTTCGAAGCTCCCGTTGGGATTGCTGAGCCATGTGTAGGCTCCAGGAATGCCTCCAAACACTTGATTGGGAGCGTTCACATTAAAGTCTGACCAGGTGCCGCCCAATACATGCAACGGTCGCGTCAGTTCCCAGCGCAAGTCGGCGCTAAGTGTAAGCCGTGAATTGATCCGAATATCATCCTGACCGAAAAACGCTACTTCCTTGCGGCGGCTGTCGAGATTGAAGGGGACTTGCTGGTTGGCGCTCTGCACCTGGCCGAGCATCAGGTTCGCAAAAGCGGAGCCCACATAAGGCTGAACACTGGTATTCGTCGGAGCGAAGGTGTTGTTGGAATAGTTGAACTTCAAGGCCCCGCCGGCGCTATCGGAGTTGAAGCCCAATTCGCGGTACTCCATTCCGAACTTCATCGTGTGACGGCCTTTGGTCCACGACAGCGACTCATTGACAATAGCGTTATACGCAACATATCCTCCGCCGCTATATTCCGGAGAAGTGCCGATCGAGGTTTCGCCCAGGCCATTCGGCGACCCATTGAGGGCGATTTGAGGGAAAATATGGAGGGGATCGACTGAACCGAAGCCAATCTGATCGGGCCAGTTTGTAGAATTGGCCAGCAAAGTTGTGGCTGTGCTTTTGTTCTGAAACGAATTGAACGTATAAGCGATGACATTGAGAATGTTCGGCGAGAAGGTATGCGTCTCGCTGCCGCGATATTCATTACTGACCGTAGTCTGCTGCAAGCCAAAGGAAAGCGGGCCGCCCGTAGTCGTGCCGGCCTGCCACAGCGTCGTATTCGAAGCGGCTCCGCACGCGCCTGTGCAGGTGCGCGGACGCAGGTTGTAAATATACGAGACCGCAATGTGATCGCTGTCCCTTACCGCCCAGTCGTACTTCAGACTTAACTGCGTCTGTGTAAATGCCGGCTCATTATTGGTCAACGTTGAATAGTTATTAACCACGCCTGCTGAAGTCGGCTTGTAGTACTGCTGATATATAGAAGCGATCTTCTGCGCGATCGGGCTGATGGGGTCCGTAATAACATTGCCCGGATAGACATTCCCCGTGGGACTAAAGATCGAGCCGTAATAGATCGTGTTTCCCACGGAATCCCTGTAGGGCGTAGTGCCGTTCATAATCGGACATGGACTGCTGGGACAAGTTGCCGTACCCAATGCGCTTGCTGCAGCCGGCAACAGCTCGCTGAAGTCCCCCGTGAGCATCTTTGCCGTCGGCACAGTGCCGCTGTTCGGAGTCTCCCGCCAGTCTGCCTGCTGGTACCGCTCATACGCCGCAAAGATATACATCTTGCGCTTCTTCCAGAGCGGTCCGCCGCCGCTGGCGCCATAATCGAAATAGCGGTCCATGGCGCGGCGATTGTCCTGTACGCATGCTGTGTCGCCAGTTGCGCACTGTGAAAGATACCAGTTGTTGACCCAGGTATTCGCGTTCAGAAACTCGTTCGCGAGGAAGCCGAATGTTGCACCATGGAATTCGTTGGTGCCGGATTTCATCTCGTATAGAAATGCACCGCCTCCACTGCGCCCGTCCTCAGCACGCAGACCCGTCGTGTCAACCTGGGATTCCTGTACCGCATCCATACTGGGCTCCGACTCGCCGATATGTCCAACCATGCCCGAATCCGTCGACGTACCGTCGATCATTACGCTCTTGGTGAATGCTTGCGAGCCTGCAATATTGGAACTCCATTCGCTGCCGGAAACATTGGGCGTAACGGCGAAGGCGAAACTGGTAATGTCTCGTCCGCCGCTGACGGTTAAGGGAAGGTCCGTCATCTCCTGGGCGCTCATGTTGGTGCCCACTTCGGGCTGAAGCTCAAGCACCGGTGTACCCGTTACCTCCACAGTCTCCGTTATGGCGCCGACTGTCAGCGCGGCGTCCACCTGCAAGGTATGCTGCGTTTCTACAACAATTCCAGCCCGATCTAAATCTTTGAATCCGGCTTTTTGGAAGCTGACATTGTACGCGCCGATCGGAAGATCAAGCAGAGAGTAGAAGCCATGATCGTTCGATACAGCCTTGAATTGCTCTCCGGTCGTCACCTGTGTTGCAACGACCTCGACTGAGTCCATCACCGCTCCCGAAGAATCGCTGACCGTGCCGGTAATTGTGCCGCGATCCGATTGTCCCCAGAGGAGCGCTGGAGCAGCGAACAAGGCAAAGAGCAAAAGCAGAAATATTTGTAAACGTTTGCAAACCATCCAATTCCTCTCGATCACTTCAAGTGTCACGTAGCCAAAATTTTCCAGAACTTAAATTCTTGTAGACGGATATTCGGTGGCATCGGAGCTTAACTAGCCAAATAGAATCAATCAAAAAGTGCCGTCTCACGTTCGCAGTAAAGCCTATGCTCTAAGAACAACGGCTGACAATCATACAAAAGTATGGAGATTCAATTAAGTCTTAAGGGTGGATTTTTAGAGATGGACTAGCCCGCGTTGCGCTGCAGCAATAATCGCTTGTGTCCGATCGGTAACGTTAAGGCGAAGAAAGATCATGCTCAAGTGGCATTTCACCGTGACTTCGGCAATGCCCAAAGCCGAAGCAATCTCCTTGTTGGACTTTCCTCTCGCCAAGAGCAAAAGAACCTGGTGCTCACGCGGGCTCAATTCCCCATCGGGCTTGCGGGACGCAAGAGCTTCGGTCACTGATGGCGGAAGAAATCTATCGCCCGCATGAACCCGTCGTAGCGCATCCAACAGGAGCTGACGGGGCATCCCTTTGATGAGGTAACCGACCGCTCCGGCCTGGAGGGCCTGATGGATATCTTCGTCTCCTCGATACGTAGTCAGAACAACGAAGCGCGCCTCCGGGAACTCCTTACGGATTTTGCGAATGCATGCGACGCCACTCATACGTTCCAGGCGAAGATCCATCACAGTCAGATCGGGAAGATGCTCGCGAAAGAGCGAAATTGCTTCCTCCCCGCTCCCGGTTTCTGCAACGACTGTCATGTCCGCCTGCGTATCGATGATCGTACTAATCCCAACGCGGACGACTGGATGATCGTCGACTACAAGTACTTTAATTTTTGTGGTTGCCTGAACTGCCATTCCCTATGAATTTCCTTTCCATCCCTCTACTCTTGCGTGGAACGCAGATCTGAACTCTTGTGCCGCTCGCCGGAAGGCTATCGATCGTCAAATTGCCGCCAAATAGACGAGCTCGCTCCTGCATCCCAATAATGCCGTAATGGCCATTCCTGGACAGCAACGAATTTGGTTCGAAACCACGACCGTCGTCACATATCGCAATCTTCATATCGTGTTCCGTGAAACACACATCGATATCGATCTTGCTCGGACTTGCGTGTGAGATGGCGTTGGTAAGAGCCTCTCTGATAGTCATCATAAGCTCGTGTGTTGCCGGCTCGCCAAGCCGAAATGAGACGCCCGTGATGCGGCATCCTATCGGGACACCGGAGTCAGCATAAAACTGCCGGGCAAGATCCTCGCACAAGGTGCCCCCATCGACAACCGACATAGATGTATTTCGCAGTGCCCACACTGCTTCACGGGCCGCTTCGATTGTCGCGCGCACCTGTTCGGTGGCGTAATTGAGGAGTTGATGCCGCAACGGCTCATCCGTGACCTCCACTCCGAGAGCAGCTTCCAGCAATGTGGAAACGCCCACGCATCCTTGGATCAATGTGTCGTGCATTTCGCGAGCCAACCGCGCACGTTCTTCGCTCACCAGATGGAAATGCATCTTCATCTGGCGTAGACGTATCCGATATGCAAGAAAAGCCAGCCCCAGCAGCGCAAGGACACAGCACGCCAGAAACCACAATGTCGTATACAGATGCGGCCGCTGCACTATGACAATGGAGGCTTCCGAGACCGAGCCAGGATTGCCCACCTCATAGAGCTCAACGCGAAACCGGTATGTACCCGGCGGAAGATGCGTGTAATAAGCGGTTCGCCGGGAAAACGCCTCATGCCATGGCTCGAGCCCCTCCATTCTGTAACGGTAGCGAAGACCTTCCTGCGAGCGAAGACGAATCGCGGAATAGGAAATCTCAAGCCTTCCGTTGCCTGGCTTGAGCACAATCTCCGGGTTAAGCGGCAAAGACTGACCTTCCGCCTCTAGCCGATCGATAACCACCGGCGAGGATCTCGCGGGAACAATCTTATCCACCGCGATGTGGACTGCACCCTTGTTACTCGGGAACCAAACATCTCCATTCGGTGCAACCGCTCCTCCTGGCTGCATGCCGCTATAAAGCTCAGCCGATTGCAGGTCTTGAGACTCCTCATAAAGAGTTAGATTGAGCCGCGCGCCATGCTGGTAGCTATCGAGATCGCGAACTCGCAACCTGGAGACTGTGTTCGGACCACCCAACCACATATTCCCTCGTGAGTCATCCAGTATCTGATAGATCGTGTTATTGGCAAGCCCATCGGCCGTCGTCAGATGAATGAGTTTACCGTCTTTGAATCCATAAAGACCGCTGCCCGCGCCAAACCACAACTCGCCAGACTCATCCTGGCAGATGCTCCACAATTGCTCCTGCTGCAACGACTGGGTCGCTATGTTATGGATAATCTTTCCGCCCGATATAACCGTCAAGCCCCTGCTCGTGCCCACCCAAATATTGCCGTCGTGATCCTCGAACAACGCCGTAACGCTGAAATAGGCCAGTCCGTTCCTAACATCGAAGTTCTCCGTGCCCTTCGCTCCCAGATGCGTGAGGCCCCCATCCGTACCTACCCAGATATCGCCATTTCTGCTCTGAAGAATCGCACGCACAAAGTCGTTGATTAATCCATGCCCGCTTGAAAATTTTTGAATGCGCTCGCCGTCCGAGTGCAGCAGCCCCGCGCCATCGGTACCGATCCAGAGACCGCCTTGCCTGTCGCGCACCAGAGTGCGAACGCGCAGGCCGGGCAATCCGGGAAACGCATAGGGTCTCGCAATACCGTTTTGAATCCGGAAAAGGTGTGTCGATGCAGCCACCCAGATCGACCCGTCCCTGTCGTAGTAAAGCGTCTCGAACTCGGAATCCGCACCTCCAGGAAAGGGCACGATGCTGACCGGCGTTCTGCTCAATCTCACGATGCCTGCCTGTGTGCCCAACCAGATATCCTGTTCGCTATCTTCCAGTACCGCCTCAACCGTTCTGCTGGGCAGGTTTCGGGAGGCGATATGGAAGAGATGGGACTGGCGATAGCAGAATAGCCCCTGTCCGATGGTACCCACCCACAGAGTTCCATTTGTGCTTTCCCGAATCACACTCACCTGTGCGGAGATGCCTGGTATGCGCGACAAGACGCCGGAATGCGTCAACCGTTCCAATCCAGAAAGCGTCCCTGCCCACACCGAGCCATCGCGCGCGGAATACATTGAAGTGATCAGGTTCGCAACCGACCCGCCTAGAAGCGGATACTGATGCGCGAATGAATTGCCAATGAATTCGAGCAACGTCGTGCCGCCCGCCCAGATATGCCCCCGCGTGTCCTCGACGATGGCACGCACAAAGATCGTTGGCGTTCCATCTCTGCTGTCGATCCGCTTCAGCGAGGAACCCTCTACCTGAAAGAGCCCCTGATCCGCGCCTACCCAAACCGTTCCACGGGTATCTTCATAGATTGCGCGTACGAACTCATCGGTACGCCCATCCCTGGTCGCGTAACTTTGGAACACATGGTTGCGGTAACGAAGCAACCCACCGCCCTCTGTGCCGATCCACAAACTTCCGTCCCTTGAAACCATCAGACAATTCACACCGCGTTCCAACACTGCGGGCGCAATATCGCGGTTATAGATCGCATAGCGTGCCCCATCGAACCGCAGCAATCCACCCCTCGTTCCGATCCAGAGGCCGCCGTCCCTCGTTTGTGCGAACGCTAGCGCAGTCTGATTCGGAAGACCGTCTTGTGCTTCCCAAAGCCTTGCCGTGTATCCCTGAAATCCAACATCCGGCGGTTCCGCTACTGCTGTATCTATCGCAATCAATAAAAGCACGATAAGAAGGGCAACACCCTTGGACACCTCTTGACTCCGATCATCTCGTAAGAAGCTTTGCTGTCTCAATCTCAACATGCAGGATGATCGTATGGCAATCGCGTTGGCTTTAAGATTGATCGCTTCGCAGGTTTGGTCCCATTCATATTCGAGTGGACCGTGGTCGCGGTCCGCTCATGTCGACCGAATCGAGTTGCGTGGCGCGCGTCGAAAAAGTCGTGGTCGATATCACCGGGCGACCGGAGCAAAGATCCGCGACCTCCTTGCAGATGGAAGACGATCGGGCTCCCTGCTTTGCGAGCAGGCGCGGGCACGGATTCCCTCCACGATACAGTCGAGTCCGAAATCGAACGCGGCGGCGGGATTCCTGAAGAACGTTCCCGAATCCAGCGCTCTCATCAAGGCGGGATAGCGATGGGCCTCTGGCCTCAGCAATGGAGCGAGATCGTGTATCCACTCTTGTTCCAACTCACGCCGTTCTGCAATCCGCTGAAATGTGGCGTGCCCACGTACATGGCCGATTACGGCGAGAAAGGCGTGGTGCTGATCCTGCGAACTCAGGCCCGATTCCGCCAATATCGCCAGAACGGCTTCTATCCACATCAACTCATTCGGACCCATAAGGCGATGGCGTACAGAAGTGGCCTCCAGGAACCAGGGATGGTTCCGATAAATCGACAGGCAGCGCCGCGCCCACTTTTTCAGGCGCAGGCTCCAGGGCGAGGACTGCTTCCCGAAGTTCGCAGCGGAGTCGCTG
Organism: Acidicapsa acidisoli; assembly: GCF_025685625.1. Lineage (NCBI taxonomy): Bacteria > Pseudomonadati > Acidobacteriota > Terriglobia > Terriglobales > Acidobacteriaceae > Acidicapsa > Acidicapsa acidisoli. Next base: position 889,656 of record NZ_JAGSYI010000002.1, read on the forward strand.
GCCGAGTCGATCATCAGGTCGAGCAGATCATCCTTGCCGGGGAAATAGCGATACAGCGCCATGGTTGTGACTCCCACTTCCCGCCCCACCCGCTGCATCGTGACTGCGTCGAGACCCTCGGCATCTGCCACCAGAATTGCAGCGCGCGCGATCTGAGACGGGCTAAGCGCGGGTTTCGGACCGCGGCTTGGAGGCGCCTTCGTGCCCCAGGTCAGATTTACGTCACGCTGGTTTTTACCGGGTATTTTGCTTGTGCTCAAGTCTCTCACCCACTGTTTGTTGGATCTCCTTCGACTACGCTTGCAGTACTTTTACAACTGTGTATAGTATACACAGTTAGGAGCATCGAATGATCTGGATGGTTTGCGCGCTGACGCTGATGGTCGCTATTGGGCTTCCGGCAGTTGCTCTGATTCAAAGAAAGTTGCGGCAATCGAAGACAGCGGCGGCGTTAGAAATCAAAAGCACCGATGGAATCGTGGAAGAGAGTTTCGTCAGGATCGGCGGAATGGACCAGTGGATTGGGATCAGGGGCGAGCATCAAGATAATCCGGTTCTTCTTATTCTTCACGGAGGTCCCGGTTGCTCTTATTCCATCTTCACGCCGCACCTGCGTCCCTGGGAGAAATACTTCACCCTCGTTCAATGGGACCAGCGCGGAGGTGGCCGGACTTTTTCCCGCATGGACCCGCGCGGAAGCGCTGAAATCAGCTTCGAACAGCTCACCCGCGATGCCATCGAGGTTGCGGAGTATGTACAGGCCAGGCTCCGCAAAGACAGGATCTTTCTTTTGGCGAGTTCGCTTGGCTCGACCTTCGGAACTGAAGTCGTGCGTCGCCGCCCGGATCTCTTTTACGCCTATATCGGCACAGACCAGAATGTTGGAATGCAGCGAGGAAGAGACAAGGAGCATGGTAAGGTGCACGAACGCCTGCGCGCGCTTGGACTTAAGCAAGGCGTAAAAGCACTCGAGCGTATCGGACCTGATCCTACGCGTTGGAGTCCCGAAGATTACAATGTCATAGCTCGCTGGACCATGAAGTCCGATCCCCAAGGATTCCGCCCTACCATGAAGCTGCTGAAGGACGCAGTCTGGTACACGCCGGGATGGACGCTGAAAGATGTCCGCGCATTTGTTGCAGGAATGCGTCGCACACTGGAGAAGCTTCTGCCGGAGATAGCCCGATACGACGCCTGGAAACAGGGCGCCCATTTTGAAATACCAGTCTTCATCTTTCAAGGGGAAAACGATGTGTTGACCACGCTAGAGCAGGCCGAGGCCTTCTTCGCTGACGTGGTCGCGCCCATCAAGCGCATGGCCTTGATCCCCGATGCGGGGCATTTTGCGGCATTCATGCAGCCAGACCACTTCCTGCGCGAACTTCTGGTTGACGTTCGCCCATTGGCCGAGACGCCCAGCCCGAGCACGATTGGCCGAACTTGCCAGGACTAATCTGGCATTGCGCATCATCCATACATCTGCAAATTCACGTTTTCTATGTATAGGATTTGTCGGCATGATCTAATCCTGTGATAGGGAGCTCCTATCACATGGAACTGAGACACCTTCGCTATTTCGCAGCAGTCGTTCAGTGGAATGGATATCGCGAGGCTTCGCGGCACTTATATGTTGCCCAGCCTTCGATCAGCCAGGCAGTGTCGGATCTTGAGAGTGAACTCGGTATCAAGCTCTTCTCCCGTGAGCGTCGCACCGCCCGCCTCACGCCGGAAGGCCAGGTCTTCTATGAGGAAACAACCAAAACTCTGGCACAGGCGGAACGATCGATTGCCATGGCACAGCGCGCCGCTAAGGGAGAGATCGGCAGGCTCGGGATCGGTTTCATGGGCTTTGCCACGTATCCGTTTCTTTCCGACTTGCTACGCAAGTACAAGTCACGACATCCAGGAGTCGCACTGCGTCTTGAAGAAAACGTACCATGCGGGCAGGACATCGCATTTGACCGTGGAGAGATCGACATCGGATTTACGCGTCCTCCTTCAGCAGATCGCAGCTCGTTGTACACCTCGCGCCTCATCTTCCGCGAACCGCTGGTAGTGGCGCTTCCCAGGGCTCGCAAAGTAAATGCGAAGCGGATTCGCATTGCAGATCTCGCCAGCGAGTGCTTCGTTATCTTTCAACGCGCAAGCTCCCCCGAAGTCTTCGATACGATTGTTCGGGTCTGCAATGACAATGGCTTCTCGCCAAAGCTGCACAACGAACTTAACAATATGCAATCCGTACTCTCTACCGTCGAAGCCGATGAAGGAGTTGCCATCGTTCCCGCCTCGGCTCGCAACTTGCGTGCCGACAACGTGGAATTCTTTCGCCTGCAACCTGACAACATTCGCATCGACTTGGTCGCCACATGGCAGAAGAAGGAGCCATCGATTGCGCTGAAGTCATTCCTCGACCTTCTGGACGAGGAACTTCCTTCCATTTCCCGAAAATCGCGTTACGCTTGATCGAGAATGATAGGTGATACCGATCACCTGATCGGAACATACGACGCATCTCTATCACGTTGTCGCGAGTCTCTTGTGGTGTACGGCGACAGAAGCCGTCACAAGCAAGGGGAAATTGATATGGGAACCAAGCAGAAAACAGTCATCGTCACGGGAGCATCGCAAGGCATCGGATCCGGTGTGGCGCAGGCATTCCTCGATCGCGGCTACAACGTGGTCGCGACTTCACGCAACATCACTAAGTCCGGGGCATTCTCCGGCTCCGAGCGGCTCGCGCTGGTGGATGGCAACATCGGCGAAAGCGCCGTAGCTGCCAAGGTAGTAGAAACCGCGGTCAGCAAGTTCGGATCGATCGACGCTCTGGTGAACAACGCAGGTATCTTCTTCACCAAAGCATTCACAGACTATACGGCTGAGGACCTGGAGGCACTTTCATCCACCAACCTCGAAGGCTTTCTCTACGTTACGCAGGGAACCGTGAAGCAGATGCTCGCGCAAAATTCGGGTGGCAGCGTGGTCAGCATCACCACATCGCTGGTTGTGAATCCCATCGCCGGCATCACCGCGTCCGTGCCGATGATTACCAAGGGTGGTCTTGAAGCAGTCACTCGGAGTCTTGCCAGCGAATACGCGAAAGAGCACATCCGCTTCAACACCGTAGCTCCCGGCATCGTCGATACTCCGCTTCACAAGAACAATCCTAAGGACTTTCTGAAGACGCTCTCGCCGATGGGTACAATCTCGGACGTAAGCGACATCGTGGACGCGGTTGTTTATCTCACGGAAGCCCGTCACGTGACTGGGGAGGTGCTGCACGTGGACGGCGGTTCGCACTCCGGCAAATGGTGAACTCGAAGGGCAAGCAAACGGCAAAGGCGGAGCGTCGGCTTGTCGAACTCGGCATAGAGCTGCCGCCCGCTCCCACTCCGTTTGGCGCTTATGCGGAAAGCGTTCAAACGGGCAACCTTCTCTATCTCAGCGGGATGCTCCCGGCTGTTGGGCATGAGCCAAGGTTCGTGGGCCGGCTCGGCAAGGAGTTCGAAGTCGAGCAAGGCCGCGAGGCCGCACAGATTGCGGCGCTGAACGCACTCTCTGCCGCGAGAAAACACCTGGGCTCGCTCGACAGGGTCACCAAAGTCGTCAAACTGGCGGTGTACCTGGCAACCGAAGGCGACTTCTTCGCGCAGCCCAAGGTAGCTGACGCTGCTTCAGAACTGCTGCGGGACGTCTTCGGGGAAGACAAGCTCCCAGTCCGAACCGTTCTCGGTCTTGCAAGCCTCCCACTCGGGGTGCCTGTAGTGCTGGAGGTCGTCTTTGAAGTTGAAGCTTGAAGAGGCGGGAATTCTCGCCTCCTCTCTTCACGAGTTCAAATGATGCAGAAGACGGCGAATTCTTGACGGGTTTAGGAAGAATTCCGAATCTGTCTGCAGAATACCTATTTACAAAATAGGTATTCTGATCCTAGAATTGCGCATGGCGAAAAACCCCGAACATCGCGACCTTTTCCCCGGCGCACTGGAGATGATGATTCTCCAATCGCTGCGGCTGAAGCCCATGCATGGCTACGCTCTGGTGAAACACATCAAGCAGGTTTCCGAAGACCTGCTCCAGGTGGAAGAGGGCTCACTCTATCCGGCGCTACAGCGAATGCTGAAGGAAGGCTTGCTGGAAGCTCAGACTGGGACCTCGGCCAAGGGCAGACCGACGCGGATTTACCGGCTCACTGCTGCAGGTATTCGTCATCTCGAAAGCGAAGTTGTCAGTTTCGAGAGGATGTTTGCAGGCTTTACCCGTGTGCTTGCCGCAGCCAAAGCATAGGAGGTGTGGATTGTCACGGTTCAGTCGCTTCTTCAGAAATCGCCGCTTTGACGACATCTCTGTCTCCATCCAGGAACACATCGACGAACGGACCGATGAATTGATAGGAGAGGGCATGTCGCGCGATGAGGCTGAACGAGCAGCGCGCCGTGATTTCGGCAATGTGACGCTTCTCCACGAGCGGAGCCGTGAAGTGTGGCAGTGGCAGAGGCTCGAATCGCTGCTGGTGGACCTGAAGCATGTATGTCGCAGGCTGGGGCGGTCGCCAGGGTTCGCGATCACGGTGCTGCTGACGCTGGCCATTGGCATTGGAGCGAATACGGCGGTCTTCAGCGTACTCAACAGTGTGCTGTTGCGGCCGCTGCCCTATCCGGAGCCGCAACAGCTCGTTTCGCTGCATCTCAACGCGCCGGGTGCACCCGGCCTGTCTGAGTTTCGCAGTGAGCTGCGCCTCTCGCCCTCGATGTACTTCACTTTTGCTACGCACAGCCACGTCTTCCAGTCGGTGGGCGTGTGGGGACCGGGCACGGCGAGCATCACCGGCATCGCGCAGCCAGAGCAGGTAAACACTGCGCAGATTTCCGGCGGCGTTCTTGAGACGCTGAATGTTCCTGCCTTCACCGGCCAGTGGCTTACGGCGGCCGATCAGGACCCTCATGGATTGGGTCGGGTTATGTTGAGCTATGGCTATTGGCAGCGCCGTTTTGGCGGTGACCCAGGAGTGGTGGGACGCACCATCCAGGTTAACTCGCAGCCGCGCGTGATTGCCGGGGTGATGCCGCGCGGATTCAAGATCGTGAATTACGACTTCGACCTCTTAGTCCCAATGGCCCTCGATCCGGTAAAGGAGATTCTGGCCGGCTTTGGGTATCGCGGCATCGCTCGGCTCCGGCCAGGCGTCACCATTCCTCAGGCGAATGCCGATGCGGCGCGCCTGCTCAACGTGTGGATGGACTCGTGGAGCAATGGCCCTGGCTCCGATTCGCACTGGTATCTGAGATGGAAGATCACGCCGGCGCTGGAGCCGCTCAAAGAAACCGTGGTGGGCAGCATCACGGCGGTGCTTTGGGTGGTTATGGGAACAATCGGCGTGGTGATGCTGATCGCGTGCACCAACGTGGCCAACCTGCTGCTGGTCCGAGCCGATGCGCGCCAGCAGGAGCTTGCGGTGCGCTCGGCGCTTGGCGCGGGACGATGGCGGATTGCGCGTGAACTCCTGCTGGAGAGCGTGACGCTGGGCCTGCTGGGCGGAGCAGCAGGCGTGGCAGTAGCCTATGCAGGACTTCGCCTGTTGTCTGCGATTGGGCCGGTAGAGCTGCCACGCATGAGCGAGATCTCGCTCGACGGCTGGTCGATTGCCTTTACGCTGGTCCTTTCCATGCTGTCGGGCTTACTCTTCGGCATGATCCCCGTACTGCGCTATGCTCCCTCGCAGCAGCGCGTGACCCTGCTCGGAGCGATGCGCACGGCGAGCGTAGGCCGCGAACGGCAGCGTGGCCGCAACCTCCTGGTGGTTGCGCAGGTGGCTATGGCGTTAGTGTTGCTCGTCGGGGCGGTGTTGATGATTCGCACCTTCCTGGCGATGCGCAACGTCGATCCCGGCTTCTCCGATCCTGCATCTCTCCAGGTCATGCGGCTCGACATTCCGGAGACGCTGGTGCGCGACTCCGTAACCGCCGTGCACATGCAGAACAGCATCCTCGATAAGTTGGCCGCGATTCCCGGCGTTTCTTCCGCTGGCTTCGCCGCTGCCGTTCCCATGAGCGGAGGCGAACCTGCCTGGAATGAGATCCTCATCGAAGGCAAGACCTACGAAGGCGACAATCCTCCCATGCGCCTTTTCAACTACGTCTCGCCCGGTTATTTCCATACCGCCGGTACGAGCTTCATTGCCGGGCGCGACTTCACATGGGCGGAGATCTACAACATGCAGCCGATCGGAATCCTATCCGAGGGCCTGGCCCGCGAGCTGTGGGGATCGCCACAGGCCGCCATCGGCAAGCGCTTCCACGAGTTTCCCAACCAACCCTGGTATAAAGTGGTGGGCGTAGTGCAGGATGTGCGTGAAAATGGCATCGATCAGGTGTCGCCCGCAACCGTGTACTGGCCCTCAATCTCGCACGATCTCTTCGGCCCGGGAGTTGTAGGAGCCAGGCGCACACTCGACTTCGCGATACGTACTAATCGCGCCGGAACGCAAACCTTCATCAACGAAATGCAGCAGGCCGTCTGGTCGGTGAATTCGAATCTGCCGGTTGCGGATATCAGCACCATGCAGGAGATCTACAGCGACTCCATGGCCCGCACCTCATTCACACTCGTCATGCTGGCCATTGCCGGAACCATGGCGCTCGCTCTCGGCATCCTCGGCATTTACGGCGTGATCTCGTATGCCGTCTCGCAACGCACGCGCGAGATCGGCATACGCATGGCGCTGGGCGCGAAGAAGGCCGAACTGATGTGGATGTTCGTTCGCTCAGCACTGGTGCTTACCGGCGTTGGCATGGGCGCCGGCCTGGGCGCGGCCGCAGTGCTCATGCGTCTCATGCGGACTCTTCTGTTTGGCGTCAGCCCACTCGATCCGGTCTCGTTTACAGCCGTACCGATTGTCCTGGCCATGGCGGCAGCGCTTGCGAGCTATTTGCCCGCGCGCCGCACCGCTGTTGTCGATCCTGTCGAAGCGCTGCGAGCCGAGTAATCAGACAGCGTAAAGGAATCGAGAATATCTCGACTTTCTCGGGCGCGTCGTGATGTGCTTATGTCGTGATGCGCTTAAATTGTCCGGTTCCGAACATGCCAATCCTGTTTGCGGACAGTGGCATCGCCGCGCTTCTCTCTAAGCCTTTTCTTTTGAGACCGACTGTTTTCCATGGAACGGAGAGCAACATGCTCTCGTAGTGCGAGAACAGGAGCTTGAAAGTCGGGAAGGGAGAGAACGAATGCTGGCGGATCTGCGCGATGCACTACGGCAATTGCGGAAGGCACCTGGGTTTGCGGCAACAGCGGTGATCACCCTGGCTCTGGGGATCGGAGCCACGACAGCCATCTTTACGCTGGTGCACCAAGTCATGCTGAAGTCGCTGCCAGTGGCCAAGCCCGACGAGTTGTGGCGGATCGGCGATAAGATCCGTTGTTGCAACTGGGGCGGCTACACGCAGGGCGAAGACGGAGACTTCGCACTCTTCTCCTGGGAGGCGTACAAGAATTTCCGCGACCACACACCGGAGTTTGTCGAGTTGGCTGCGCTTCAGGCAGGCAACGCCCCGCTGGGTGTTCGTAGAGCTGGCGCTCTGACGCAGGTGGACACGCGCAACGGGCAGTTTGTCTCTGGAAATTTCTTCCGCACGCTGGGCGTGCAGCCCTGGATCGGCCGATTGATGACGGACGCTGACGATCATGAAGGCGCTCCGCTGGTCGCGGTGATGAGCTACCGCGTTTGGCAGGAGAAGTATGGTTCCGATCCATCGGTGGTCGGCGCGAGTTACCAGATCAATGGGCATGCGTTTACAGTGATCGGCGTCGGGCCGCCGGGATTTTATGGCGCCAAGCTGGCGGGCTGGGGCATGCCGGATTTCTGGCTGCCGATCACTTCCGAAAATGAGCTTGTAGGGTCTGTCTCGCGGCTCAAGCGCGCGAATGAAAACTATCTGGACCTGCTTGGAAGGGTGCGTCCGGGTGTGAATCCACAATCCCTGGAAGCAAAGCTCAGAGTGGAATTCCACGACTGGCTGGCAAGCCATGTCTCCGATATGGAGCCGGGGGAAAAGCAGCTTTGGCAGCAGCAGACACTGCACCTGATTCCTGGCGGCGCGGGTGTGGCCGCCATGCGGGATGAGTATAAGGATGGCCTCAAACTTCTGTTGATCGCGGCCGGATGCGTGCTGCTGGTAGCCTGCGGCAACCTGGCGAATCTGATGCTCGCACGCGGATTGAAGGACCGCGCTCAGATCTCGATTCGCATCGCGCTGGGAGCTTCGCGGATGCGTCTGGTGCGCAAGGCCCTGGTCGAGAGCGTTCTGCTTGCGATGATCGGCGGTGCTCTGGGAATCACTGTGGCCTATGCCGGAACGCGGCTGATTTTGTATCTGGCATTCGAGATCGGCGGACCGAACAACTATGTGCCGGTCAGCCCTGCTCCGTCGTGGCCGGTGCTGTTCTTCACCCTCGGCGTTTCGATCCTGACGGGAATCATCTTTGGGACGGCTCCGGCGTGGATGACGTCGCATTCCGATCCAGTGGAGGCCCTGCGCGGAGCGAACCGCTCGGTTGGCGGAGGCAGCTCGTGGGCGCAGAAATCGCTGGTGGTGGCGCAGGCGGCAATGTCTCTCGTGCTGCTCTCGGCTGCTGCACTGCTTGCGCAGAGTCTGCGCAACCTGGAGCACCAGAATTTCGGTTTTGAGACCGAAGGCCGTTATGTCGCTTCGATCAATCCAACCTTAAGCAACTACAAACCCGAGCAGATGGAGCCTCTGTATCGCCGGATCGACGACCAGATAAAACAGATTCCCGGCGTGCGGATGGTGGCGCCGGTGCTCTACGCGCCGATGTCCGGCGATAGCTGGAACGAAGGGATTCGTATCGCGGGAAGGCCGGAGCCGGCGCCGAAAGAGGATACGGGTGCAGGCTGGGCGCGAGTCGTATCTGGTTTTTTTGAAACCATTGGCTCCAAGGTGGTGCTCGGCCGGTCCTTCACTGAGGAAGATACGGCAACGACGCGGAATGTTGCAGTAATCAACGAAGCGTTCGCCAAGCGGTTTTTCAAAGATCAGAACCCTATCGGGCAGCATTTCGGCATGAACAGAATCAAGTATGCCGGAACCTATGAAATCGTCGGCGTCGTGAAGGACATCCGGTATATGACCTACGATTACAAGGACCCGATCCGGCCCATGTTCTGGGTGCCCGAAACGCAAACGGTGCAGTACGACGATCCGGAATTTGCAGAGGGCGACAAGTGGTCGCACTTTCTCTATAACATCGTGATCTGGGCGCCCGGCAATCCTCCAGGCATGGAAGAGAAGGTGCGCAAGGCGTTGGCCAGTGTCGACTCGAATCTCGTGCTTTATAGCGTTGACTCATACAGCAAGATCGTCAGCGGCGACTTCCAGCAGCAGAACATGATTGCCACTCTAACCAGTCTTTTCGGAGCCCTTGGCCTGGTACTGGCGGCTGTTGGACTCTATGGAGTGATGGCGTACGCAGTAGAACAACGCACCAGCGAGATCGGCCTGAGGATGGCGCTCGGCGCGGGCCGTGGAGATGTAATCAGGATGGTGCTTCGGGGCGCATTCTGGCAGATTGGCCTTGGCCTCGGCCTCGGGATTCCGCTGGCGCTCCTGGCTGGGAAGCTGATGAAGGATCAACTATTCGGCGTAAAACCAGGGGATCCGGTTATGCTGGCCGCCGCAACCGCGTTGCTCATCGCGGCTGCGCTGCTGGCGTCTGTGGTGCCGGCACGGCGCGCCGCTGGAGTCGATCCGATGGTGGCGCTGCGAAACGAGTAATAAGGAATCCCCGATCGCTTCAGCAACATCGGACTTGGAAGGCAAGGCTCACGGGAACGCTCCGCGTGCCTTGCCTCTCATCGCTTCCTCAGCCGAACCGACTCCCAGCTTCCATCGGATGACCATCCCCCATCAACGGTGAGCGTTTGGCCGTTCACAAAGCCGCTCTCCGCATCGTCCGCCAAAAACGCAATCGCCCGCGCTATATCTTCCGGCCTCGCGAAGCGTCCCATTGGCACCCGCTGCATAATATCAGCATCGGTATAGCTCCCACCCGTCTGATCGGCGGCATCCATCTCCGTCTTCACCCATCCCGGACAAACGGCGTTCACGCGCACCCCGCGCCCGCCCCACTCCGCGGCCAGCGTTCGAGTCAGGCCAACCAGTCCGTGCTTCGATGCGTTGTATGCGGCCCGATCCGCGACCGCTACCAGCCCGGCAATCGATGCAACATTGATAATCGACCCGCTCCGCGCCTCCAGCATCTTTCGCCCGAACACCCGTGCGAGTAGAAATGGCGCGACGAGATTCACCTCCATCACCCGCCGATACTCGCTCGCCGTGGTCTCTTCAGCAGGGCGAATCAGGCTGATCCCGGCATTGTTCACCAGAACGTTAACCTGCTGATACCGCTCGAAGACTTGCCGTGCAAACTCCTCGACGATCTCTTCCCGCGCCACGTCGCCCGCGAACCAGAACGCTCTCCCGCCCTGCGTCTCGATCGCCTGCACCGTCGCCTTCGGCTCTTGCAGATCGAAAATCGCAATGTGAAATCCGCGCTCCGCCAGCAACTCCGCGGTTCGCCTCCCGATCCCCTGCGCACCGCCCGTCACAACCGCTACCCGTTCCCGACCCGCCATTCCGAAGCATCTCCTCGCTGGAATTACACCCCAGATTACCGCGCACCAGCTTCTCCGCCGCTATCCTGATCGAGTTGATGGGCGTCTCAAGCCATCTTATCGCGGCTCTGTTTTTGACTCCGTCTTAACGGTCGCGCCATATGGCATCAGAAAGGCTATTGGCCACTGTTCCTGACCCTCAGCTACCAATTTGGACCAAATCAGATCCGATCTGGCATCTGACGGCAGTATTGTCACTTGCGGATCTATTTCCTTGAAGAGAGTTGCCAGGCTGCGTGCTTCGCCGGTTGCAGCGAGTGTCACAGGTTCCCGATTTGAATGTGAGTTCCGGCTACGTACAAAGAGTTCAGCGATCTTAAGATCGTCCATCATCTCAAAGAAATATGGCCGGCCAGTAAGCAACGAATTATAAACATAATCCGCGAGCACACTCGCTAGAGGGTTGACATAAGCCGCGTCGAAGTTATCTTGTGCTAAGTCGGGAGCATCGGAGGATACCGCGCGATAATTCATCCGGGTTTCGCCTAGGCCGCGAAAGTCGAATGAAAACACCTCATAGCCGTCTTGCAGTAGTTTGGATATCTGAGGCCAGTCCTTTTCCGAGGCTTTGCCGTCAAGGCTAAACCAGAGAATTGCTCCTTTGGGATGATTGTCGTTAAGGTGAAAGTGAAGAAGCGGCATCTCCAGATAAGAGCTATGATGAAGCACGTAGCGGTCAATTTGCACGGCCCCAGCCGTTCTACTCCCAACAGCCTCCCAACGCAGTTCTCTCGGCGGGGAGTAACCGGCGTATCGGCTTACTGTCCAGGAGTCGACATCCGGGTCCCGTTCACTCCGGTATAGTTCACGCAGTGTCTTGCTGTTTCGAAGTGAGGCTTCATCGGAATGCGCCGCTATGAAATGCGGGAGCGTGTAACCCTCAGGAAAGTCAACTGTGACCTGGCCGCTTCTACTCACCTGGAGATCGGCGTCTGAGAATGTAGTGACAGGAGGAAGACCGTGCCGCACCGGCATTTTATTGAAGCGGTCAAGGAAACCCAACGCTGTTTCTTGATTTGCTACAGAATACTCGTGCCCATTGTAGCTCTCAACAAACGCAATTCGATCAGCATATCCAAAGCGTTTGTAGAAGGCGCTAACTTCAGAATATGATTTGCGGGCACCCTGCACCGGGAAGTAGTCCAGGGTAGCGGTCGCCACCATTACGGGTCTCGGATACATCATCAATAAGATCCCCGCGTCATCCACCCCCTTCGATAGGAATCCGAAGAGATCCTGTTCCGGATCGCTGTCGGGATCGGCAAAGATTCGATTCTCAACCCGCATAGGAAGCGCAGTGATGTAGCACGAAGGAATAACAACTTTGATCCGCTCATCCAGTGCACCGATTAACGCCGTCTGGAAACCGCCGCCGCTCGTTCCAGTTATATTGATTCTTTCACCGTCGACGTCTGAGCGGGTGAGCAGATAGTCCACAGCGCGAATACCATCCCAGATTTCCCACCGAGCCAGATTCGCCCCGGCCAGGTATGCGAGATTTCCCATGACCGCATGTTCCGCGCAAATCAGGTTGTAACGGCTCTTCTTTTCCTTTGCATCCCAAAATTGGCTTCGTTCGCCCTGTCCGACCGGGTCCCAACTAATAACGAGATAGCCGCGTAAGACAAGCCTCTGACAGAGGGCTTGATAGTGCGCTTTTCCGACTGGAGAATGTCCGGCAGGGACCAAGATAGCGGGATGCACCTTGTCATTATTCTCCGGTACATACACCAGCGCCGTCACATAGAAGCCAGGGAGGCTCTGATAGACGAGCTTCTCTATATGAAATCCATTGGCTGCGATTGTGCCAGTAATGGTCGCATGCAAGTCTGTTTTCTTTGCGGGAAGACCACCAATCATATCCAGCACAGATCTTCTTAGCTCTGCGCGTAATTGCAGAAGATCGCTTGCGCTCTTCACCTGCGACCAGCGGTCCCGACGAAGTTCATCCTGATTCCACGCGAGTGCGGTTTGGTATGCAAGATAAGGCGTAATCTGTCGATCTTGCAGTTCAGACGAAGACAATACGCGAAATGCTTCAGCAGGCGGCGCATTTTCGCGCGTCGGATTCAGAGGTTGGGTAGTTGTCTGAGAATTTTGTCCCAAAGCTATTGCAGTGTACATCGTTGCAATTGCAGTAAAGTAAGCCAGCTGTAAATAAATCGAACCCTTCAACAGAACCTCCCGGTGAGTTGTGTTCCGGTGCCATCCTGACGACGGCCTACTGCACCGATGCTACGTTCTTGATAATCGTTGAATCCGCAATCGCGGCAATTGAATCGATGTCGAAGTACTTATAGAGATCGAGACAAAAGAGATCGGGCGCAGAGCGAAAAGCGACAGGCGTGTCAAGCAGATAGCCAAAGCTCTTCATTGCATGACGGCTTGTGATCACAGAGAAGGAATCGGGATCGATGGCCGCAGCCACTGAAGCGATAACAGCCGAGCGAATGCCGTCTGTCTCAATCTCAACTTTCTTCTGACTACTGTTGGCGCGCATCCAATGTGCGATCCCGAGCAACTGCGCCACCTCCAGGCCAAGTGGGCGATCACCGACGCTCGCAGTCAACAGTTCCCAGTCTGTCGGATCTGGAGTTTGAGGACGAGTGAATCCGTTAAAGAGCAGATCAAGAGCCAGCACTTGCTCACCGTGATTTACGTGCGTTGATACCGCCTCGCTCGACGCTTCATAGCCCTTGTCGTTCAAGACGATCGTCGCTGGAGCACCTTCACCCGCGTCGTTGGCCTTCAGCCAGATGCCTGTGGCACTCAATTCATTTGTGAGATCAAAACGATAAGACACCGTTTGCATTGCCAAGCGCCTGGTGTTGCTCACTCTCCATGCATTTTCCACTGAGACTGGCGTATAGCGAATGATTTCCTTGAGCTTCTTTCGTTGTTCGACCGCCCATGACTTACGAGCATCGCCATCGTGCGGGACAGCCTGCCTGGTGATTCCTCCTGCAATCTTCCTGGCTAAACCGGTAATAGTTAAATTGTCCGCAGGAATGCCGACCGCCAGTTCCTCTCGGGTTTTGACCTCAGTAGAACTAGGAATCTCGTCGGTAACTGCAGGCATGTTGAAGTGTTCCGCAAAGAAGCTGTAGGAATGGAGACGATTCACCAATTGATAGTTGTGCGTACCAGGATCAGTACTCTCGTACCAGCCCAGGGCATCAGGTTTGCCGGAGAGATTAAAGAATGGCCGCACCTGATCGTAGATATAAGGCTTAACTATGGAGGCTCGAAAGCAGCAATTATCTTCGGCGTTGTGGATGAGCAGCGTGGGTCTTGGCGCGCGCATGGCAACCAGGAAGGGATAGTCCTCTCCCTGATTTAAGTCTGTGGCGTCCTCTTCAATTTCATCCGTATCGATTGGGTGCGTTAGATTGGATTGAAGCGATCCAAATCCAGCTACCTCGACACTCACTGCGACGCGGCTGTCCAGAGCGCTCAAGAGGATGGTTTGCCACCCCCCCCCACTCAAGCCCGTCACTCCCAACCGGGTCGTATCAACCTGAGGCAATGCCGCCAAATAGTCGAGGCCATGTCGCATCCCGAGGTAAAAGAAACCCAGAGCATTCGAACCTACAAGGTCAAGCGCTGCGGCATCATCATGATCGTTCCCTTTCAAAGCCAGTTCACCAAAGCCAACCCATCCGATACTAAGCGCGATGATCCCCCGCTTGGCAAAGTTGATGCATCGTTTCTGTTCATACTCCGCCGCCTCCCCCATGGGCTCGTGTCCAATCACGTTAAGGATCGCCGGCGCACGCCCATTCAACTTTTCCGGTTCATACAATAGCGCCGTTGCTTCGAAGCCCGGCACGATCTCATAGCGAAACTTCGTCACACGATAACCGTTCCGCGATTCTGCAGCTCCAACCTGCGAGAACTTCGGGGCGGATTGAATCCATTCGCTTGGCCATCCGTGAAACGCAATGTCATCCAGAATGTGTTTACGCAAGCTCTGTGACTTATCCGTCCAATCGCTGGCGCTCTGCGGCGATGGAAGCGCAGTAATTCGGCGACTCAGATACTTCTGTAATTGAAAGGCAGTGACGTCCGTTGTTTGTACTGGCTGCTCAAGCAAACTCTTCAGAGTGTCGCTTGTAGCCTGACCGTACATGGTAACTGCAGTCATCGGAATCGCAGCCGCAATAGCAATCAAAAGATTCTTTCCAACTAACCTCATATCCCCCCCCGGTAGACAAGCTTCAAGATCGATCGCTATTGCAGCCAGGCAACATTCAATATAACTGGCGCATCGTGCAGGCTATATGTCCGTTCTGTCCGTGCGCTCTCAGACTGGATGATCTACTATTTGCTCGTTGTGCGGATCCCAATACAACTTCTTGCCGCTCCAGTAGGACTGTGTCGCCATGATGCATACAAGCGAATGTGAAAATCCATGCTCAACCGTGGCGTTCGGCTGGTTGCGTGTCTGCATCGATTTAAGCCAGTTCACCAGATGATCCACATCGTCATCATCCGGACCCGTGGAGCTAGGTTCCGGCGCCCCGGGGACCTGTACAATTTCCTCACCGTCGTTCGATGGTCCCGTGATGGGAAGTTTATTGTAGACCGGTCCTGAGTCAGTGGGATCCAATTCATGCTTCCCTCCCTCGCGCGTTACCGAAAAGAGAGACGCTCCTTCACCGCCATAATTCTCTATGGTGCCTTCCCGCCCGTGAATTCTTGAAAAGCTCCGATAGCTATTTCCAAAAATCGTCTTATAGGTATACAGAAAGCCTTTCGGATATACGATGGCCGTCACGCAGGTATCAGGATTTTCCCGGCCATCTTTCCAGGTAAAGATCCCGCCGTTAGCTACCACGCTCTCTGGATACGCCTGGTCTGTCCAGAGATGTACTAAGTCACTGCCGTGGCTAAGCCACTGATCGAAAATACCTGACGAATAATCTTTATAAAGTCTGAACTCAAGATATACATGCGGATCAAACGGACGATCTGGTTTGCCGAGTAACCATCGCTTCCAGTCCGTGTCTTCTTCTTTAAGCTGCGAATTGCGGCCATAGAGCCATTGTTTCCACTTCATGTTGATGTCCATGAGCATTTCTTTGCTCCTGCCCGTGTCCATCGGTGTAAATCTCCAGCGTTCTTCGTTCACATTCCATTCCTGCTCAATATGAACAATGTCACCGATTCGTCCGGAACGAATGATGTCTCTTACCGCCAACGGATATGGCTGGCTGCGGTGTTGCGTGCCCATCTGCACCATCTGCTTGGATTGCCTGACGATGTTGCGCGTCTCAATGGCCTCGGAGAGCACATTGGCAAACGGCTTCTCGACATAGCAATCCTTCCCCGCCTTTACTACCTCCGCACACAACTTGGCGTGCTGAAAGTCGCCGGTAGCGATCATGACGCCGTCAATATCCTTCAGCGCCAACATATCTTCGGAGTACTTAAAGCTCTGCGGCTCCAGGTTGAATGCTCGCTTGACCTGTGCAGCCCGGTGCTCCCGTGCCAGGCTCCACAGATCGCAAACTGCTACCGTTTCCACGCGCACACGCTTGGAGGCAAGTTCAGCCATGTGCACGTGTCCTTCACTTCGGCCGCCGCAGCCGAGTTGACCAAGCCGAATACGATCATTCGCTCCGAGGACACGGGCGTAGGATTTAGCACTCATGCCTGCGGCGAGCATCACTCCTCCCGCCTGTTTCACGAATGTGCGACGGTCAATTCCTTCCTGTATTTTTTCGAGCATCGGATTCTCCTCCAGGCATCCAGCCGGTCCTTCGGAAACAAGGTCTAGAGAGCTAGTAAAGGTCTTTCAATTCAGCCGCGGAATCCACATCCAGATAGATCGTCACGTCAGGATGGTTGCGCAACTGGGTGGATGGGCAACTCGTCGAGATTGGTTCTTCCAGAGTACGGCGAACTGCCTGAGCCTTGCGACTTCCAGGGACCGAGACAATCAATTTCGGCACACGGAGCAAGGTTGGGATGGTGAGAGTCAATGCCTGATTCGGCACTTCTTCCAGGCTTGCAAACCAACCCTCTGATACCTGTTGCTGCTTGCATGCACTATCAAGATTAACTACCTTAATCGCCTGAGGGTCGTTGAAATCAGCCTCGTGGGGATCGTTAAATGCGAGGTGTCCGTTTTCTCCTATGCCGAGAAGACATATCTGCGGGTTGGCGAGATTGAGC
Source organism: Acidicapsa acidisoli (assembly GCF_025685625.1). Lineage (NCBI taxonomy): Bacteria > Pseudomonadati > Acidobacteriota > Terriglobia > Terriglobales > Acidobacteriaceae > Acidicapsa > Acidicapsa acidisoli. The sequence goes on from NZ_JAGSYI010000002.1 coordinate 906,517, forward strand.
TGTCGCATGTATTCGCGGCCAAATGCATCGATATCTTCAGCATTCCCATTCATCTCGAAGAACTCGCGCATGGCAACCCGCTGCGTCAGTTTCTCTCGCAGGTAAAGGCGAAAAGATGCGCGATGGTTTTCGTCGAGTTTGACATACTCATCCATGTGAAACCCAACCACCTTATCCCACGGCAACCCGGGAATCGAGGTCAAAGCTTCGAGTGTGTCGAATTGTGAGGCGCCCGTGGCGAAGATCACTCCGATCTCCTTGCCTGGTTGGGCGGAACGGCGCATTTCTTCAGCAACCGCCTGAGCGGCTGCTTCTCCAGCGCTCTTTCTGGTGGGATGTACTTCAAGTTTGATCTTGCCCGCGGTGAAACATACGACATCTTGATTTAGCGACTTCATCAATCCTCTTTTGTAAAGGTTCTCTTGGTGTCAGCCTCCCGGGAAGATCGCCCAAGCGGCACTTACCCGGGAAGCAAAGTTATAGGTCAGCTCGAGAATGGTGCTAGAAAAGTGCCTTAAGTGAAAACTGGAGAATACGTGGACTCATGGCATATGTGAGTTGTCCAAAGGCACTATCGGTGAGGCCCGTATCGGGCATGCCGAAGTTTACGTTATTTAGAGCGTTGTAAAATTCCGCCCGGAATTGAGCACTGACACCCTCTCTAATCTTGGTGTTTTTAAGCAGGGCTATGTCTGCGTCAAAATATCGTGGTCCACGCAGAACGTCCTTTCCAGAATTGCCGAATGTCCCGATGGCGTTAGCGGTAAATGCATTGGTATTAAACCACTGCTGTACAAGCTGGGTATGAGATCTGCCCGAGCTAAGAACGGCGCCCTTGATATTTGGCACGGCGAGGTCAGCCAGGTCGTTGCCTATCCCGCTGAAGGAGTTGTCATCGTTGGCGTAGATCGAGTACGGGAAGCCAGTTTGTTCGGTCGCAATTGCAGTAAGTTCCCATCCGTTGATCAGGCTTCCTGCCGGCCCATTCAGGTGAGCCGTGGGGAGTTGGTAATTTCCGGAGATCTTGAAAGTCTTGCTGATGTCTCCGTTGTCGGGACCATAATCAAAGGAGCGGCCACAAGTGCATGTATTGCTGCCGGTAGGATTCTGGCTTCCGCTGGATCCTTGTGGCCCGAAGTCATCCAATGATTTGCTCCAGGTAAAGTTGGACAGGAATGAGAACCCTTGTGTAAGTCGCTTCTGAAGCGTTAGCTGAAGCGCGTTATAGTTACTGTTCACTTCTGAATCGAGTTCATAGAGAGGGCCGAAGTTAGGATAGGGACGCCGTTGCTGCGTATTTGCTTCTGTTGATTGGCCTGGAATATAGACCGCGGCATTTGTCGCCAGCAATCCGGCCTCCTGGTCTCCGGTTCCGTTCAGATGACTTCCCAGGCTCCCCATGTAGGCGGCGCGAGCCAGCCAGCTTTGGCCAATTCCGCGCTCAAGTGTGAGGTTATATGTCAAAACAACAGGAAGACGGAAATGCTGCGAAAAATAAGGATTAAGAGATATATCCTGCGGGAAGCTGGCATTTGGGCCTGGGTTTGTTGGTCCAAATCCCGCCGGGAATGGGTTGGTGACGCCCGCGCTTCCATAGGGATTCGACAGATTGACATCGCTCAAAGATACAATTGGCGCGAACGGCGGAATGCCAACGGCATCTTCAAACGCCACGGTATTTGGAGACTCATAAAAGTATCCGGCTCCGCCACGTAGGCTGGTTTTCGCGTCTTGCGTAAGTTGATATGCGAACCCTATTCGGGGACCAAGGTTTCCGACGTTATTTTCAATAGAGGACTTGGGGCAACCCGCGTCATGATTATCTCCGCCGAAGAGCAGTCCCTGGGGCGCATTTGGGAAGCGTGTCGATTGCGAGCCAGGCTCGAAGCATGCTACCCGTCCCCGGCTATCCGTATAAGGAAAGAATGGATCCCAACGCAAACCCGCGCTCACTGTGAGACGAGGCGTCGCGCGCCAGTCATCCTGAACAAATGCGCTCCAGTTCATCCCGGTAACGTTGAGGTAAAGGCCGCCTCCCTGAGCAAAATTGGAAACCGCGCCGAGCATGAAGTCCGCCGTATTGTCCCCAGAGAGACTATTGGAGAATCCAAAGTTGCCATCCTCTTCAAACTCATTCGCCATGGGAGTACTGATACGTAAAACTTCGCCGCCAAACTGAATGGCATGCTTTCCTCGAATGAGAGTGGCCGTCTCGCGGAGGGACTGATCGCCACGCGTAAAGTCTCCATAGTGGAGGCCATGGATATAAATTCCGCCAGCTATTCTGAAATCGATGCCAGGACCGACTCCGACTGAAGGGCTTGGTGGTTGGGCGATGTTGACGCCGGCATCAGCCATATTGAAGGGGATATTTGAACGACTTCCACCCGCCTGGTTGGTGTAGCCGAAGTAGCTGTTCAGAAAGAAAGTGCTGCTGACGGAATAAAGATCGACCACACTGATGTTCTTAAGCGTGAGAGATTGCGCGGGATTGTTATTGATCTCCAGAATGTTCGTAGCCGGGGGCACAAAGATCGGAACATTGAAGTTCATCTGAAAATAGTGGCCGCTCAAATGATGCTTGCCGATGTTATAGTCCACCTTTGCCAGATACTCATCGGTGTTCTGCACCAGTGGGGCTCCATTGTAGGTCAGCTGGCGGCCGGGTCCATTAGGAAGCGGAATATGCTGCAGGAGATAGTTGGCTACCGGGCTGAATCTAGAGGTCGGGACCTGATTATTCAGAAACGGCGTTCCAGTGACCGGGTCAACGAGTTGCGTCGTGGGCAGCAAATCGGAAAAGTCGCCCTGGCGTTCAGCCGCCGTGGGCACAAATTGCACCTGGCCATTGCTGGCCGTATTAGTGCGCGTACCTTGATAGGATCCAAAATAAAAGAGCCTATTCTTCAGGATTGGGCCGCCAATGCTGCCGCCAAACTGATTTTGCTTGAGAGGGTCTGGAGATGTTGCGAAGTAATTGCTCGCATCGAGAGCATAGTTGCGAAGATATTCGAATGCGCTGCCGTGAATTTGGTCCGTGCCTGATTTAGTGACCACGTTCACGATTCCGCCCGTGGCATTGCCATAGGCTGCGCTCATATTATTCGTATCTACATTGAATTCCTGGATCGCGTCCGGATTGGGAAAGGGTAAGTTAGCGTTGATGTATGGATCGTTGAAGTCCACGCCGTCCAACAGATAGGAGACACCGTTTGCTCCGCCGCCATTCACTTTGGCGTATTGCTCACTCTGAAACGTGCCCCCCTCGCAGTTGGCCGCGCAATTTTGCGAGGTGACATTGGTTGCCCCCGGAATCAGAAAGACAAGCTGCTGTACATCGCGCCCATTTAGAGGTAAAGCCGAAACACTCTGTTGATTTATGAGTTGACCAACCGTGGCTGAGTCGGTAGTGACCAGCGACGCATCCGCCGTCACAGTCACTTGATCGGTGAACGCACCGACCTTCAATTCGATGTTCCGGCTTGCAGCCTGGCCAACGGCTAAAACAATTCCCTTTTGCACGTAAGAGGAGAAACCGGTCATATCGACGGTCAGCTCGTAGTTCCCCACAGGAAGGCTCGGGAAAAGATACTCGCCTGCCTCTCCGCTTTTCACCGTCTGGCTGAATCCGGTTTCTACTTCTCTCACCGTCACGTCGGCGCCCGGTAACGCGGAGCCCCCATTATCAGTCACAACGCCGCTCAACCGCGCTGTGGTCAATTGAGCCATCAACGTGCAAGCCGATATTAGGACGAGGAATAAACTGAACAACGCAAGGGCAGCGCCAAAATACGAGGATCTGCTTTGGTTCACTAGTTTCACTCTTGCCTCCAATGAGAAAACTTTCCTGTGGGTTCTTCCTGACTTTTCTTTATGCATCAAGCGACGAATCTACGCCTGCCTCATAGGGCAGTTTTCTCGCGACAGATGTTCACCAACCTTGCCGATGGGCAAGAAGGGCTAATCAGTCCGTCGGATGTCCAACGCTACGATCAGAAGGTCAACGAGTCTAAACTCAAAAAATGAAGTTGAAAGCGAGGTTAGGCGAGCATCTTCTTGGGGAGTCGAAGTGCCCAACATGAAAAAAGCATGAACAGACGCTAACATGAAAAAATAAGAAATGAAAGGTAAATTTACACAATAATGAGAAAGTTTCTCCAGACACCCAAAATTTGCGAAAGTGGAAGATCTGAATAGCAATCCACGCCGAGCCAAAAGCCTCCACACGCCTCTCTATCTGAAGCTCATTTGCGGCTGATTACAAGCACTTTACCCATCATCCTTCGACTGTCCATCCAGGAAAGCTGGAATGAGATGGAAAATAGGCCTGCTCCAGATCCCACCTGCCGTAGGAAAGGTTCTTCGATGCGCGGTCTCCGCAATTGCCTTTTGTGAAAATTTTCTTTATCTTTGACAGAGTTTACAGGCAAGAAAACGGCCGGGGCAACGCGCTTGCATCGTTTTTCCTAAAGCGTGTGAGAATTGAGTGGATGAAGGCAACTGGAGTAAGGCCACGCAAGGAACGCAGGAACGCATGACTGATATTCCTTCCAAAAGAAGCAAATTGGGCCTGCGGGAAATCGCTGCCGCCGCGCATGTCAGTATTGCAACTGTTTCGAGAGTCCTGAATGGAAGTAGCCGCGTCGATCCTGCCATACGAAAAAGCGTCCTGGCAGCTGCCGCAGATTTAGATATCGATTTCTCTCAGCGCAACAAGACCAAGGCGTTGGCTTTTCTTCTCAGTAACAGGAGTATGCAGCATGTCTTTCACTCCGGCATACTTCTAGGGGCAGAGGCCTATTGTGCCTCTCGTAACTGGGAACTCATCTTTCAGTCGTTCAACTACCCGTCTCAGGTTTCCGGGAGAGAACTCCACTTGCCGAATGTCGTGCAACGCCACGATATCGTTCGAGGCGTTATCCTGGCCGGCACCAACTCACCAAATCTCCTCGAGTTGCTGAACTACAAGAACATCCCGTTTGTAGTCCTCGGAAATAACGTGATAAGCGAAGTAGAACAGCTTGGATATGTTGGAGATGATGTGGTCTTTTCCAATGACATCCAAGGTGGGCAGGATGTGACTCGGCATCTGATTAGTCTCGGCCACTGCCATATCTGGTTTGTAGGCAATATTCGCCTTCCCTGGTTTGCGCGATGTTTTGAGGGTTATCGGCGCGCCATGGAGGAGGCTGGTTTACCACCTCGCCTAAGCACTGTGGATCTGGAAGACGAGACGGACATCGGCTATCTTGGCACCAAGTCTCTGTTGGCCAAAGGTGAGCCGGTCACTGCCATTTTTGCCGGCAATGATCCGACGGCGCACGGCGTCTATAAAGGATTGCGAGACGGCGGCCTGGACATTCCCGGCGATATCAGCGTTGTGGGTTGTGACGATACTGTAGGGTCGTGGCTGTACCCAGCCTTAACCACCATCCGTGAGTTCCCTGAGCTTTTAGGCAAGCAGATGGTAGAACTCTTGATCAACCGGATTACAAATCCCGGTCAAGCTCGACAGCAAGTCACGCTTCCCACAGAGCTTATCAAGCGAGAATCCTGCCGCCCGATCTCCTCTGCAACGGAAACATCGACCGCAGCGACATTCGCGCACACGACGATCTAATCCTGAGAGGAACAATCTGGCTGCTCCAGCAGAAGCAATGGCGCTGGGAAGTTAATTCCAGACTCGCGTACCGGATGGCGTTCAAACAATGGCATCAGGCCCGTGCCCCTGACGCTCAAGCGTGGACACTGATGTGGAGACAGTACGAGGCGGATACTTCTGGACCAAGCTTGCCGGATGCTTTGCATATTCCGTCCTGCCTGGTATCTAGCATTCACAGGTATTTTTACTTTCAAGGGGATTTCGGCTATTCTAGCCGTACACGGGAAAGGAGGATGATCCAGCCTATGAAATCAGACAGTTGTTCGTACCACAGTATCGATCAACGTGAGGTGACTGAGGCCTAGGGCATCGCGCCCCCCGCCCCAGTAGAAGCCCTGACGCAGAGTTCCGCGCCGGGCCACTGGCAATCGCCAAAGCGCGAGTGCCTTAGTCAATACCGCCAATCCCAACAGTTCACCCGGCAACGGCCTGCGCACTCTGATGCTCAGGCCGTTGCTGTATTTGCGCTTCAAAATCCCACCCCGCCACCCCATACTCATCGACCGCGCCGGTGGCTCAATCTACTGTCCTACCCTCAAAAATATTGCCTCGGAAATGCCAGCTCACACGTTTTACTTGTACACTTGCGCGAGTATGATGGGTATCGTCAGTACAGCATTCCGGATGGTCAGAATGAATTTTAGGTCGACTTCGCGCAACAGCATCCTCGCTGTCGCCGTCCTCACGATTTCTGTGGCAAGCAGCTTCGTCTCCGCACAAAACCCACGTCCGCACCCAGAACCGCCCTACGCACACGCCGCCTGGATGAACAAGGACCTTTCCCCGGACGAGCGCGCCGATCTGGTCATGAAAGAGCTCACGCTCGACGAGAAGATCGACTTCCTCCACGGCCAGGGCATGCCAGGCTGGGGCAAGCCCAAGCCCAACTACTACCTTGGCAACGGCGGCGCAGGCTTTGTCCTCGGCATCGAGCGCCTCGGCATTCCGTTCATCCAGATGAGCGACGCAGCCTACGGCGTGCGCTCCAGCGCCATGAACGGCCGCTACTCCACGGCGCTCCCATCCAACCTCGGCGCAGCCGCCAGCTGGGACACCGAGTCCGCCTGCGATTACGGCGCGCTCATCGGCCGCGAATTGCGCGCCCAGGGCTACAACATGACCCTCGGAGGCGGCGTCAACGTCACCCGCGAGCCGCGCAACGGGCGCACCTTCGAGTACCAGGGCGAAGACCCGATCCTCGCGGGCACCCTCGTCGGCAATCGCATCAAGTGCGAACAAGCCCAGCACGTCATCGGCGACATCAAGCACTACGCCGTCAACGACCAGGAGAGCGGCCGCAACGAGGTCGACTCCATCATCGACAAGCGATCCATGCGCGAATCCGATCTGCTGGCCTTTGAAATCGGCATCAGCGTCGGCAATCCCCAGGCTGTCATGTGCTCCTACAACGCGATCAACGGCGACTACGCCTGCGAAAACAAGTACACGTTAACCGATGTTCTGAAAAAGGACTGGGGCTTCAAAGGATTCGTCCTCTCGGATTGGGGTGGCACGCACTCGACCATCAAAGCCTCTGCAGCCGGTCTCGACAACGAAGAGCCGGGCGAAAACTTCTATGGCGATGCGTACAAGAAAGCCGTGGAAGATGGCAAGATTTCGCAAGCCGAGTTGGACGATCATGTGCATCGCGTCCTGCGTGCTGAGTTCGCCGCCGGCCTCGTCGACAACCCAATCCAGAAGAGCGTTGTCGATGTCATGGGCGGTCTTGAAACAGCCCAGCACATCGAAGAAAACAGCATCGTCCTGCTCAAGAACAGTAACCACATCCTGCCGCTCGACAGGAATTCGATCAAGTCCATTGCCGTTATCGGCGACCACGCGGATATGGGTATGATCTCGGGTGGTGGTTCGGCGCAGGTCGACCCTCCTGGCGGCACAAATCCGCCGTGGCTCGCGCACGTCTGGTTCCCTACTTCCCCACAGAAGGCGATTTCGGCCAAGATTCCGCCGGCCTCGATCAAGTTCAACTCCGGTGCAGACCCCGCTGCTGCGGCGGCGCTTGCCAGGACCTGCGATGTCGCCATCGTCTTCGTGGACCAATGGACCAGCGAAGGCATGGACCTGAAAAACCTCTCACTTCCTGACAATCAGGACGCGCTCATCGCCGCCGTTGCCGCGGCGAATCCCAAGACCGTTGTCGTGCTGGAAACCGGCACGGCAGTTAAAATGCCGTGGCTCGATCAGGTAGGCGCAGTCGCGGAAGCATGGTACTCGGGCAGCAGAGGTGCGGAGGCGGTTGCGAACGTGCTCTTTGGCGACGTGAACCCAAGCGGGAAACTGCCGATGACCTTCCCGCGTAGCGAGGCTGACCTGCCGCATCCCACCGTAGTGCAACCGCCTCCGCATTCGCAGGGAGCGTCGCCGGTGATGCGCACGGAAGGCGCGAAGGCCAGTTTCAGCGTGCACTATGACGAAGGCCTCAAGGTTGGCTACAAGTGGTACGACGCCGAGAAGAAACCCGTTCTGTTCCCATTTGGGTTTGGCCTTTCTTACACGACTTTCGCTTACTCCGACTTACATGTAACTCCGGGCGCTTCAACCAATGTCACTTTCAAAGTGACCAACACGGGAAGCCGCGCCGGAATTGAGATTGCCGAGATCTATGCCGCGCTGCCTGCCAGTGCGCAGGAGCCTCCGAAGCGTCTGGTGGGCTGGAGCCGGGTAAGTCTGGCGCCGGGCGAAAGCAAGGAAGTCTCTGTATCGATCGATCCCAAGTATCTGTCGATCTTTGACGTGGATGGAAATAAATGGAAGCTGGTTCCCGGGAGTTACAGCTTTATGGTTGGTGGGTCTTCGCAGGATCTGCCGCTGTCGAAGGCGGTTTCTCTGAACTAAGTAATGCGACAGGGCCACGTGGAACACACAATTGTTCCACGTGGAACATCTTCTAGGCCAAGGGTTGCGCCTGGCGTGTCAAGTGAATTTGTTGGAAGTTGTCTCTAGACTCAGAGTTAGAGTTGCGGAGAATTTACGGCCTTTGTGCTGTGGGTTTTGGAGTGCTTTCGGGATATAGCGCTATCGCTATATAACTGAGTGGTTTTTAAAAAGCCCCAAGTCTAAAATCCAGACCCGGGCTGACGCGCCGAACATTCGAGAGCCATTACTTCTGCGGCTTGTCGAAGGGCTGCTTCTCGGCAATTCTTCGGCGGTTCTCAGTCTGCCGAAATTTCTCGAATTTTCAGAAAAACGAGATAACAAAACCCTTCGTCGGTTGGGAATCTATATGAACCTAATCCATCTAGAACGTGCAAAGCTACCGATGTCATTTCCCAGCCAGTATGTTCGTCTGAATCGATGAAACCCGTTGTCAGCAACTCATAGCCATGGTTTTCGCCGAACTTTCGAACCTCGTCCATACCGAGATTGGAACGAGGTTCGAAATTCCGATTTGCCCACGTCCACTGCCAGCGTTCCCCCTTGGTTGTTCCGACAACCGTAACGTCAATCTGTAGAGTTGGCTTATCTGGATCGGAGAAGGTCAGAGTTACTGCATCTGCATCCCAATCCCATCGCTTGTACTTGCCGTATCTATTCCGAAAACGCTCGTTCTTTTCCATCGACTTATGGACAAGGGTATGAACCAGTTCTTCAAAGGATTCTTTTGTATCGGGCATGGAACGCATCTCACTTCTGGGGCTTGTCGAAAGGCTGCTTGTCGGTGATTCTTGGGCGATCTTCTGCCTGTAATTGCTTCGCTACCTGCTCCACTTCTTTGAAGACGCGCATGAAGTTGCCGCCGAGGATCTTGCGGCAGTCCTCCGCGCTGTAGCCGCGAGCGATCAGGGCTTCCGTGATCTTGGGCAGGTCGGCGGCAGAGTCGATCCCTTCAGGCAATTGGCCGCTAACGCCGTCGAAATCTGAACCAAGACCCACGTGATCGATGCCGGCAACTTTAGCGATGTGATCGATCTGGTCAATTAGGTCTTTCAGCGGCGGACGCGGAATGCGGTCGGCCATCTGGCGCTGGAGTTTTTCAATATCGGAGTAGGTGATCTCCTTGCCTTCGGCTTTGAACTTGTCCTTCAGCTCCTGCGTGGCCTTGTCGACTTCCGGCTTCTGGGCGATCTGGGCGTTGCGGTAGGCCTGCGAGATAAATCCGGAATAGAAGTTGACCATGATGACGCCGCCCTTGCTGTCGGGTCCGCCGGAGTTAGCGGCGGCGCGAAGCATGTCGTCGGTCATGTTGCGTGGGGCATCGCATAAGGCGCGAGCCGCAGAGTGCGAAGCAATCACTGGAGCGCGGGTGATGATGAGCGTTCGATAAAAGGTCTTGTCGCTGACGTGCGAGATGTCGACGATCATGCCGAGGCGGTTCATCTCGTAGACGACGTCTTTGCCGAATTCGCTGAGACCCTCTTTGGTGTGCGGGACTGTGGTGTCCTTGTCGTCGCCGGATGAGTCAGCCCAGCCATTCGAGTTAGACCAGGTCAGGGTCATGTAACGCACGCCGAGGTCGTAGTACATGCGCAACAGCCCGAGCGAGTCCTCAATAGAATGGCCGCCTTCGATGCCCATGAGCATGGCGTACTTGTGTTCGCGATGCGCGGCTTCGATATCTGCGGCTGTTGTGGCGAACTTGATTTCGCCGGGATGTTTCGCGGCCTGAGTGCGGACAGAGTCGATCAGTTCGAGTGTACGGCGGGCGTAGTGGCCTTTGTAGAGCTCCGGCTCGACCCAGATGGACATGAACGATGCGCCGAGGTTGCCTTTGTGAATGGCATCGAGATTGATCTGGCCGCTATTGAGTGGGTCGCTGAGATCGAAGTGCTCATCGACGAAGCGCTGAGGGGTGTCTTCATGGGTGTCGATTACAAGGGCGTTGCGATGGACTTGTGCGGGATCGATTTTGGTCACGGTATGAGTTTGATTAAGACGTGTTTTATCTGGCTGTGGCTGGGTTTGTGCGAATGCAAACGACGCAAAAAGCAAGGAGGCAGCGGCGAGGATTGGAAGAGTTTTCATGTTAGACGGGAATGACAGAACTATTGCTCGGATTGTAGCAGGGGCATTCGCGGCTAGGCGGGCACGAAATAAAGACTGACTACGGTGATGTCATCCGTCTGGCCGAAGCGTTGCGCGGTCTGGGCAATGTAGCGGGCTGGCTCGTGGCTGACCTGCTGGGTGCGTTCGAAACCAAAAAGTTCGCCTTTGGGGTCGGTGGCTTCGACAACGCCGTCGGAGAGAAATGTCAGGCGGTCGCCATGATTGAGTTGGAAGGTGGATTGCTCGTATTCGACGTTTGGAATGACGCCAAGCGGCAGGCAGGCTGCAAGCTCCAACTCGCGGCCGTCGCGGTATGGGCTGAGATGGCCGGCGTTGGCGATGGTCATCTGGCCGTTGGGGTAGATGCGAGCGCAGAGGCAGGTCGCAAATCCGGCCACTGGCCCTGAACTTGCGCCGAGCATGACCTGGTTCAAGTGCAAAAGAACTGTAGCGGGATCGTGGGAGAGTTCATTGCGGAGGGCGCCGACGAGGGTACTGGCGTTCATGGCGGCTTGCAGGCCTTTGCCGCTGACGTCGCCGACGACGATGAGCATGGAGTCGTCCTTGAGCGGCAGGACCTGGAAGAAATCTCCTCCGACGCCGTTGGCGGGAAGATAGGCGCTGTCCAGCATGAAGTTGCGATTGGAGGGCAACTGCGTGGGGATGAGCATGGCCTGAACGCTGCGCGCGGCTTCAATTTCAGCGGCGGAGCGCTGCTCTTCCTGACTGACGCGCACGAACCGGTAGAGGATAACGGCGATCAGGCTGCCCAGGAAAATGAGATAGGTCACCGTGCTGAGCGAATACTCGATCGGTCCGAGGTGGTAGATCGGGGAAGAAAAGCGGGCGGGTATCCAGCTTCGGTTTGCCGCGAAGTCGAGCAGGATGTTGATTGAGTCTGCTGTTGCGGCCAGGAAGAATGGCAGCAGCATTACGCCGGCTTCGCCGCGGCCTCGACGCCATGCGCGGAAGAGCATTACCGCGACCAGGCCGCAGAAGACAAACTGCGATGCAAGCGAGATGTATTTGAAGGCCGTATCGAGATGCAGCATTGAGGTGAGCGGCAGGAGCAGGGCGATGATCTGCCAGCCGCGCACCAGTTTTCGCGCGCTGCTGCCGGTGAATTGCAGGATGAACTCGAGCGTGGTGAAGATGAAAAGCCAACTCATCCAGACGCTGACGATTGCGAAGATATGCGACGGTATCAGGGAGAGTCCCCAGGCCGTTTCGCCGATGCCGCGCAAAGTTACCGAGAGACAGAGCAGAGCCAGCCACAGATATTCCGAGTGACTGCGCTGCGCCAGGTAAAGGGTCGCAGCCAGCCCCGCAACGCAAAAAAAGAGGAGGCTTGCGAGGATTTCTGCGATTGCATTTTTGCCCCATCGGCGGGAGTCCGCCATATCGAACGTCTCAGCGATGCTGGCTGAATCACCCAGATGAACTTTTTCTACGAGCCCATGGCTGATATCGGCGTCCGCCCAACTGCGAATGGCGATCACTACGCTGCCGTCCGCGCTTGCCTTGCTGATTGGGAGCGTAAAGGCTCCGGACTGGTACATGGCCGCCTTACTTAGGTTCCCTATCGGCATGCCCTGCGTGCGGGCAGCTTCGACGCCGTTAACGAAAACCTGCAACTGTCCGACGGAGTGCGGGACAACGAATAGCGAAAGATCGAGAACGCCGGAATCGGGGATCGGCACGGGTAGCAAGCGGAGCCGATACCATCCAAAGCCGGAATAGGTGTCGATTCCCTGATCAAGGAGCGAGGCCTGGAGATCGACTTTCGGCCATTTCGAGTCGTCGAAGTTGGGGTCGGCCCAGGCTGGGTCATCGCCGGTATGGAAGCGCCAGGAGCTATCCAGCTTGATAATGCCGTGAATCGCGGAGGGAACGACCAGGTGCTCGCGGTTATCGACGTCGACCGTGTTTTGCGTGGCGGCGGATGAAGGGGGTGGTTGGGCAGGTGGTTGCGCCCAGGTGTTGGGATTGGGGAAGCAGGCGAGCATGAGCACCAGAGGAAGCTTTGCCGCTATTTTCCTGAACGTCTTCATGCGTTTTTTCAGTGTAGCCGCAACGGAGGTTACGCGGGGAAAATGGGGCAGGTTCCCCGGAAACAGAGACCCCGGGGGTAGGGGGTAGGTCGTTTTCGCCTCTATCCTGCTCATCTTAATTGACTTGCGGGAAAAATCCGGCACTCAAAAGGACGCTTTTTGTGGGTTTTTGGGGTGCTTTTTGTGATGCTTGTTTCTCCATCGGGCGCGATGGGCAAGCTGAGATCGTCTCTTTACTCTATTTTGCGCTGTTGAAGGGTAATTGCACGCAATGGGCGGATTTGACTTCGGGACATCTGCAGATTGGGGCATCAGCCCTCCAGTCTGCTCTAATCTCTTTATGGCAGATCGGACACCGTACATGGCAATCACACGGGGAATTGCGGTAAGCGTTGAGCCCACTTACCTTGAGGCGAAGTCCTCGCCTCGGAGTTCGCAGTATTTCTGGGCTTATCGCGTGACGATCGAGAATCAGGGACGGGAAACGGTGCAATTGCTGAGCCGGCACTGGATGATCACGAATGCTCGCGGCGAATTGAATGAGGTCAAAGGGGCGGGAGTGGTTGGGGAGCAACCGGTTCTCGATCCAGGCGAAAGCTATCAATACACGAGTGGCGCGCCACTCAATACGCCGTGGGGGATGATGGGCGGAAGTTACCAGATGGAGAGCGAAAGCGGCGAGCGGTTTGATATTGAGATACCGACGTTTTCGCTGGATAGTCCGGGGCAGGGGTTGGTGGTCAATTAGGGGCCGGGATTGAGGCATTCGCGCTTTGCGCGAATTAGCCCCAGGTTTCAGAAGCGAAACCTGGGGCACCCGGCAAGAGCAAAGGCAAAAGCAGATCCTTCGCTACGCTCAGGATGACAAGCCGGTCGGGGTGCTTGACAGAATTGCACGATCGACCCGAGCCCCTTTCATGTCTTAGGCGCGTACGAAATCTTTGACTTGCTGGACGATGACGTCGCGGGAGACGTCGCTGATGGCTTCGGTCAATGGGAGTTGCTTGGGGCAGGCCTGGACGCAGTTCTGCGCGAAGCCGCACTCCTGGACGCCGCCGTCGCCCGCGAGGGCGCGCAGGCGCTCTTCTTTCAGGACTTTGCCAGATGGGTGGCTATTGAAGAGCTTGACCTGGGCGATAGTGGCTGCGCCGACGAAACCGGTCACATCGTTGAACTGGGGGCAGACTTCCATGCAGATCGTGCAAGAGATGCAGTTCGAGAGCGGGTAGGCGGCTTCCTGTGCCTGCGGGAAGATTCTGGGGCCGGAACCGAGGTCGTAGGTGCCATCGACGGGAACCCAGGCTTGGACGGCCTTGAGGTTTTCGAAGAGGACGCTGCGGTCGACGGCGAGGTCGCGCACGACGGGGAACTTGGTCAGCGGCTGGAGGCGGATGGGCTGCTCCAGTTTGTCGATCAGAGCGGTGCAGGCCATGCGGGCTTTGCCGTTGATGACCATGGCGCAGGAGCCGCAGATCTCTTCGAGGCAGTTGGAGTCGTAGGTGATCGGCGTGGTGGGCTGACCGGATGCATTGACCGGATTGGCCGCGATCTCCATCATGGCGGAGATTACGTTCATGCCCGGCTTCCAGGGCAGTTCGAATTTTTCCCACGCGGCCTCGACGTCGGGGCTGCTCTGGCGCTTGATTTCGATTTGGATGGTCTTTGCCACGTTGGATTTAACCTCAGGGGCTAAAGCCCCATTGCTCTTTGATCCTGATGTACGGGCTAACGCCCGTACCCTTCAAAGTCCCGGCCCGTTGATCGGACTGCTAGTATTTGCGGGGGCGCGGGGCGATGTACTGCGTGTCTACGGCTTCGAATTCGAAGCGCGGCTCGTCGGCGTCTGGCGCGAAGGTAGCCTTGGTGGTCTTGAGGAACTTTTCGTCGTTACGGTCCGGGAAGTCGGGCTTGTAGTGCGCGCCGCGGGACTCATCGCGGAGGGCTGCGCCCTGCGCGACTACTCGCGAGATCTGCAGCATGTTGTAGAGCTGGCGGGTGAAGGCGAAGCTGGTGTTGGCCCACTGGCTCTTGTCGCTGAGATTGATGTTGCGATAGCGTTCGAGGAGTTCGACGATTTTTTCGTCGGTCTTCTGGATGTTTTTGTTGTAGCGGATGACGGTGCAGTTGGCGGTCATGGTTTCGCCGAGTTCACGCCAGATCTTGAATGGGTTTTCCGTGCCGCTGGAGGTCATCAGTTGCTTGTTGATGCTCTCCTGACGGGCGAGTTCGTGGGCCGCGCCGCCGTCGCCCGGCGCGGCTGTCAGGCTCTTGGCGTAAGCAATGGCGTTGGGACCGGCCTGGAATCCGCCGAAGATGCAGCTTACGAGTGAATTGGCGCCGAGGCGGTTGGCGCCGTGGTACTGGTACTCGGCCTCGCCCGCTGCGAAGATGCCGGGGATGTTGGTCATCTGGTTGAAATCGACCCAGAGGCCGCCCATAGTGTAGTGCATGCCGGGAAAGATCTTCATTGGAACTTCGCGGGGGTCGTCGCCGACGAATTTCTCGTAGATTTCGAGGATGCCTTCGAGCTTGCGGTTCAGGGTTTCCTTGTCGATGTGGGTGAGGTCAAGATAGACCATCGGCTGGCCGTCGATGCCGAGCTGGTGCTCGTAGACGACCTTGTGAATGGCGCGGGTGGCGACGTCGCGAGGGACGAGGTTGCCGTATTTCGGATACCACTCTTCGAGGAAGTACCAGCGGTCGGACTCGGGGATGGACTTGCCTGGGCGATTGTCGCCCGCTGTCTTGGGGACCCAGACGCGGCCGCCTTCGCCGCGCGCGGACTCGGACATGAGGCGGAGCTTGTCTTCGCCAGGGATGCAGGTGGGGTGGACCTGGATGAATTCGCCGTTGGCGTAGTACGCGCCCTGCTGGTAGAGGGCGGATTGGGCGGAGCCGGTGCAGACGACGGAGTTGGTGCTCTTGCCGAAGATGGCTCCGTTGCCTCCGGTCGCGATGATGATGGCGTCGGCGGCGAAGGTGCGCAGCGCCATTGAGCGGAGGTCCATGGCACAGATGCCGCGAGCTACGCCGTTTGTATCGAGGACGGCGGATAGGAACTCCCAGCCTTCGTACTTCTTGACTTTGCCTTCAGATTCGTAACGGCGGACCTGCTCGTCGAGCGCGTAGAGAAGCTGCTGGCCGGTGGTGGCTCCCGCGAAGGCGGTGCGATGGAAGAGTGTGCCGCCGAAGCGGCGGAAATCAAGCAGGCCTTCGGCGGTGCGATTAAAAGGGACGCCCATGCGGTCTAGGAGATCGATGATGCCGGGGGCGGCTTCGCACATGGCCTTGACGGGCGTCTGGTTGGCGAGGAAGTCGCCGCCGTAGATGGTGTCGTCGAAGTGCTTCCAGGTGGTGTCGCCTTCGCCTTTCAGATTCTTGGCGGCGTTGATGCCGCCCTGGGCGCAGACCGAGTGCGAACGCTTGACCGGGACGATGGAAAACAGATCCACGGTGCCGCCTGCTTCGGCGATCTTGATGACGGCTGCGAGTCCGGCGAGCCCTCCGCCAACGACGATGATTTTAGGTGCTGCCATGATTGGAGTGATTCCTTCCCTGTTCTTGTTCGACCCTCAGGGGCTAAAGCCCGCCCACTTGCCTGGCCTATCTGTACGGGCTGAAGCCCGTACCCTTCCTATTTACAACCCACAACCAGTTCGGCTCATACGTGAGCCGGTTCGCGTTCCGGCTTTGGAATCGGCGGGGTGAATTGCAGCGGCCCGGCGATGCGGTTCCATGTATTGATGAGGGCGACGGCGGTTGTGAGCGATGCTAATTCGCTTGGAGAAAACTGGGCCGAAACGCCTGAGTAGTCTTCGTCGGTGACGTGGTCACCGGCAATAAAGGTGAGCTTTTCCGTCCAGCGCAGGGCTGCCTGTTCGCGAGCCGAGAAGATGCCGGCTTCGCGCCAGACTATGAGCAGGTCGAGCTTTTCCCGGGGGACGCCGAGTTTGCGGGCTGCGTTGAGGTGGTACTGGGTGCAGAAGGCGCAGCCGTTGATCTGCGAGGCGCGCAATTTAAGCATCTCGACGAGGTCGTGTTCGAGGCCAGAGGCGGCGACGGCCTGACTGAGCGAGGTGAGAGCGGCGTAGGCCGCCGGTACGAGCTTCTGATATTCCTGCCAACTGATGCGTGCGGTTGAGGGCGACATACGTTTCTCCTCTCTAAACTTGCGAATACGAAGCGGAAGTTACGAGTGAGCTTGTTGCCGGAGTTGCATCCTCCGGGGCGTTTTTGTAATCGGGTCCAACGAAGGCGTAGAGGCTGGCGAGGCCGAGGCCGCAGAGCAGGATTCCAACAGCGGCGCAGACGTAGCCGAAGCGCTTGCGGGCTTTGTTGCCGGGAGTGATGCCCCACTTGGCGGCAAAGAGCCAGATGCCGTAGGAGAAGTGCCAGCAAACGGCGATCATGGCGATGGCGTAGACGGCGAGCATCCAGGGGTTTGCTAGCTCCTGCTGGACTTTATAGAAGGCTGCGCCGGGATGTTCGGGCAGGTTGACGCCCATGAATCGCTGACGCAATACGTGCTGGATGATGTAGACGAAGGCGATGTAGCCGGTCCAGCGCTGGGTGACGTACATCCAGTTGCCGGCCCAGGGGTAGTAAATAACGTTGCTCTTGCCGCGCAGGGCGATGTAGACGCCGTAGAGGGCGTGATAGGCGAGCGGGATGAAGATGAGGCCCCACTCAAGGACGCGGACGAGAGGCAGGCTGTTGAGGAACTTGACCTGCGCGGCGTAAGCTGCGGGGCCTTTGAGCGCCTCGAAGTTGGAAAGGATGTGTTCGATGAGGAATGCGCCGATGGGCACGATGCCGGAGAGCGAGTGCAGCTTGCGCAGCAGGAAGGAATGGCCCTTGCCGGCGCGGAGAGGCTCTACGCCGGGCGCCAGTTTATGAGTTGATTCGCTGGCGGCAGGACGGGCGGCGGTTGCCATGAATTTAGAACTCCTGATAGCGGATATAGCGACTCGGCGCGGGTGCTCTGAAATGTCGAATCTAATGTGCATTATTGGTGGCGGGTCTTGGCACCGTCAAGGAAGCGGGGCTGGGGTTTGCCGCATTGCGAAAAAGGCCACAAAAGCCGATAAACCTTCGGCGCGGAGAAATCCGCTGTCAATCATAAGAGCTAGTTGTTTCAATCTAAGAGGCCCCAAAAGCAAACCCCGGAGCTTTCGCTCCGGGGTTTGCGAGATACAAGCTCGCCTACGAGCGTACGGAATGCCTTATTGTTTCTAGATTGCACGTGTGTATCAAGAGAAGCGGATAGCGTATTTCCGCTGGATTTACGGTCGGATATTCAAAATGTAAGCCGCGGCAGGAGGTCCGCAAATGCCAGGCCACGATGGCTGATGGCGAATTTGACGTTGATGTCGAGGTCTGCCATGGTCTGGTCGAGATCTGGAAGGTAAAAAAGCGGGTCGTAGCCGAAGCCGCCTGTGCCGTGTGGAGCTTCGAGAATCAGGCCTTCGACGGTGCCTTCGGATGTAAGAATCACTTCCCCGTCGCGGGCGGCGGCGAGGACGCAGCGATAGCGGGCCGTGCGGCGGGTCATGGGTACGCCATCGAGCTTTTGCAGGAGAACGATGTTGTTCCAAACGTCGGTGTTGTCGTTGGCGTCTGGGGAGTCGGTGAGGCCGCTGTCGGCGGCGAAGCGCGCGGAGCGGACTCCGGGTGCGCCGTCGAGGGCGTCGACTTCGAGGCCGGAGTCGTCGGCGATGACCAGTTCGCTGGGTGCGAAGCCGCTGTAGTAGACCGCCTTGGTGATCGCGTTTTGCTCGAATGTCTCGCCGTGCTCATGCGGGGCGGGGATGGTCCGAAGGCCGGGGACTGGGTCGATCGCAATTTGGTACTCTTCGGCTGCTTCGCGGAAGTCGGCTAATTTACCCGCGTTGGTGGTGGCAACAAATAGGCGGAGGGCCATGTTGCGAGTGTAACTGGAGTGAATCGATTTTTGCGCGGGATTGAATTTGAAGACGGAATTCGTTTAATGGGCGAGCAGGTAGACGCCGATGCAGACCAGAACGGCCGCAGTCCAGCGGCGTCGGTCGACGTTTTCCTTGAGAAAGATCTTGCCTGCGACGGCGTTGGTGACGAGGGTGAGGGAGGCTGAGGCCGGCGCGACGAGGCTGAGATTCAAGTGGTTGAGGGCGAAGAGCAACGAGAAGAATGCCAGTGCCAGAAATCCGACGCCTGCGAAGAAAAGCGGGCAGGTCACGACGGCTCGGATTGCGCCTTTGAGTCCGGAGTGAGCGCGGATGTCGTCGAGGTCGCCGATGGATTTCATCGCGGCCGCGGTCAGGACTTCTCCGGTGGTCGAGCACAAGACGACGGCGGCGATCATGGCGGAGGCGGTCAATGGTCCGGGAAGGGGAGCAGGAGCGAAAAGGGCGAGGATCATTTCGCGGCCACCTCCGGTGAGGAATTGACTTCGGCAGGAATTTCCGTGCGCGAAGGACCTTGCGCCACGAAGCCTACGCCGACGGTAATGAGCAGAATCCCAGCCCAGCGGGCGGTCGAGATCGGTTCGTGGAGCCAGAAGCGCGAAAGCAAGGCAACGATGACATTGCCGAAGGCCGTGGCAGGCAGAACAAAGGTGAGGTCAGCCCACGAGAGCGCCGTGAGATAGCTGGCGAAAAAGCCGATGAGCAGGGCAATTCCGGCAGCGATCCAGGGGGTGAAGACGGCGCCGATCAGAGAAGCGATGAGTTCGCCGGGGTGGGCGAGGCTGATGGCGGGCAGATCTCTCATGCCGCGTGAAAGACAGGTATCGCCGAGAGGGGCGCAGATGGCTACCAGGGCCAGAATCAGGTACTGGCTCGCTTTCAGCCTGGAATGTGTACTCGAAGAGATAGCGTATGGCTCCCAGCTTTTTGGTTTTCAGCCAAAAGCTCGTAAGGACTGAGCTGTCAACGGTGCTTACAATCAGGAAAATTCCAACCCGTCGCGAAAATCCGACCTGGTCAACTTAACCCTTTACTTAGACTCAGAGCGCCCGGACTCGGTTCCAAAAGTGATGGCGGCAGCCCGGTTGGGTCCTGCCGCCGTTTGCAAACAGAGTTTGAAGCTACGCTCCGGCGCTCAGTGGGTCCGGAGATTTGCCCTGGAGCTTCTTGGCGTCCTTGACCATCTTGTTGCGCTGTGCGCGCAGCTTGAGGAAGGCTTTGGCTTCGACATAGAGACGGGGAACGTCGCGGTTGACGATGGCCTTCCAGATGACGCGGAATGCAGCTTTGGGCCGGAAATAGTAGGCGTCGTAGAACTTGTGCACCATCTCCAGAACATATTCCTTGGGCAGGCCGGGGTATTCGATATGCGCCATCTGGTGGCCGCCAGCATCGCTCATCGCGTCCTGGTTGGTGATGAAGCCGTTCTTTTCGGCGTAGTCGAAGAACTCGGTGCCGGGATAGGCGTGGGCGATGGAAACCTGGATGGTTTCTACGTCGAGGGACTTGGCGAAGTTGATCGTGTTCTGGATAGACTCTTTCGTCTCGCCGGGAAGGCCGAGAATAAAGTCGCCGTGAACGACGAGGCCGAGGTCGTTGCAGTCCTTGGCGAAGGCGCGGGCACGCTCGACGGTGGCGCCCTTCTTGATGTTCTTGAGAATCTGCGGGTCGCCAGACTCGAAGCCAACGATGAGCAGGCGGCAGCCCGCATCCTTCATGGCCTTCAGGGTTTCGCGATCTGTAGTGACGCGCGAGGTGCAGGACCAGGTCAGATTGAGGGGCTTGAGCTTTTCGCAAAGCTCGACGGTGCGGGCCTTCTGGATGTTGAAGGTGTCGTCGTCGAAGAAGAACTCCTTGACCTCGGGGAAGTTTTCTTTGGCCCACTTGAGCTCGGCTGCGACGTCATCGGTGGAACGCTTGCGCCAGGCGTGACCGCTGAGGGTCTGCGGCCAGAGGCAGAAGGTGCACTGGGCCGGGCAACCGCGCGTGGAGTAGAGCGAGATGTAGGGGTGCAGCAGGAACGGCACATTGTAGCGAGTGACGTCCATGTCGCGCTTGTATATCTTGGTGGCCCAGGGCATCGCGTCTAGGTCTTCGATCTGGGGGCGGTCGGGATTGTGCACGACTTTGCCGTTTTCGAGGTAGCTGATGCCGAGGATTTCATTGAGCGGCTTGCCCTGAGCGTACTCGACGACGGAGTAGTCAAACTCGCGGCGGCAGATGAAGTCGAGGGCGTGGCACTCGTTGAGGGCCTTGTCGGGCGAAGTCGTGACAGGCGGGCCGACGAAGGCAATCCGGATCGAGGGATTGGCCGCCTTGATGGCTTCCGCGAGGCGCTGATCGCCTTCCCAGCCTACCGTCGAGGTGAAGAGCACGAGGAATTCGTAACCCTTGCAGATCTCGATGGTCTCGGTGGCGCTGACGTGGTGCGGCGGCGCATCGAGCAGACGCGACCCTTCCAGGAGACCGGCGGGATAGGCGAGCCAAACCGGATACCAGTAGGACTCGATCTCGCGGGTAGCAGGCCAGCGCGAGCTGGCGCCACCGTCGAAGTTCTCGAAGGAAGGCGGATTGAGGAAGATCGTTTTCAGTGGCGTGCTTTTCGTTGGCATGGACATCCTCTTGATTCTAACATTTTGGCGGTTTTTTCACCCGCCAGACCTCATTTGGTGACGGCCGCCGGCTCCGGGAGCTGCAACTCGTGCAGCCAGTCTTCCATGTGTCCGAGGGCCCGGAGAAGGCTCAGGCGGGCCTTGGCCAGGTCGAATCCAGCGTCGAGAGATTCGATGGTTCTTTGGCTCTCGTCGATGCGGGCTTGTTGCTCGGCTTTGGGAGAAAGCTGCGGCGCCGCGTTTGGTCCGGCGGCGCTTCCGTTGCCGTTTTGCAGCTCGGTTTGAACGGTTTTGACCTGCTCGGCTGCAATCTGCTGTTTTAGACTCGCGATTTCGGCTAGCGTGTCAAGTTCGCGCAGGCTTCCGGAGAGGTTGGCGATTTGGACGTCGTTCTGGCGCTGAGCCTGTTCGGCTTCGGCGGTGGCGCGGAGGGCGTCGGCTGCGGATTCTCTGGCTTTGGCCTTGCGAATCAGATCATAGATGGGAATCTGGATCTGGAAGCCGGCACTGAAGTTGTCAGCCTTGGGTTTTACACCGGTACGGCTGGTGTAGTAGAGGTTGTAATTGTTCAGCGAGGTTGCATCCCGGTTATAAGAAGCCCCGAATCCAATCTGAGGCCAGATTCTTGCGGCTGACTTTTCACCGCGAGCTACAAACAGCTTGGACTGGGCTTCAGCCTGTGCAGATTGGATGCCCGAGGTAACAACAGCGACCGTATCCGCGTGGATTGCGGGAATTTCGGGAATGCTGGCATGATCCGGCGTGATGGAAGTTTTGGGCAGACCAGTAAGCGATACGAGCTGGCTTGTCAGATTGTCAGCTCTCGCCTGCAGGTGGATGAGTTTGAGCTTGAGCTGGGCTACGATCAACTTGACATCCAAAAGTTGACTGAGGGGATCAACGCCTGCGTCGGTACGCTGCTGTTCGATGTCGATCAGGCGGTCCGCAAGAGCTTGCTGCTGGCGAGAGGCTTCCAGCTCTCTCGCAACTGTGTCCAGTTCGATGTAGGCCGTCGAGGCATCAAGAGCGACTTGCTCTTTTTCGTCGCTGAGCCTGAGCGTTGCGGCCTGAATACCGGCACGGGCCGCTTTAATGTACTGCCCCTGAGGGACACTGTAGGCCAGCGCTTGCATGGACGCATTGGCAATCGACGGCTGCCCGGTTGGAAAACCAATGGACGGAGGCCCGATGCTGGAGCCGATCACAAGATTTGGGACGTATGCATCCTGAGTCTCGGAGAGTGCCGCTTCGGCCTTGCGGACGTCCGCGTCCGCCAATTTGACCGCGCTGCTGTTGCGCTGGGCAAGATTAACTATGGTCCCGAGCGAAATCTGAGCCGGTGCAACGACTGGCGCCATCGCGAGCGCAATTGCAAACAACAGACCGCTGGTCCGGTTGAGCGGGAGTTGGGAGCGGCGCGAATTGTAACTGGCTTTCACTTGCAATGATTCGTTCAAAGCTTGAGGTCCTGCGCCGGTTTGTATTCGTGGGCGAGAGACAGCGCCGCTTCCCGTTCGCGTTCCGCGCCGGATGCGTCGCCCATCTGCTTGCGGAGTTTGGCGAGGCGAACGAGGGCGTCGACGGCGGGAGCTTCTTCGGTCTTGTCTGGCGAGGCGATGTAGCTCTCGAAGAGTTTGACGGCGAGTTCCGGCTCGCGATTGGCCCGGGCGAGGATCGTTGCGCCGTTGTAAAGGGCTACGGCGGCGTGATGGTCATGGGCCGCGGCAGCCTCGCCGCTCTTCACTGCTGCTTCCATTTCGGGCCAACGCTCGTGGCGGCGGTAGAAGCTGGCCAGGGCCATCCATTGGAATGCTGGATGGTTGGCGTGGGAGATTGCGGTCTTGAACTCCTGCTCGGCGGCATCGAGATCCTTGTTCTTTTCGGCGAGTCCGCCGCGCATCTGGTGACCGCGTGCCGGGTCCAGAGCTTCCATCTGTTTGGCCACGCCTTCAGCCTTGTCCATTCCGCCGCCGACGGCTCCAGGCGCCTCTTCGTAGAACTCGCCCAGATCGGTCAGCGCATCCTGATCGTGCGGATCGAGCCTGACGGCGATTTCAAACTCTTCCCGCGTCTTTTTCGCCAGGGAGAATGCGCTCAGGAAGGAAGCGCGGCTGGCACGCTCGCCAAGGGCTCGTCCGAACCAGAGATGATAGCGGGCATTTTGGGGGCTGATCTGCACGGCCTTTTCGCAATGGCTGGCGGCCTGGTCAAACTGCTGCAGCGTGTATTCGACACGACAGAGCAGATTGCTCGCTTCCGCGCTGCGGGCGTCTGCGCTGAGAGCCTCGCGGAGCAAGGTAGCTGCCTCGTCGGCTTTGCCGGATTGCAAATCAGCGATGGCTGTGGCCAGAGGCGCATCAGATGCATTCGACGCGCGCGCTGCTGGACCTGCGAATAGAGCGGCCAGCAGCAGGAAAGCCGGAAGCTTCGACCGATGGCCGGTGTCCCGGCCGGTACGAGAACGCGTTGCTGCCTGGGTTACAGCACTCACCGGACAACCTTCACTGGAACTCCCTCTTCGAGAGGCAGGCCATTCAAGCTGCTGGTGGCAACAACATCGCCATCCTTCAGACCGGCGGTGATGGCTACCTGGGTGAGGTTGATCGTGCCGGTCGTCACCGGTGTCCGCACAAGGCTGTCACTCACAACACGGTATACGTAATACTTGCCGTTTTCGACGTGCAGCGATTCACGGGGAACGGTGAGGATATTCGGCTCGCTGGATGTTGTGACGGTGACTGTGACGTGGGTATCGGGCAGGAGGCCGGGATTGGCGTCCGCGTCGTCGATCGTTACCAGGACTTCGCCGACGTTGCGGGTATTGAAGGTCACGATGGTAGAGGGAACGAGGGAGATGTGACCGTGCCACTCCTTGCCCTGACGGGCATCCCAGACGATGGTGATCTTCTGGCCGACGGCGAGGTTTCCGATTTCCGGTTCATCGAAGTAGGCACGAACACGGAGCTTCTTGAGATCGGTCATCTGTAGGAGCAGCTTGCCGTCCTCGACAAAGTCAGAGCGTCCGACGGGAATGGAATAGACGGTGCCGTCGATGGGGGCCCGGTAGGAGGTGCGTTCCAGAACGTCGCGCGCGGCAGTCAGATTGGCCTGAGCATCGGCAACCGCCGAGCGGGAGCGCTCCATCTCGGCGGGCGAATAGCGGGTCTGCTGACGGGCCTGGAGCGCGGCAAGACCATCCTGGGCGATCGATACGCGTTCCTGCGCCGCGGCCACTTCGCTCGCCGATGCGGCGCCCGTCGCCTGCAGTTTCTGAAGCGCGGCCAGTTCGCGCTGCGACGCGGCCAAATCGATTTGGGCACGCGAGACATTCGCGCCAAGCGATTGCCGCTCTTCGAGTGTCCCTCCCTGTTTCGTCGCTTCATATGTAGCTTCGGCGCTGCGAAGGGCGCTTTCGGCGGTGGCGACGCGGGCCCGGGCGGCGACGTCGTCCAATTGCATGAGCAGTTGACCCGCCTTGACGTGATCTCCCTGCTGGACATAGACCTCACGAACCGAAGTCGCGAGAGGGCTATGGAATTCGTAGTTCTGGATGGGTTCGACGAGACCGTTGGTGGGAACGGTGCTGAAAAGCTCCGACCGAACAGCCGTCGCGACGTGCACCGGCATGCGGTCGCGGGTCATGGCGCGAGCAACGAAAAATACAACTACCAGCAGCACTCCTGCCGCGATCCACAACCAAAGCCGACTTGTCTGCCTGTTTGCCTCTGCCATGCGAACGACGAATCCTGAAGTGTCTGTTATTGCGAGGGTTGCTGGTGCGCCAGTGAAAGGTCAGCCGAAAGCCAGTATATAGGACTCAGTTCTTGGGATTTTGACTCACGAGATGTTAGGGACCATGCGGAATACGGGTGGACGAAGCTCCGCCAGACCTCGAAAAGTACCTACAGACCGGGAATCAGGGCCAGATCCCGACCTGTCGAGCGATGAGCGGATGGGTGTCCGGCGTCTCATATGGAAGTAAAATGGAGGTATGGCACTTGAACAGCGTTACACCGACGAGCACGCAAAGGCAGGGCTCGACTTCCCTTTTCCGGCCATTGAAACGTGGCCAAATCAGTTTCCCGGTTATGAGATTCAAATTGACGACCCGGAGTTTACTTCGGTCTGCCCCAAGACGGGCCTGCCGGATTTCGGCGTATTGACCTTGCGGTATATGCCGCGGGAACGCTGCGCGGAATTGAAATCGCTGAAAGAATACCTATTTTGCTATCGCAATCTCGGAATCTTCCAGGAAAACGTGGTGAACCAGGTGCTCGAAGACCTCGTGAAGGCGTGCGACCCGGTCTGGGCGGTGATTAAGGGAGATTTTCGGCCTCGCGGGGGAATTTCGACGACTGTTGAAGCGCGATGGCCACGTCCACAATCCTGAGAAGGCGGCTGCGCCTCCGCGAATGTTTTTTCCCAAAATGAGTGATAGAGTGGCGATGTGCAACAGCTGCTCGCCATTGCCGCACTATTGTTCTGGCCCGGTTTTGCCCTCGCTCAGCAGACCGTCTCGTTTCCGACTGAGGACGGGGGCGTGATCTTCGCCGATATGTATGGGAGCGGGGACCGGGGCGTGGTGCTGGCGCACGGTGGCCGGTTCAACAAGGAGAGTTGGAAGCCCCAGGCTGAGCGATTGACTGCGGCTGGATTTCGGGTGCTCGCGATCGATTTCCGGGGCTATGGCATGTCTCACGGGCCGGGAGACAAGGATTTCTTTCATGCGCCGTTCCAGTTCGATGTGCTGGCGGCTGTGCGGTATCTCCGCGCTGCGGGCGCGAAGAGCGTGTCTGTAGTGGGTGGGAGTTTCGGCGGTTCGGCGGCAGGCGATGCGTCGATCGCTTCGCGACCGGGCGAGATTGAGCGGATTGTGATGCTGGGTGGGGCGCCGAATGGCCCTGCTGAAAAGCTCAAATCTGCTTCGCTGTTTATTGTGGCCCGGGATGACGCGAACGATGATGGTCTGCGGCTGCCAGGAATCCGGAGGCAGTTTGAGACGGCTCCGGAGCCGAAGAGGCTGATAGTCCTGGATGGTTCGGCGCACGCGCAATTTCTCTTCCAGACCGATCTGGCTGGGCGGGTCATGCAAGAGATTCTGGACTTTTTGAACGGGAAAGTACCGGAGTGAGCGTGCTGAGCGAGTCGCAGTTGATCCGCCCTCGGCGGACTCGGATGGCCCGCGGCGCGCTGGTGGCGCTGGTGCTGCTCACGGCGCTGAATCTTCTCAATTACATCGATCGCTATATATTGCCTGGGGCGCAGCCTCTGATCCAGGCGGATTTTCATGCGACGGATGAGCAGATGGGGGCGCTGACGACGGCGCTGTTCATCACCTATATGCTCACTGCCCCCTGCACCGGCTGGCTGGGAGACCGGTTTCGCCGCAAGCCGCTGATTGTCGCGGGAGCCGTGCTCTGGAGCCTGGCGACGCTGTTTACCTACTTCGTGCATGACTACTGGTCGCTGTACTTTCGCCATGCGCTGGTGGGGGTTGGAGAGGCGACTTTTGGAATTTTCGCGCCTGCGGTGCTTTCGGATTTTTTTCCCGCCCGGGATCGAAACCGGATTCTGTCGATCTTTTACCTTGCGATTCCTGTCGGTGCGGCGCTCGGATACCTGATCGGCGGGCAGCTTGGCGCGCGGTATGGCTGGCGGACGCCGTTCTTCGTCGGTGCAATTCCGGGGCTGCTAATAGCCGCACTTTATGCCCTGTTTGCGACGGAGCCGGCGCGTGGCGGGAGCGAGGCCAGCGACGAGCCACTTGCGCGGCCAACGACGCGAGAGATGCTTCGGAATTTCCTTGCGCTCTTTCGCAATCCCGGATTTCTGTGCGCGACGCTGGGGATGGCGATGATGGTATTTACCATGGGCGGAATCTCGACGTGGATGCCGACGTTTCTGCATCGGTTCTCGGGGATGGGTGTCGCCAAGGCTGGGACGATTCTGGGTGCGATCACTGTTGTGGATGGGCTGGCTGGGACGGCGATTGGCGGATGGCTGGCGCAGATTTGGCTGCGGCGCGACCATCGCGCGCTTTACCTGCTCTCCGCTTGGAGTGTGATTCTGACGCTACCGCTGGCTGCGCTGGTTTTCTTCGGGCCGCCTGCGTGGTCGATTCCGGCGCTGTTTGCGGCTGAGTTTTTCCTGTTTCTGAATACCGGCCCACTGAATGCGGCGATTTGCAATTCGGTTTCTTCCGGAGTGCGTTCTAGCGCGATTGCGCTGAATCTGTTTCTGATTCACATGCTGGGGGACACGTTTTCGCCACAGATTATCGGGCATATTTCGGGGCTGGCGAATCTGCGGATCGGGCTGGGGCTTACGCTGGTTACGTTGATTTTGTCGGGGGTGTTGCTCTTTGCTGGGGCACGGTTTGCGCCGAAGTTGGACGAATCTGCCGCGTAAGTTCAAAGAAGCGTTGTTTCGCGCGGCACGGAGCCCTATTCTATGAACATGGCAGTCGATAAACCTCTATCACAACTCAACGGCGAGGATTTGGAACGCAATCTACGGGCGGTCGACCATGCCATCGCGCAGCAATCGCTTGAGGGTTTGACGGTTTCTGAGTCGACTGTTGAAGACATGCGACGGGCCGCGCGGGGTGAAATCCGCGCAGATGATGTTATCGCCAATATCTACGCAAGGTTCGAGCATGTCCCGATACTCAGGCGATGACACTTACCTCGATCCAGCCTCAGGCGTACTGAAGAATCGGTTCGGGATTGTTGACGCAGCTATCCTTGAAATGACCGAGGCTGATCTGGTCGCGGCCCGCTCGCGTGAATTGGCGCAGAGCCCACTGCCGGGGCAATTCGATCTCAAGCATCTGCAGGCGATTCATCGTTATCTCTTCGGCGATCTCTATGACTGGGCTGGAGAATTGCGCACTGTCGATATCAGCAAGAATGACAATATGTTCGCCCACCATGCTCACATCGCGAGTGCCGCGAAGTCGATCTTAGAACGACTCGCCGCCGAGAAATGCCTGACAGGGCTCTCCCGCGACGAGTTTAGTTCGCGAGCTGCGTACTACTTCGGGGAAATCAACGCTCTCCATCCTTTTCGCGAGGGCAACGGAAGAACGCAGCGAGAATTCATCAGCCATTTGGCTCAGGCGAACGGCTATTACGTTGCCTGGGAAGATGTCAGACCTGCGGAGATGCTGCAAGCCTTGATGGAATCTTTTAGAGGAAACCTGTCGAGGTTGACCGCAATTCTTCGAGAAAATCTACATTAGGAATTAAGCGAACCTACTACGAGACGCGGGCGACTTCTGTGCTGGCCTTCACTGGTGCTGGAGCATTCTGGTCGGAGTGCCAGCGCATCATGGCGAAGCAGCCTTTGAAGATCGCGTAGGCGACGAAGACTCCGAGGCCCATTGAAGCGAGGGACGCGCAAACCAACATCACCAGATTAAAGAAGTCCTGCATATAGCTCCGTCACAACGGGGAATTCGGCCAAGGCGTTGCAGAATTGCAATGAGGGAGAATCTGATTCTTCTTCCCTAAATATGGATTCTCTCAGAGAATCCTGCCGCGTTGACCCTCTTGCTGTTGACAACTAGAATACCTGTAGAGGGTTCCGCCCATTGTGACAATACGGTTGCGATTGGCCGTTGAGCCTTATCTCATTGCAAAGTCTCTCTTGCCCACCTCCTTTTTCCTGCTCAAAATATGACAATTACACACATTTCGGTCCGTGGGGCGCGGCAGCACAATCTGCGGGACATCAACGTTCGCATTCCCCGGAACACATTGACGGTGGTGACCGGGCTGTCGGGTTCGGGCAAGAGTTCGCTGGCCTTTGACACGATTTATGCCGAGGGGCAGCGGCGCTATGTGGAGACACTGTCGGCTTATGCGCGGCAGTTTCTGGATCAGATCGAGCGGCCGGATGTGGATTCGATTGAAGGACTTAGCCCGGCGATTTCGATCGAGCAGAAGACAACGAGCCGCAGTCCTCGATCGACGGTCGGTACGATTACCGAGATTTACGACTATTTGCGGTTGCTCTATGCGTCGGTAGGCACTCCGCACTGCCCGAATTGCGGTAAACCAATCACCCGTCAGACGGCGGAGCAGATTGTCCAGCGCATTTTGCAGTTGGGCGATGGACAGCGGGTGATCATCATGGCTCCCGTGGTGCGGGGGCGCAAGGGCGAGTTTCGCGAGCTGCTGGATCAACTGGAGCAGCAGGGATTTCGTGCGCGCATTGACGGCGAATTACGCGATTTAGCCGAAACAATTGTGCTGGACCGGCGTAAGAATCACACAATTGAGGCTGTGATTGACCGGGTTGTGCTCAAGCCGGGCGTCGAAAAGCGGCTGGAAGGCTCGGTGGCCAAGGCGCTGCAGATGGCCAACGGGCTGGTGCTGATTGCCGGGTCGACAACGGCCAGTTCGGATAAGGAAGAGCAACTTTTTTCTTCATCGATGGCCTGCCCGGACTGCGGTTTGGACGTGCCAAAGCTGGAGCCGCGCAGTTTCAGCTTTAACTCGGCTTTTGGAGCCTGCCCTGAGTGTCACGGGCTGGGGTCGCTCTATGATTTTGATCCGGCAAAGGTGATTACGGACTGGTCGAAGCCGCTGCTGGATGGCGGACTTGGGCCGGGATCGGCTTCGCAATATCTGATCAAGCTGATTCACGTTGCGGCGACGCGGTACGAGATCGATCTCAAGTTGCCATTTGAGCAGTTGCCAAACAAGCACCAGCACATTCTGGTTTATGGGCCTCCGCGGACCGAGGCTCCGCGAACGGGATTTCACGGTATTTTGTCGTTTTTGCGCGATGGGATGGAGGACGCCAAGAGCGACGGCTATCGCGAGTACATGATGAACTTCATGTCGGCTTCGACTTGCCCGTCGTGCCGCGGCAAACGGCTGCGGCCTGAGTCGCTGGCGGTCAAGGTCGGCGGGCTGTCGATCAGTGATTTCACGGCGCTTTCACTGAATCGGGCGCTGAGTGCGGCGCGGGAATTGGGCTTTACGGCGCGCGAAGCGCTGGTGGCGGAGCGGATTCGCAAAGAGGTGGTCGAGCGGCTGGAGTTTCTGGCCGGGGTTGGGTTGAGCTATCTTTCGCTGGACCGGAATGCCGCGACGCTATCCGGTGGCGAAGGCCAGCGCATACGGCTCGCGACGCAGATTGGTTCGCGTTTGCGTGGGGTGTTATATGTGCTCGATGAGCCTTCGATTGGCCTGCATCAGCGCGACAACATGCGATTGATTGAAGCGCTGACGAGACTGCGCGATCTGGGCAACACGGTGTTGGTCGTCGAGCACGATGAGGATACGATCCGCGCGGCAGATTATGTGCTGGATCTTGGGCCGGGCGCGGGACGGCTTGGCGGAGCTGTTGTGGCGGAGGGAACGCCGGCGGAAATCATGGCTGCGCCGGAGTCGCTGACGGGGCGGTATCTTTCCGGCGAGGTGAGTATTCTGCACCGGGAGCGGCCACGGGCGCTGACCGGCAAGTGGCTGTCGATTGAGGGTGCTCGCGAGCACAATCTTCAGGACGTTACGGTGCGCTTTCCGCTCGGCGTGATGACGGTGGTGACGGGCGTGAGCGGCAGCGGAAAGAGCACGCTGGTCAACGACATTCTGTATCGCTCGCTGGCGCAGACGGTCTACGGCTCGCGCGAAGAACCGGGGAATCACGACACGCTGAGCGGCGCGGACCAGATCGATAAGGTGATTCGCATCGACCAGTCGCCGATTGGGCGGACTCCGCGGTCCAATCCGGCGACGTATACGCAGCTATTCTCGCCGCTGCGCGATCTCTTTGCGATGCTTCCTGAGTCGCGGGAGCGAGGATACAAGCCGGGGCGGTTCAGCTTTAATGTTGCCGGTGGACGCTGCGAGGCGTGTCAGGGCGACGGGCAGCGGCGCATTGAGATGAACTTTCTGCCGGATGTGTATGTTCAGT
Source organism: Acidicapsa acidisoli (assembly GCF_025685625.1). Classification (NCBI taxonomy): domain Bacteria; kingdom Pseudomonadati; phylum Acidobacteriota; class Terriglobia; order Terriglobales; family Acidobacteriaceae; genus Acidicapsa; species Acidicapsa acidisoli. Next base: position 937,712 of record NZ_JAGSYI010000002.1, read on the forward strand.
GTGAAGTGTGCAATGGTCTGCGCTATAACCAGGAGACGCTGGCGGTCAAGTTCAAGGGCTACTCGATTGCGGGCGTTCTGGACCTGACGATCGAAGATGCGCTTGAAGTCCTGAAGGACGTTCCGCTGCTGCGGCAGAAATTGCAGACGCTCGTTGATGTGGGGCTTGGCTATATTCATCTTGGCCAGAGCGCTACGACTCTGTCGGGCGGCGAAGCGCAGCGGATGAAGCTGGCGCGTGAGCTTTCGAAGCGACAGACGGGGCGGACGCTGTATCTGCTGGATGAACCGACGACCGGGCTGCACTTTGACGATGTACGCAAGCTGCTTGAGGTGCTGCACCGGCTGGCGGATCTGGGCAATTCGGTGGTGATCATCGAGCATAACCTCGATGTGATTCGCAATGCGGACTGGCTGATCGATATGGGTCCGGAGGGTGGCGAGGATGGTGGCCGCGTGATCGCCGAGGGACGACCGGCGCAGGTAGCTGCAGTGGCGGGCTCGTTTACGGGTGAGTTTCTGGCGCGGTACTATGCAGGACACGGCGCTCCAGCGGATGCTTTGCCGGAGGTTTCCTCGCCCGACGTGGATGCTCCCACCGAGATTACGGAAACGAAACCAAACGGGGCAGCATCCAAAAAGGCTGGAAAGGCTGTTGCAAAGAAGGCTGCCGGCGCAAGGACGCGGCAGAAAAAGGCGGGCCCTGAATGAACGATGGCGTAATCGGCGAAGGCGAGGTCGCCGGCAGACTTAATCCGGTTCCGGCGCCTGCCGAAGAAATGGGGATCGAGATCGCCTCTGAGACCGTGGATGGAGACTTGCGCCGGGAACCGAGCCTCGAAGCGGAGCTTATGCCGGTCGAGGGATCACGGTCTGCAGTGCAGTTTGAAGGCCCGCCGGTGTTCACCAATGGCTTTCCCTACCTTGTGCCTGAGCCGCTGGTTGCCCGCACTCCGAACTTCGCCGATGCCTGTCTGTTCCTGGTGCTTATGCTGCTGGGACTGCTGATTACAACGGGGCTTGTGGGCCTTGCGCTTCATTATCACTGGCTCGGACTGCGCAGCTTTGAAGAGGCTTCCAAGAGCACTCCGGTTGCCCTGGGAACGCAGTTGCTGGTTTACCTCATTGCGCTTACGGGGGCAGTTCCCTTCTTTCGCACTGTATGGGCCAGAGGGTATTTTGACGGTCTTCATTGGCACGCGGCGACTGCGTCCCACCTGCGTTATCGGCTCGTGGCGACGGCTTTTCTGTGCAACGTGCTGGCCATGGTGGGCAACTGGCTGCTGCCGTTTCCGCAGCATGCGCCAATCGACAAACTGTTCGGCTCCTCGCGCGATGCGTGGATGTTGGCTTGCTTTGGCGTGACCATCGCTCCTTTTTTTGAGGAGATGATCTTTCGCGGCTTTCTGCTTCCGGCGGTGGCCACGGCGTGGGATTGGTGCAGCGAGCGGATGACCGGCAGGCGACCACGGCGGCCCGACTCCGAGGGCAACCCGGTTTGGAGCGTGGGAGCAATGATCTTTGGCGCACTGATAGTAAGCGCGCCCTTTGCCCTGATGCATTCGGCTCAGGTGGGCGACTCGTGGGGCCCTTTGCTGCTGCTCTATTCGGTGAGCCTGATTCTCTGCGCGGTGCGGCTGGGAACGCGGTCTTTGGCGGCAAGTACGCTCGTGCATTCGGCCTACAACTGCATGCTCTTCACCGTGATGCTCGTGGAAACGGACGGTTTCAGGCACATGGACAAACTATGAGCCGGTTTTCCGCCCGATAAGCCGGAGCGGCGTGTTAACTTCTTTTCATCCATGAGTCTGTCTGCACCTCCGTCTACTTCGTTGCCCGCCAAAGTACCAGCCACGAACCCGCATGAGTTGCCTCGCGTCCTGGGCGGAAGCCACGCCATGGCGATCGTTGTCGGAACCATCATCGGCAGCGGCATCTTTCTTGTGCCAACGGAGATGATGGCGGCGGTTGGTTCTTCCGGGCTCGTCTACCTGGCGTGGATTGTTGGCGGTTTGCTGTCGCTGTTCGGGGCGATGACGTATGCCGAACTCGGATCGATGATGCCCTATGCCGGCGGCGAATACGTCTACCTGCGCGGAGCATACGGCGATCGGACCGGCTTTCTCTATATGTGGACGTGGTTCGCGGTGGCCAAGCCTGCTTCGATTGCTTCGGTAACCAGCGGGCTGGCGCGAACGCTGGGGATCTTTGCGGTCTTTCACTGGCTGGATACGGTGGCCGTGGGCGGGCCGCTGCCGGTGATGTGGTCGCAGATCTTTGCCATCGCCGTGACCTGGCTGATTACAGGGCTGAATTATCTCGGCATCAAAAAGGCCGGGGATTTTCAGGTTGTCTTCACCGTGCTGAAGGCCGTGCTGATTCTGGTTGTCGTTGGGTTCTGCTTCGGTTCGTCGCTTGGGTCGTGGGGCAATTTCGGCACTTCGGTGCATCCTGCGCCGGGTGGACTGACTGGATTCATGATCGCGCTGATTGCCACGCTGTGGGCATATGACGGATGGAACGATCTGACGATGGTTGCAGGTGAGGTGAAGCATCCGGAGAAGAATCTGCCGTTCGCGCTGATCGGCGGCCTCTTTGTTGTGGGTGTGCTCTTCATGGCGACGAATGCGGCGATCCAGTACATTCTGCCGGCGGCGCAGATTGCCGGTTCTCCGCGTCCTGCTGTGACCGCGCTCTCGGTTGTGGCCGGTCCGGCCGGTGCGGCTCTTGTCGCGGCGGGGATGGCTTTGAGCATCTTCGTCACGCTGAATGGAACGATTATGTCCGGCGCTCGGATTCCCTTTGCGGCGGCGCGGGACCGCTTGTTTTTTCCACGGTTTGGCGAAGTCCATCCGCGCTTCAAGAGCCCGGCTTATTCGCTGGTGGTGCAGGGATTGCTTTCGACCGTTCTGCTGCTTGCACTGGGACGATTTCAGCAGCTTTTCGAGCTGGCGGTCTTCGCCGAGTGGCTGTTTTATATGCTCACGGCAACTACCGTGTTTGTCTATCGGCACAAGCATCCGGAGATGGCTCGGCCTTACCGGGTGTGGGGCTATCCGGTGCTGCCTGCGGTCTTTGTTCTCAGCGCCGCGGTGGTGCTTTATTCGAGCTTTGCGGGGAACCTGCGCGGGTCACTGATTGGAACGGGGCTGATTTTGCTGGGCCTGCCGCTGTATGAGTGGATTCGGCGGCGGTATGGCTCGCAAGTAAAACAAGGTTAAGACTTAGATTCGATATTTGTGCGATGATTCCACAGCGGTCTTGCATTCGGAGGCCGAACGGAGATGACTTCGGACGAACTCAAGAAGATAATGCTTGACAATGCGGCGGAGATCACACGCCTTCACTCGCGAATCCACGCTACATATGCACTTCGGAAAGAGAGTTCCGAAAAATGGCAGGATTGGGAGAAGGCGTGCGATGACTTTCACTCTCGCTACACCAAGTTAGCCTGGCCGGTAACTTCCGGCGCTGAAGGATGGCTGGACACCATATCCTCGGGTGATGTGGACGCTGTAGAAGCTGCTCTTTGCTTCTTGGAATGCCGTCCGTACTTCTTTCGTTCGGGCTATATGTACAAAGACATTCTGCGCAAGATAAGGCGAGCACCTATGCCACCGGAACAGGCAACTCGGCTCAAAGTCATTCTCGAAAAATGGGCACTCTATCAACAGCTCAGGATACGAAACGGCAGGTAGGAGCGCCGCATTTGGTCAGCATGATGCAAATTCTTGAGAACTTAGAATGTACGCCCTGTTTGCCTCAGAGCTGGTGTGGGTAGAATGGTCCATCCGACTCTGGATTGAGGTAAGGGAATGCCGAAGTTTTTGATCGGAAGAAATATCCCAGGCGCGGGGAAACTCACCTCCGAGCCACTGCAGGGAATCTCGCAGTAGTCGTACTGTGTTCTTCGTGGAATGGGACCGGAGATTCAATGGGTGCAATCGTATGTTACGGACGACAAGATTACCTGCATCTACATTGCGCCGAATGCCGAAATGATTCGGGAACACGCCCGCCAGGGTGGCTTTCCAGCCGATGCGTTGCTGGAAGTGCGCACGATCATCAACCCGACGAGCGAGGGTTGACGCTGCCCGAGACTACTTGGCGCGGGGATGGGTCTTGTCGTACACGACGGTCAACTGCGCGGCTGTGAGCTGCGTGTAACGCTGGGTGGTGCTTAATCGCTCGTGGCCCAGCAACTCTTGAATGCTGCGCAGGTCGGCGCCTTCTTCGAGCAAATGCGTTCCGAAGGCGTGGCGAAGCGTGTGCGGATGCACATCGGACGAGAGGCCACGCTGAATGGCGATGCGCTTGACAATGCGCGCTACGGAGCGCGTGGAAAGCCGGCCGTTGCCGCGCAGATGCAGATTGAGCAGCAATGCCTCGGTGTTGCGCTGCGCTGCTGACAAACGCGCCTGGCGTTCGGCGAGATAGGTTCGCACGGCCTGCGCGGCCGCGTCGCCGAGTGGGACGTAGCGTTGCTTCTGGCCTTTACCGCGAACGAGGATCGCCTCGTTGGCCCAGTGGATGTCGGCGAGGTTGAGGCCTGTGAGTTCAGCGTTGCGGATGCCGCAGCCGTAGAGCAATTCGAAGATGACGGCGTCGCGCGCGGGCCAGCTTGCCGCAGCGTCCTCTTTATCGCCGATGGAATCGACGACGCGATTCATCTGTTCGATAGACGGCACGCGTGGCAGGTGCTTCGGCAGCTTGGGGGTCGCTACGAGCGACGCGACATTCTGATCGACATGGCCGAAGCGCGCCAGCCAGCGAAACCAGCTCCGCACGGCGGCGAGTGCACGGGCTGCGGAAGCCTTGGAAAGGCCACGTTGATACAACGATCCGAGGTAGGCTCGGATGCGGGTGTGTTCGATCGCCGAAGGGCGGGTTTCTGGGCCTTGCGCTTTGAGGATGTAGGCGACGAAACTGTGCAGTTCGCGCCCGTAGGCCCGCAACGTGTGAGGCGAGCTAGCGCGTTCGTTGGCGAGGACAGCGAGATAGGCGGTTACCAGTTGACCGAGTGGCGAGGGATGTCCCTCAGGGGCTAAAGCCCCGGCAGGCTCTGTGGCTTCTATGAGCGGGCTGAAGCCCGTGTCCTTCGGAGAACCGAATTCTTCCTCCACTGGATCGGGAAGTACGCTCATTGCGGCTTCTCCTCAAGGATCTGATCGTGAGCCGCGTTCTCTTCTGATTCGGCGGTTGCGCGACGTATGGCTCGCGGATGATGCTGGCGATGCACGGCCTTGAGCCTGCCCAGCGCAAGATGGGTGTAGACCTGCGTGGTGGAGATGTCGGCGTGACCGAGCAGGAGTTGCACTGAACGCAGGTCGGCGCCGTGTTCAACCATGTGCGTGGCGCAACTATGGCGCAGCGTGTGCGGGCTTGCGCCGCTGTTGCGGGATTTGACGAGTATCCAGACGGATTGGCGGGTTAGCGGCATTCCGCGCAGGGAGAGAAAGAGCTTTGCGCCATCGGCCGAATGGGCTTTGGCGCGGACGCGGGCCAGATGCGGACGACCCTCTTTGAGATAAAGACTCAGCGCTTCGAGGGCTGCCGCTCCCAGCGGGACAATGCGTTCCTTGTCGCCTTTGCCGCGCACCAGAACACGCCCGGAATCGAGCGCCAGATCGCTGGTGGAGAGGGTTGTGACCTCGGAGACGCGCAGACCGCCGGCGTATAGCAACTCCAGAATCGCGCGATCGCGCAGCGCCATGGCATGGGCCAGGGGGCGGCTCACGGATTGCCTGGCGGACAGTTCGGCGCTTTCCAGCATTGCGTTCACTTCCGACTCGGCGAGCGATTTGGGCAGCACCTTCCATGCTTTCGGAGACTCGATATTCACGGTCGGGTCGTGATCGATGCGGCGGTCGAGCAGGAGCCACTTATAGAAGCCGCGAATGCAACTGAGTTTGCGCGCGGCCGAGCGAGAGTCGATGTTGTGCGTTCGCAGATGCTCCAGAAATGCGGCTACGTCCTGCTGCGCGGCTGTCAGCAGAACGCCGTGGCGGCTTTCGAGGAACTCGGCGAAGGTCTTGAGGTCGCTGTCGTAGGCCTCACAGGTGAGCGGGCGCAGGCCCTTTTCGACGCGCAGGTAGGTCCTGTACTCCTGAAGCAGGCCGAGATTGCGCGCAGTGTCCATCCGCAGAGACTTCGGGCTCCTGGAGCATGTTCGGAAATAGTGTGGTTCAGAGAGTGCAGCAAGGAGTGACGTTTCTTTGATAGAAGGCGACGCGACCATCTGTTCTGTGGTCTAGGCCTTTTCCTAAAATGCTCTAGTTCGATTATGTGCTTCGGAATGCTCAAGCGGAGAACCGACGACCGATTCGAGAACCACACTCAATACGGAATCAACTTTATTAACAATGGGGAATTAGGGCTGTCCGTTAGAGTCAGGAGCTGGGCCGCTCCTGACTCCAACGCTCCTGACTCGAACCGACATTGCCCAATTTCAGAACGACAGTTTCAGGGCGAGTTGGATAAGGCGAGGATTATTCACGGTGGAATTGACAGCACCGAATCCCGGAGCTTTTAAATCGTTCACCGGCGAACCAAACTGTGTGTGATTGAAAAGGTTGAAGAACTCGGCGCGGAAGTTCAAGCCCATCTCTCTGCGAGGTAGCGCGAACTGTTTGACAACGGAGAAGTCCGTGTTGACGAAATCGGGCCCGACAACCGGGACCCGCGCCGCATCTCCCAACTGGCCGGCCGGGGGCGCCACAAAGCAGGACGCGTTGATCCATTGCAGCTTGCTGTGGTTCGCGACGTGAGGATCGCAACCTGCGACCATGTCAGGCCGGTTCCAATTGTTGTCATTGCCGCCGGTATTGAAGGTGACGCCGGACTGGTTGTTGGAATCGATCAATGGAACGGGAAAGCCCGAAGATGCTCGTTCGATCAGCGTCAATTGGAAACCGCCAAGCATGGCGTTGGTCAAGCCATTCCAATTGTTGCCAAACTGCTTTCCGCGGCCAAAGGGCAAGTCATAGATCACGCTGCCTGTGAAGCTGTTGGCAAGATTGATTTGCGATAAGGACCAATCCAGGTGTTGCCAGTTGGGAAGTGGGAAAAAGGGAGCGCTCACCTCGGAACCCAGGCCATCGGTTAACCCGTTGTCAAACGTATGAGACCACGTGTACGCAAACAGAGCATAGAGGCCGTGCTGCGGCGTCTTGGTCTCCAGTTTGACCTGCAGCGAGTCGTAGTTGGTCTTGCCCACATCGCCGAAGAGGAGAATGGCATTGCCCCCGGGGTCGGTAGCAGCATAGGGCGCTGTGTACGGCGCACCGCCAGGCAGGCAGCCGATCATGTAGGAACCGCCCGCGACGCATCCACTGGGACCGCTGGTGTTGAGGTTGTTGCCGGCCACGAGAATGTGTGTGCCCCGGGAACCGGCGTAGCCTTCGGTCAGGACCAGATTGCCGGCCAACTGGGTCTCGATGTTCACGTTGAATTGCTGCACCCGGCCCAGCTTGAGATTGGTGGGCTCGGTATAGAACGAGCCTGTAAACGCAGCGGCGGTCGGCGGCGTTGGAATGGTCGCGAATCCGTTGGAAAGGCTGATGTTCTCGGGGGTGCCTCCCAGGACGGTGGCGCAATACGAAGTGGAGAAGGCGCAGCCGGTGGAGAAGGTGGCGGGAAAAGCGTCCGACTCGCCGAGAAAGGGCGGGTTTTGCCAAAGGCCCTGCGCGCCCTGACTCCAGGCGGAGTCGTGATAGAGCGCGTAACCTGCGCGGAGGACGGTCTTCTCGCTGCCGAGGACCTTCCAGGCGGCGCCGATACGCGGTTCGAGAGCGGTCTTGTCCATTTGTACGCCGGCTGAGGCACTCACGCCATTTTGATTGGCGACGAGAAGCTGGCCGGTTGCGGGAATATAGTTAGCCAGGCGGTTGTGCTGCTCCGTGGTCGGAGTCGTCAAATCCCAGGCTAGGCCGAGGTTGAGGGTGAGCGATGAAGTGACGCGCCAATCGTCCTCGATGAATGGTCGATAGATCTTCCAGCGGCGCCCAGTGACCGGCCCGTCGTAGGTCTGGTCATGAATGGCAAGGCCGGGGATGCCGAGAAGGAAATCCGCCTCGGTATTGCCCGGAACGTTGGCGCTGCTGAGGCCGGTAAAGTTGCCAAAAACGCCGACGATCCAGAAGCCATCCTGAAAGGCCTCGGTGCCCACGTTCATCTGGTTGCCGCGGAAGTCTAGCCCCATCTTGAGGTCATGCTTATGCAGAGCCCAGCTCAGCGTGTCCTTGAAAGAGTAGATGTTGGTTCCACCCTGGAACGGAGAGTAGCCGCGATCACCGAGGGACCAAAAGCCGGGGCCGCCTCCCTGAAATTCCGTCGAGACAAGGCCGCAGCTATATGCGCCGGGAGGGCAGGTGCCGTTGATGCATCCCAGATTGGCGCCGGGAATGCCGAGGTTAGCAGAGGCGCAAGTCCCATTGTCTTGCGAATCGATGTAGTCGAAGATGCGGTTGTAGCCAAAGCTCGCCTGGTTGACCATCGTGGGAGAGAACACATGCGTCTCGCCGATAGCCGCATTGCGCGCATGGTTTCTAATCCGCTCGTTGCTGCCGAAGGCGTTAGACTCGGCAAGCCCCGGCGCACCGCCAGGCACAAACGAATACGCCTGGTCGTAGCTAAACCGGCCAAAGAGATTGTCCTTGCCGGACAGCGTGTGGTCCAGGCGGCCATCGAACTTGGTTTCATCCAGTTCACGCACCGGCTCATTGACGTAGTTGTAGCCAGAGCTGGGGTTGTTGGCGTTCGGCGCGGGATAAATGTTCATCATCCCCTGTCCGATGCTGCTGATCAGCCCGGATGGAATCTTGTTGCAAGGAATGCCCGAAGCCTGACTTCCATCGGGATTCGCAGCCAGCGGATTTCCCGCGCTGTCGCACTGGAAATACACATTGGGATAGACCGTCGCACTGGTTGACGCGCCAATCATATTCGGATTCACGATGCCCAGACCCGAAACAGGGTTGCCGAAAGCGTCGTTGGAAAAGTCGCCCGTGCGCATGGCCATCGAAGGCACCAGGCCCGTAAAGGCAATCCCGTGGAGCTGATATTTCTGTTCGCCATCGACGAAGAGAAAAGTCTTGTTCTTGCGAATCGGTCCGCCGATCGCGCCGCCGAACTGGTTTAGGTTGAATTTTTCCGGCGCGGTGGCAAAGTAACTTTTGGCATCGAGATCTGTATTGCGCACAAATTCGAAGAGCGTTCCGTGAATATCGTTGGTCCCGGATTTTGTGGTGACCAGCACGGTCGGCCCGGCTCGCGTGCCGTATTCGGCGGAGTAGGTATAGGTCAGAACCTTAAATTCCTGGATGTCGTCGATTGAGGAGAAGATGCCGATGCCGCCAGCAGTCAGTTCGTTATTGTCGACGCCATCGAGCAGCCAGTCCGTGCTGTTGGGGCGCGAGCCTCCGACTGACAGGGAGAAGGAACCGCGTGCGGCCACCTCGCTGTCGCTGCCGGAGGTGAAAAAGCTGTTGGGGTTGGTTTCTGCCGTGGCGCCGGCGGTGAGCGTGGCGAGTTGCACAAAATCGCGGCCATTCAAGGGGAGTTGCGAGACTTCCTGGGAAGTGATGACCTGACCGAGCGATGGATTGGCTGTCTCGACAGCGACCGCGTCACCGGAAACCTCCACGGTCGTGTTTACGGTGGCGGGGTCGAGTGAAAAGTCGAGTTCGCGAGCTTCCTCATTGTGGAGGGTTAAATCTCTGGATTCAGCGCTTCGGAAGCCAGGCGCATCCACATGCACGGTGTAGGTTTCAGCGGGAAGTAAAGGGATCAGGTAGTGCCCGGAAGTGTCCGTCTTGCTGTCTCGGGCCAGGCCCGTTTCCTGAACGGTAACGATGACTGTAGCCCCTGGTACGGCCGATCCGGACTTGTCGAGAACATTGCCGGAGAAGCTTCCAGTGGCCTGGGCATGAATGGCCGGAGCAATTAATAGTGCGAGAACAAAGACGACACCGGAAAGTAGAAATTTCGGAAATCTTGCATCGCCTGATGCTTCGGACGATCTCGGACAATTCATGGCAACCATCTTGCGTTTCATAGTCAAAACCCCTTTTCGGCAAATCGGCTAAGGTGGCTTTTGTATCGACTGCGCTGCGTTGAATTACTAGACTGTAAGAATTGGCTGGTAGAAAGTCAACGCAAGTTTTGGCGGATTCGGCGTTACCGCGGCATTTTCAGGACTTTTAAGGCAACTTCTTAAGCTGACTGGCTTTACGGGGCCGGGCCAACCATCCGTTTGAAAGCCCATTGGCCGGAATCGCCGGGTGAGTTGCGGAATTCAAGCCATTACGGCGAAACTGAGCGGGCCATGTGCTTTATCCGCATCCTCTTCGCTATCGCTTGCGCCAGCCTGTTGGCATCCTCGGACGCCGTTGCTTCGCACCTTGTCACCGGCAATGGATTCGGGTTCGCGGTGGTGTCGCCGGAAACAGCCACGATCACAGGGTTCTACACGCATCCGTACAGCTTTGTCCGGCCTGAACCCGGTAATCCGCTCAGTGAAGGAGTGGAAACCGCTAATTTCATCAAGAGTATTGGCTGGGGCGAAAGCGCGTTGCCCGGCGCGTCGGCTGATTACGAGGAAGATTCCCACATTGTCCGCGTGCGCAGCGGGAATGGCGAAGGAACTGTGTATATGCCCTTCGGCTTGCGCCGGGCGGCTCTCGTTCTCAGTTGGGAACCGGGAGGTGGAAATGCGCGTCCGGGTGGCTTGCAGGTGGAATGGAGGCATCCCGTCCGGTCCCAAAAAGCTGTGCGCCTGTCGAGCGTCGAGATGCAATTGCTGAAATTCGACGATGTGCCGGAGTCATTGCTGCTCATTCCGCTGGGTACTGAGCGAGCGCATTCTGTCTCACCGCAGCAGGTTCTCGCTTCAAGCTTGGCATGGGCACTGGTTTCGGTGGAAGGCGATGACGAACTGGAACAGGCTGCTCAGGACTTCATCCGGTGGCGCGCCGGACTCGCGCCGCAGGCGCTGGTAAAGCGGGAGATGGCAGAACTTGAGGAATGGCGCGTCAAGCCGTCCGTCCACTTCGCCAGTGAACTAGAGCGGCATCTGTGGCGTCAAAGCGAGGTGATGCTTCGGATTGCGCAGAGCCGTGAGCCTAACCAGCCCGGACGGCACAACTTCGGCCTCATCGTTGCCAGCCTGCCCGATGGCGCGTGGGTGACGCCGTGGGTGCGCGACATGTCGTATGCGGCTGTTGCGTTGGCACGCATGGGGCATCGCGATGAGGCTCGTGCTGCGCTGCTGGCTTACTTCAACGCTCAGCCAACGGGAAAGATGCGGGAACAGACGCAAGGGGCCGATTATCAGATCTCGGTTGTCCGCTATTTTGGGGACGGCTCGGAGGAGCCATTCTTTACCCAGGAAGGCGATACCAATATCGAGTTCGATGATTGGGGCGAGGCGTTGTGGGTGCTGGGGGAATATCTCAAGTTATATGACGATCCTGATCTGCTGCGCACGGCCACCTATCGCGGAAAGCTCTACGAGAGCGCGAGGGATTTCGTGATGAAGCCGCTGATTGCCAACTTGCAGAAGTACGGCGATGGCTTGATTGTCGATGCCGACACTTCGATCTGGGAGGAGCACCAGAAAGACAAGAAGCACTTCGCGTTTTCCACGGCTGCCGCTATTGTGGGCTTGCGCGATTTTGCGGAGGTCGCACAGCGGGCGGGGGATGATGCGACGCGCACCCAGATTCTGAATCAGGTGTCCCTGTTGCAGAAGGGGTTCAATGCCGCGTTTATACGGGAAGGTAAGCTGCGAGGAACCCTTGAGGAAGGGGTGAAGAACGACATTGATGGCGCCCTGCTGGCAATTATCGATTTTGGAATTGTCACGGATCTGGCTGTCGTGCGCGATACCGTTCAAAGAATGGAGCTTCTGAAGGTCGATTCAGGCGGCTACAGGCGTGTGCGCAGTACATACACTGATCCGGCCATCTTCGAGTATTGGTATGAGAGGCAGGAATTTCTGTTTGTCGATTTCAGCCTTGCGGAGGTGTATTGGCGGCTGGGAAGGAATGCTGAAGCGGCTGCGATTCTCGAACGCATCGTTCGCAAGGCAGCTGCGGATCACAACATTATCCCTGAGATGTATGTTGCTTTGCCTTGCCGCCTGTTTCCTGGAAAAATTGGCGACCCTACAGGCGCGTTGCCCATGGTGGGATACGGCGCGGGGGAATATATTCTGCACCTGATAAAGCGCGAAGCGATGCAGAGCAAACATTGACTACGTGTTATCGCCGCGTCCGTGCAGGGTTAGCGGAAGAGGACTACATTGGTTGAGGGAGCTTGCCGGGCATCGGCACGGCGTGGTTTCAGAAGCCAGGCTTCCGGCCGCAACGACTTACAGGCGCGGCTTATGCAATTTTGATGGGTACGAGCGAATAAAGCGGGGTTGAGGATTGCCGGAAACAATTGATTGGCCGCAAGACACCTATCCGACGCGAAAAAGTCGTCGCAAAGTTATCTTTTTCGTAGCCGTTGTCGCGGTGATTCTCTTTGGGAGCCGGACGGCGCTCTCCTATTTTGTCGAGGCGCTCTGGTTTCGGTCGCTGGGATATGGCGGAGTATTCGCGAAATCGCTGGGCTTGCAGTGGGGAATCTTCGCTGCCTTCGCGGTAGTCACTTTCCTTGTTCTCTACGGAACATTTGGCCTGCTGCGGCGGGCGCATTATGCGGATTTGCCCAGCGGCCACACCATCATCATCGCCGGGCAGCCGGTAAAGCTGTCGGTCGAGCCGGTTATCCGCGTTCTGGCCGTCGGCGTCTCGCTTCTCGTTGCCGGAATCAGCGGAGCCGCGATGATGGCCGAGTGGCCTGCGCTGGCGCTCTTCTGGTATGCGCCACAAGCCAGCGGCAAGGTGGCCGACCCTATCTTTGGCATGCCTCTCAACTTTTATCTCTTCACCCTGCCCGCGTGGCACATACTGCTGAACTGGCTGCTGATGCTTGCCGTGCTTCCCTGCATCATCGCCGGCCTATTTCTGCTGATTACCAGCGGAGCCAACGCGGCCCTTGGTGCGCTTGACGGGCATCGCGTGCGTTATGGACTCTCGGCGACACGGTGGCGGGGACTCTCGATTGCAGTCGCTTTTCTGCTTCTGGTTGCGGCTCTGCGCGAGTACGTCGGCCGCTTCGACCTGTTATTCGATCCGCATACAATCTTCCAGGGAGTCAGTTACACGGACGCGCATGTTTCGATCATCGGAATGCTGGTGATCTCGATTGCGCTTGTCCTCGGCGCGGTCATAGCGGCAGTTAGCGCGGTCCAGGCCTCGCGCAGCCGTTTGCTGGTCGCCGCGATCCTGCCCGCCGCGGTTTGCTATGTGGTGTTTGCAGTGGTTGGCTGGTATGTGGGTAACTTTGTCGTGAAGCCGAACGAGTTGGTTCGCGAACAGCCTTATATCTCCAACAACATTGAGATGACGCGGCAGGCATTTGGCCTGGATAAGTTCCAGCAGCGCGAGTTCCCGGCCGAAACCACGGTAGGCGCTACCGATCCCGCGAACAATCAGGCTACTTTGCAAAACATCCGCCTGTGGGACTGGCATGCCTTGCAGGATACTCTGCGCCAGATTCAGGAGATTCGCACTTATTACGACTTCCCTGACATCGATATCGATCGCTATGAAATCGACGGCAAAAAGCGCGAAGTGATGCTCGCCGCGCGGGAGTTGAATGTCGACAAACTGCCTGAGAGCAGCCGCAACTGGATCAACGACAAGCTGATCTACACGCACGGCTACGGCATCACCATGAACCCGGTGAACGGCTTCACCTCGGAAGGATTGCCGACGCTGATGTTGAGCAACATGCCGGTCCAGAGCACGGTGTCGGGCCTTGATGTGAAACGGCCCGAGATCTATTTCGGCGAGATGACCAACACCGATGTCTACGTCAAGACGCGTCAGCAGGAGTTCAACTATCCGCAGGGGCAGTCGAACAGCCTCACTTCGTATGAGGGCACGGGCGGTATTGTGCTGGGTGGCTTCCTGCGTCGGATTCTGATTGCCATTGACCGCAACGATCTCGGCAAACTGCCCTTCAGCGACGACGTGAACTCAGCTAGCAGGCTGCTGATGCGGCGCAATATTCGCGACCGCGTATCGGCTCTTGCGCCCTTTCTGACATTTGAGCAGGACCCCTATATCGTACTGGGCAACGATGGCAGGCTCAGGTGGGTGATTGACGCCTTTACTACCTCTGACAACTATCCGTACTCCAGCCATTACCGGGTCGACGACCAATCGATCAACTACCTGCGCAACAGCGTGAAAGCGGTGATCGACGCATACGACGGGACGACTACGTTTTATGTCTTCGATGACCAGGATCCAATCCTGGCAACTTATCGACAGATATTTCCCGATCTCTTCAAGGACAGATCGACTATGCCAGCCGGACTTGGCAAGCATGTGAGATATCCGGAGCTTCTGCTGAAGACGCAGGCGGAAGTCTACGGTCTTTATCACATGACCAATCCCGAGGTCTTCTACAACCGCGAGGACCTGTGGACTGTCGCCGCGGAAGTCGGCCTCGGCGATAGCGGCGAGCAGACAACGATGGCGATGCAGCCGAATTTCGTGCTGATGAAGCTGCCGGGCGACGATGGCGAGGAGTTCGTTGAGATACTGCCGTTTACTCCGGCCAACCGTAACAACCTGATCGGATGGATCGCGGGGCGGAGCGACGGCGCCAACTACGGAACCGCCGTCGTCTATGACTTTCCCAAGACGAAGCTGGTGGATGGTCCGCTTCAGATTGAAGCGCGCATCGATCAGAATGCGCAGCTTTCGGGTCAGTTGACGTTGTGGAACCAGCAAGGTTCGCACGTCCGGCGCGGAAGCCTGCTCGTCATTCCCTGCGGCAAGGCGCTGCTGTATGCCGAGCCGATCTACCTCCAGGCCGAGCGCAGCCCGATGCCGGAGCTACGCCTTGTCGTGCTGGCGTTGCAGGACAAGCTCGCCTACGGAACGACCTTCGAAGCGGCCCTGGCTTCGCTATTCGGCGGAAATGCCTCCTCTTTGACCGCCACGGAAGCGCCGCAGCCATCGGCTCCGGCGCAGTCTGTCGCTGGAGCGCCGCAACCGGTGGCCGATCTGAACGGGCTCATTTCCGAGGCTTCCAGGGATTTCGCCGACTATCAGCGACTCACCTCGGAAGGAAAGCTTGGCGAAGCCGGGCAGAAGCTGGAACAGTTGAAGCGGGCACTCGATAAGTTGAATTCGTACAAGAAGTAAGCTGCTACTCCGCAGGCCGCCGCGAAGTGGTTCGTGTTCTTCGCGGCGGCTTATCTTTGTATTGACAATGCAGCCGCAGGATGCGATGTCCGTCTACAGCGACCGCCCCTATTCGCCAAACGTTCACGTTGCGGGAATAGGCAAAAAGGGCTGTTCTAGGCGAAAATGGTAGAAATGCCGATTGAATGCAGATCCGTTAGAGATTGGTTGAATTGGGACGGGGCCAACTTCGGATGCGCTCAGGGCGAGGTTGGACGAGGTTGAACAAGCGTGACACCTACACAAGTTGAGATTCCAGGCTGGACTGCCGCTGAAATGGAGCGGCTGGTTGTTGAACTGAATCCTAAGGTTGCGGTTTTCGATTGCGACGGGACACTCTGGGGCGGCGACGCCGGATACGGCTTCATGATCTGGTCCATCGAGCAGGGGCTGGTTTC